>JALSGQ010000167.1 GCA_026982665.1 Hyphomicrobiales bacterium | reverse complement strand
CCCTCCAGCAGCCGCACGGCCAGCCAGCGCGGGCTGACGCCGCGTTCCCGTGCCGTCTTCTCCAGCAGCGGTTCCAGCCGCTCGATGGCCTCGCGCACCACCAAAGGCCACGGCGCTTCCACGGCAGGCAGCGTTTGCGCCGCCACTACCTCGCGCAGCGCCTGCAGCAGGGCATCAAGCCCCTGTCCACTGCGCGCAATGATGGGCACCACCGGCACCCCCAGCGCCTTCTGCAAGGCGGCAGCGTTCACCGGGCGGCCTTGTGCCTCGGCCACGTCCACCATGTTCAGCGCCACCACCATCGGCTGCCCGGCTTCGGCCAGTTGCGCCGTCAGGTAGAGGTTGCGTTCCAGGTTGGAGGCATCGACGATGTTCAGCAGCACGTCGTGCCGCCCGTCCATCACCGCATTGCGGGCAATGGCCTCGTCCAGCCCTGCCTCCGCTGCCTCCGGCGTGGCGCTGATGGAATAGACACCCGGCAGGTCGATGAAACGGATTTCCCCTGCTGCATCGCGCAAGCTGCCCTCGCGCCGCTCCACGGTTACACCGGCCCAGTTGCCGGTGCGCTGGCGTGCGCCGGTGAGCTGGTTGAACAGGGTGGTCTTGCCGGCGTTGGGGTTGCCCACCAGGTAGGCAGTGATGGTGCCTTGCCCGCCAGCCTGCGCGCGTGCCCGGTGCGTCGCCCCCGGTTTGCCGGCATCATTGCAGCAGGCTCCGGCCATGCGTGTCATGCTCCTGTCAACACAGGCGAGCGCACGAACAGGATGGCGCGCGCGTCATCGCCATTTGGCAGAAAAGACAATCTGCAACACTGCCTTTCCTTGCGTCCGTGATGGGAGATGATGGTGCAGGGCAGGAACATGCCTCGACCTACCGGCTGCGTTTCTCGACGAGCACCACACGCGCCGCGTCCGGTGCCAGCGCCAGCTTCAGCCCGTCGGCAGCCACCACCACGCCAGCAGGGGATTCCTGGCAGATCTCGATGGTCTTGCCGGGGCGCAGCCCCAGGTTGCGCAGGCGGCGCTTCAGCGCCCGATCTCCGCCGATCTCGACGATGCGCACGGCAGCACCGGCCTTGTGCCGGTCAAGCGGCGCGCAAGGGGTTTCAGCCCCGTCGGCAGCCTCGACATCAACGGCTTCGGGCAACGCCCCTCCCAGCCCGCGCCCACCCATGAACATCGGCCTCTCTCCCTGACAGGCAGCACTGCTCTTGCAAACGATTAGCAATAACATCCCTTACATAAGCCGATCCGAATATGTGGTCAACCCCTTGCGGTTGAACAGGTGTGCAACGGCAAACGGGAGGGAAGGGAGGGGTTCACTCCACGACCCGCACCACTTCCTCCAGCGGCAGGCGCGAGCGCGGCGGCTGCTGCCAGTCCGGGTGGCGGTAGCCCAGCGCGCACAGCACGGCGGTGCCGAAGTCCTCCGTCATCTCGCCGGGCAGCTCGGCCTTCAGCGCGGCATCAAGAGCCTGCTTGTCGAAGCCCTCCATCGGGCAGGAATCCACGCCTGCTGCCGCTGCCGCCGTCATGATGTTGGCAAGCGCGATGTAGCACTGCTTGGAGCCCCAGGCGTAGAAATTGATGTGCGGGATCAGCTCCTGCCAGTAATAGTTCTCGATGCGCCGGAAGTAGGCGCGCAGCTTCTCCTCGTCGAAGCCGCGCATGGCCAGCACCCGGCGGGTGTGCTCCGAGCCCAGTTTCAGCGTGCGCTCGCGCCGGGTGAGGATGACGACCAGGTGCGAACAGTCGGTAACCTGCGGCTGATCCCAGCAGTGCGGGCGCAGGCGGGCGCGCAGCTCCGGGTTGGCGATGACGAGGAACTTCCACGGCTGCAACCCGAAGGAAGAGGGCGAGAGATGTGCCGCGTTCATGATCTGCGCAAGCGTGTCATCCGGGATGCGCCGCGCCGGGTCGAACTTCTTGCAGGCGTGGCGGAATGCAAGTGCTTCCAGCACCGGGTTGGTCATGGCCTTTCTCCTCCCTTGGGGGCTTGGGTGCAATTTCCTGTTGCCCAATGTGCAGAAGGGCACTTCCTGCTTCTCTCGCTGTGGATAATTGGGTATTTCGCCCACATGGGCAAGATCGTGCAAGACATCGATGCAGCCGTGCAGGCGCTGAAAGCCGGGCAGCTGGTGGCCTTCCCCACCGAGACCGTTTACGGGCTGGGGGCGGACGCCACCTCCGATGCTGCCGTTTCCGCCATTTACGCGGCCAAGGGGCGGCCTGCCACCAACCCGCTCATCATCCACGTGGCGAGCATGCAGCAGGCAGAGGCGCTGGTGCACATGCCGCAGGTGGCGCGCAAGCTGGCCGAGGCCTTCTGGCCGGGGCCGCTTACGATCGTTGCGCCATATCGTGAAGGAGCGGGCATTTCGGCCATTGCCCGCGCCGGGCTGGATACGCTGGCGGTGCGCGTGCCGGCTCATCCCCTGGCACAAGAGCTGCTCACCGCCTTTGGCGGGCCGGTGGCGGCTCCTTCGGCCAATGTGTCGGGGCGCTTGTCTCCGACGGAAGCCGAGCACGTGGCGGAAAGCCCGTTGGCCGAACATGTGGCCTGCATCCTTGATGGTGATGAATGCCCGGTAGGGCTGGAATCCACCATCATCGGCTTCGACGAGAAAGGCAGGGCCACCCTGCTGCGCCCCGGCGGCATTGCGCGGGAAGAGATGGAGCGTGTGCTGGGTGCGCCGCTGTTGCGTCCGCCTGCAGCCAGCGATGCCGCACGGCCCAGCGCACCGGGCCAGCTCTCTTCGCATTACGCCCCGCGCGCCCGCCTGCGGTTGAATGCGGATGCCCCACGGGAGGGCGAGATGTATCTGGCCTTCGGGGCAGAAGCGCCACAGGGCGTGCCGGGGCTGAACCTTTCGCCAACGGGCGATCTGGCCGAGGCGGCAGCCAATCTCTATGCCTACCTGCACATCCTGGATGCCACCGGCGTGGATGGCATTGCCGTTGCCCCCATCCCGGAGCATGGTCTGGGCGAGGCCATCAACGACCGCCTGCGCCGCGCTGCCGCCCCGCGCCCGCAAGACGCGCACGGAAAGCACGGCAAGCAGGCCTGACCCACTCTCATCCGGGCACGGAAAAACAGGGGTATCCTGTCATCTTCGCTGCCTGAAGCGCACCGCAGTGCCTTGCAGGATGCCTCAGGCGGCGCGGCTGGCGCGTTCGTCGGTCAGCAGGGCATACAGGGTGTGCGGCTCGCGCGTGGCCCGCAGCTTTTCCAGCAGCGCCCTGTCGCGCAGCACGCGGGAAACGCGGGCCAGCGCCTTCAGGTGATCGGCCCCGGCATTTTCCGGTGCCAGCAGCATGAAGACGATATCCACCGGCCGGTGATCGAGAGCATCGAAATCCACCGGGGCCGCCAGCCGGGCAAACACGCCCATCACCCGTTTCAGCGCCGGAAAGCGCCCATGCGGGATGGCAATGCCTCCCCCCAGGGCGGTGGAGCCCAGGCGCTCGCGCTGCATCAGCGCATCCAGGATGGTGCGCTCTGCCATTCCCGTGCGCTCGGCAGCATGTGCCGCCAGCGCCTGCAGCACCTGCCGCTTGCTGCCTGCCTGCACGGCAGGCAGCACGTCATCGGCGCTCAGAATGTCTGCCAGATCCATGCTCATTCCCCTGTTTGCGCCCCACCCCCAAATGCCCCGGATGCATCTGCAGGAACAAGGCCTTCACCGGGCAGGCGCGAACAGCCGCTTCAAGCGCCCCATGCCTTTCGCCGGGGAAAGGCTGATGACGGCATCATGCGCAATCACCGCCATTGATGGCTGTATTGCCTGCGCGCTCATGCCTCCTGCTGTTGCCGGCAGGGGCCCGGATCCACCCATGCCACATGCCCGTCATCGCGCATGTAGACCACGTTGATACCCCCATGCGCGGCATTGCGGAAGATGAGGAATGGACGCTCCTGCAGCTCCAGCTGCATCACCGCCTCGCCGGCAGTCATTTCGGCAATGTGTTCCTCTGCCTCGGCCACCACCGTGGGGGCCAGCTCGGTCTCCTCCGCCGCCTCGGGCACAGCCTCCGCCACCGCTTCGGCTGCAGCCGCATCCATGACTTCCACCTCCGGCTCCGGTGCCAGCACGAAGCTGGGGGCCGCGTGGCGGGTGATGGGCTTGCGGCCACGGTGGCGCACGTGGCTCTTCAGCTTGCGCTTGTAGCGGCGCAGGCGCTTTTCCATGCGCTCATGAGCCTGATCAAAGGCGGCATAGACTTCATCGGCCTGCCCCCTGGCCTGCATCACCAGCCCGGTGGTAAGATGCATCACGATTTCCACGGTGAAATTGTGGCGCTGTTTCTCCACCACCACGTGCGCGCTGGTGATGCCGTTGAAATACTTCTCCGCGATCTCGTGCAGGCGTGTTTCCACGTGTTGCTGAAAGGCGGTGCCGATATCCAGATTCTTGCCGCTGACCTTGATCTGCATGGTTTTCCCGTATCTTTCTGTGCTGATCGAATGTGGGGGCAGGGTGCCCCGGCCTTGCCGGATGTGAGCAGGCGGTTGTCATTGCGGGGAAGCAGGCACCCCCACCATCTGCAGGCTGCCGTTGCAGGAGGAACAGACGCAGCCGCCTCCCCGCTTCTGCCGAGGCGGGCTTGAGACCCTTGCCCCTCTGGTGCATGAGTGCCCTGCTCATGTCCATGATTATGGCCCATGAAGGCAGCCGTTTCCAGTGCTGCAGGAGAAAAAATCGCAACACCTGCCAGGTGGTGGGTGGCAGGTGGGCAGGCAGGGCAGGATCGGGAAAGGCCGACAAGCGCATGCAACGCGGCAGCGCACGAGGTTCGCCAACACAGCAGGTTCAGCAGTGCAAGCGGGGACATCAACCGGGGATCAACGGGGCATCAACGGCTGCCGCCCCCCGCCTGCAAGGCCAGGCGCTTTTCGCGGCGGCGCTTTGGTGAAGAGGGAATGCCCATGGCCTCGCGATACTTGGCCACGGTGCGCCGGGCGATGTCGATGCCCTCGGCCCGCAGGATCTTCACGATGGCATCATCGGACAGCACCTTGTCGGGCGTTTCGGCATCGATGAGCGCGCGGATGCGGTGGCGCACGGCCTCGGCCGAGAGCTGCTCCTCGCCATCGGTGCTGGATATGGCGGCGGAGAAGAAGAAGCGAAATTCGAGAATGCCCCGTGGCGTGGCCATGTACTTGTTGGCCACCACGCGCGAGATGGTGGACTCGTGCATGTTCAGGCTGTCTGCCACCTGTCGCAGGGTCAGCGGCTTCAGCGCCGCCACGCCGTGGGTGAGAAAGCCGTCCTGGCGGCGCACGATCTCCCCGGCCACCGCCAGGATGGTGCGCGCCCGCTGCTGCAGGGAGCGCACCAGCCAGCTGGCGCGGCTGGCGCATTCCTCGATGAAGTGGCGTTCATGCTCTGGTGCGGAGCGCTGCCGCACCAGCAGGCGATAGTCGTTGTTCACCAGCAGGCGCGGCAGGGTCTCGTTGTTCAGCTCCACCTGCCAGCCGCCATCCGGTGCCGGGCTGACGAACACATCCGGCACCACCACCTGCACCGGCTCCGGCGCAAAGGCCGCACCGGGGCGCGGGTCCAGGCGCTTCAGGCGGCTGATGAGGTGTGGCAGCTGCTCTGCCGGCACGTTGCAGCGCCGGGCAAGGGTGGTGAAATCGCGCTGGGCCAGCAGCTCCAGGTTGTCCAGCAATGCCTGCATGGGGGCATCGAGCTCTCCCATGTCTTCCAGTTGCAGACGAAAGCACTCGGCCAGATCACGGGCGAACACGCCTGCCGGCTCCAGCCCCTGCAGGATGTGCAGCACCTCTTCCAGCTGCTCTTCCGCCGCTCCCAGCCGGGTGGCAATGGCGGATAGCGGCTCGCGCAGGTAGCCGTCGCTGTCCACGTGCTCGATGAGCTGGCGCGCCATCAGCCGCCCTGCCGCATCGTGAATGCTCAGCTCCATCTGCTCGATGAGGTGCTGACGCAGGCTCATGGTGCTGCGCAGCGTTGCTTCCAGCCCCGGCATGTCGGCATCTGCCGGCCCGCGTCCCGATGTGGAGGACATCATGCCGCCGCCAGCAGACGCAGGTGCGCCACCCCATGCGCCAGCCGTGTGCAGACCGGCAGCATCGTCGGCAGCTGCGGCAGTGCCCGCGGTGGCAGAGGCCAGCGGCTGGTCGGAAGCGGAGGCATCATCGAACACCTCCGCCGGGTTGATGTCCATTTCCACCAGACGCTCTTCGGAAGGTGCGGCATCGGCAAAGGCTTCAGCCAGCGTCTCGTGCGTTTCCGCCGCCTCATCGATGATGCCGTCGCTGTCGGATGGAGTATTCGGTGCATCCTGCCTCGGCGCATCGGCGGGTTGCGCCGGTGCTTCCTCGCGGTTGGCGGCGCGGCGCTCTTCCGGTTCGTCGCCGTCGGCCACCTCCAGCAGCGGGTTGCGTTCCAGCTCCTCGGCGATGAAGGCGCGCAGGTCGGGCGTTGCCATCTGCAACAGGCGAATGGCCTGCTGCAGCTGTGGTGTCATCACCAGCGCCTGCGACTGGCGCTGACGCTGCTTCAATGTCATGCTGCCCTTTGGCATGATACGCTTGCCACAACTCCCGACATTCACCCGCGCTGCAGGCTGGCACGCTTCTTGCGTGAATATGGCTCATATTATAGGCCCGGCATGGCGGAGGCGTAAACGCAGCATCTCCACCTTGCGAAATCGGCAACATGGTTAAGGCCAGATGAACATGGGACCACCTTCCACGCAGGCCGGACAGCCCCGGCTCATCATCGCGCCGCTGGCAGCGGTGGAGGGTGTGGCGGCGGCGCAGCCGGAGATATGGGTCTGTGGCCTGCTGGGGCCGGAGATGGCACAGCAGCATCCCGCCCTGCCATCAGTGCCGGAAGAACGGCGGCTGCGGCTGAGCCTGCATGACATAAGCATGCCACGCCCCGGGCACGTGATGGCAGCACCGGAGCAGCTGTTGCAGCTGCTGGAGTTTGCCGGGCGCTGGCAGCAGGCTGCACGGCAGGGGCGGGCGGGCGCATTGCTGCTGCACTGCTGGTTCGGCATTTCCCGCTCGCCGGCGGCTGCCTTCATCGTGCAATGTGCCTTGCGGCCGCAGGAGGCGGAAGAGACGCTGGCGCAGGAGCTGCGCCAGGTATTGCCGATGGCCACGCCCAATGCCCGCATGGTGGCGCTGGCCGATGCCCTGCTGGGCCGCAACGGCCGCATGCAGGCTGCCATTCGCCGCATCGGCCGCGGGCAGGAGGCGGGCAGCGGCGAGGTCGCGCACTGGCCGCTGACGGCAGATGACGGA
>JALSGQ010000166.1 GCA_026982665.1 Hyphomicrobiales bacterium | reverse complement strand
GTGCGGCGCGGCAACCGCTGCGTGCGCGTGGAACGGCCGCGCAGGTGCAAGCCGGGCTTCGTGCTGCGCAACGGGCGCTGCGTGAAGGCGCAGCCACAGCGGCCGAAGCCGCAGGCCTGCCCCAAGGGTACGGTGCGCAACAGCCGCGGTGTCTGCATTCCGGTGCGCGTGAATCGCGATGTGTTGCAGCGCGCCGTGCCGCGGGTGGTCAGGCCGTGCCCGAAGGGGCAGGTGCGCTACCCCAACGGCCGCTGCGGCCCCATCCCGCAATGAGCCGGGGCCAAGACGCAAACGCCGCAAACACCAACGAAAACGGGGCCATTGAGGCCCCGTTTTTCATCTGGCGTATTGGCATTGATGCAGTGCGACGGACATGCGGTTCACGAGCCGCAGCCCTTCAGGTGCTCGGCCAGCCGCGGCAGGATTTCGACGAAATTGCACGGCCGGGTGCGGGCATCGAGCTGCTTGCTCAGCAGCTCGTCCCAGCCGTCCTTCACCGCGCCGGGCGAACCGGGCAGGCAGAAGATGTACTTGCCCTTGGCCACACCGCCGGTGGCCCGGCTCTGCATGGCCGAGGTGCCGATCTTCGGCCACGAGACGAGGAAGAAGCCGATCTGAAAGCCCTCGATCTCCTTCTCGAACAATGCGCGCGCCGCCTCGATGGTAACGTCGCGCCCCGTCAGCCCGGTGCCGCCGGTGGAGATGATCACGTCCACGTCCTCGCGCTCCAGCCATTCGGCCATCTGCGCGCGGATCTTCTCCTCGTCGTCGGCAACGATGGCCCGCGCCGCCAGCTTGTGCCCGGCCTCCTCGATGCGCCCGGCCAGGATGTTGCCGGACTTGTCATCCTCGAAGGTGCGCGTATCCGACACCGTGAGAATGCAGATGTTCAGCGGAATGAATTGCCGCTCTCCACTGCCATGCGCGTGCGCCATGTTCTCTCCCTTTTCCTCGTCGTTGATCATCCGTCTGCCACGCATCTTTTCATGCCGGCCGCATTTCCTCAAGGGCAACAGCCGGAATGGCCTGATTTGCGCAATGCGTGCCACGGCGTGCGGGCGCGGCATGCACCGGACTGCAAGCAATTCTTTCAGCCGGTTGCTTGACCACGCGGGGCTGCTTGCGCATTCTGCTGGCGGGCAGGTGGCTTGCTGCACGGCCCTTGGGGTGATTCGGCAGCATCAGGAAGGGGATGACGAGATGACAACGGAGACGCAGCGCAACGTGGTGGCAGCGGACGTCGAGGAAGTGCGCAAGCTGATAGAGGAGGCTCCCATTGGCCAGTATATCGGTGCTGAGGGAGCGAAACTGTTTGCCGAGCGCGCGAAAGGCATCATCAACCTGGATGACGGCGACTACCTGTTCCGTGCCGGCGAGACCACGGACAGCTTCTTCATCGTGCGCAGCGGCTGCCTGGCGCGCATCAAGGAGCGCGCCCCCAGCCAGCGCCCCAAGATCATCCACACCCTGCACCAGGGAGACATGGTCGGCGAACTGAGCTTCATCGACCAGACGCACCATTCGCTTTCCGTCATTGCGCTTGGCACCGCCAGCGTCGTGCAGTTCACTGCCGAGGACATATTCCCCATGCTGGAGGAGCATCCAAAGCTGATGTTCAACTTCATGCGGGCCATCATCAAGCGCGTGCACCACACGGTGGCCGACATCAGCCAGCAGGAAAATGCGCTGCTGGAATACATCCAGTCCGGCGGCAAGGGCCGCGCCGTGTGAAGCCGCACCCGCGCCGCCCGGGTGGGCATGCACAAGGCAGATGCCGCGGCCATATCGGGCGATGGTGCTTCATCGCTCTGCGATCAGCCACCGCAACCGCCGCCGAAGATGCGCACCATCATCAGCGCATCCACGCGGCGGCCACCTTCTTCCAGGTAATAGTTGGGCCGCCGCCCCAGCGGCTCGAAGCGCAGCGATTCATAAAGGGCGATGGCCGCGGCATTGTCAGCCGCCACCTCCAGGAAGATGCGGTTCGCACCCTGCATCACCATGCCGTTCATGGCCGTGGCCAGCAGGCGGCTGCCGATGCCGCGCCGCCGCATGGTGGGCACCACCCCCAGCGTGAGAATTTCGCCGTCTCCCCACAGCATGCGGTGGATGATCATCCCCACCGGCCTTTCCCCGGCATGCGCCAGCAGCGCCTCCGTGCCCTCCACCCGCAGCATGGTGGCGATGTCTTCCGCGCTCCAGCCCTTGCTGCCGAATGCCTGCCGGTGCACCCTGGCCATCGCCTGCACGGCAGCATCGTCATCTGCCCGCACCTCCTGCAGGCGAACGCCCGCAGCCGGAGCGGCAGATGCAATGTCATCTCCCTGATACCTGTTCATGAACGCAGTCTTTCAGCTGTGGCGGGGCGCGGCAAGAGGCGATTTCATCAGCTGGTGGGCGTGGCGGACTGTGCAGAGGCAGTTGCGCGCACCTGCGAATGACCTGATGACTGACCTGATGACGGCTTTTCCTCCCGGCGCACCTCGATGGCGCTGCGTGGCCAGTCGATGCGCACGATGGCCCCGTGTGCCGGCCTGGCGCGGTTGGCGATGCTGATGGTGGCACCGCTGCGCTCCAGCAGTGTCTTGGCGATGAAGAAGCCCAGCCCCATGCCGGCCCGCGCCTCTTCCTCGTCCAGCTCTTCCGCCGTCCACGTGCGCCGCGCCCGGCTGGTAACGAAGGGCTCGCCAAGGCGGCTGATGATGTCCTCGGCAAAGCCGGGGCCGTCATCATGCACGGTGATGGAGATGTTGTCATCATCCCAGCGGCCGATGATGACCACCTCGGTCTCGGCAAAGTCGCAGGCGTTCTCGATGATGTTGCCAAGCCCGAACAGCAGGCCGGGATCGCGGCGGATGACGGGCGGCTTCTCCTCGCCACCGTGCTCCGGCGCAAGGTCCAGCGTGATGGCAAGATCCGGCCCGCGCAACGGCTCCACGATCTCTTCCAGCATGGCGCTCAGCCGCACCTTCGCCAGCATTTCGTCGCGCCCGGCGCGATGATCGGCCAGCTGCGCCAGTATCTCGCGGCAGCGCACCGCCTGCGAGGCAATCAAGGCCAGGTCCTCGCACAGCTGGGCCTGATCCTCTGCGCTGGCGGGCAGAGCGCCGGGGCGGCACAGCTTGCGCAGCTCCTGCGACACCACGGCAATGGTGCCCAGCGGTGTGCTGAGCTCGTGTGCCGCCGCTGCCGCCAGCCCGTCAAGGGCATACAGCTGCTGCTGGCGTGCCAGCGCCAGTTCCGTGGCGGTCAGCGCAGCGGCCATGTCGCGTGCCTCGCGCGCCACCTTGTGCACGTAAAGTGCGGTGAACCCGATGCCGGAAACCAGCCCCATCCAGATGCCGAAGATGTAAAGCGGTGCAAGCTGCAACGGGCTGTCGGGAAACCACGGCAGCGGCAGGTGATATACCGCCAGCAGGCTCACCAGGGCCAATGTCAGGACACCCAGCAACAGCGTGCGCTGCGACGGCAGGGCAGCGGCGGAAACGGTAACCGGCGCCAGGAACAGGATGGCGAAGGGGTTGGTAAGCCCGCCGGTCAGAAACAGCAGCAGCGCCAGCTGGGCGATGTCGAAGGCCAGCACGGCGGTGGCGGCGTTGTCCTTCAGTCGCGCCGCTGCCGAATGCCGCAGCATCAGCACGATGTTCAGCCAGGCGCTGATCAGCACCAGCCCCAGCGCCGGCCAGAACGGCAGCTCGAAGCCGAACTCGAAGCGCACCAGCAACAGCGCTGCCAGCTGGCCGAAGATGGCCAGCCAGCGCAGCCGCACCAGCGTCTGCACGCGCAGCCCGGCGCTGCTGCTGGCAGTCTGCCGGGCCTTGGCCGTTGGCATGGTGAAGACTCCCTGCTTGTTGCCGGCAGGCGCTTGCCGCCATTGCTGCTGCGCCAACATGTCAGTGCACAATTGCCTGATGAAGGTCTATATTTCATGCTGGCCTGCCAATGGGCAAGCCTTGCTTTCGGGGAACGGAGCATGGCTGCCGGCATCAATGACAGCGCGGGAGCAAAAGCCATGCACGGAAAAGGGCGCGTAAACCGGCAGGGGGGTGCGGCTGCGCGGCAGGCGCGCACCTTCTGGGTGCTGATGCTGGCCGGGGTGCTGATGCTGGCCGGAGTGTTGTGGTGGGCCGGCAAGCAGGCCGAGGTATCGCAGGCGCGGTTTGCCAATCTCGGCGGGCCGTTCACGCTGGTGGATCATGACGGCAGGCCGTTCACCGAGAAGGACCTGCGCGGCAAATATACCTTGCTGTATTTCGGCTACACCTACTGCCCGGATGTCTGCCCCACGGAGCTGAGCATCATCAGCGAAACGCTCAACCTGCTGGGGGATCTGCGCCAGCGCTTCCGCGTGGTGATGGTGTCGGTGGATCCTGAACGCGATACGCCTGAAGTGCTGAAGGACTACATGGCCAATTTCGGCCCGGAATTCATCGGCCTTACCGGCACGCCGGAACAGATTCGCTCCATGGCCAGAAACTGGCGCGCCTTCTACCGGAAGGTGCCGGGAGAGGGTGATCCGCAGGCCTACACGATGGATCACACCGCCACCACCTTCCTGCTGGATGAACAGGGCAACTACGTGCGCCATTTTGCCTATGCCACGCCACCGGACGTGATGGCCCGCGCCTTGCGCGATATCGTTGGCTCGCAACAGGCGCGACAGGAGCAACGGGCGCAGACGACGGAAAGAGCCGCGCAGGGTGATCCCAGCTGAGCAGGCCGCCCTGTTTTGAAGAAGGTATTCCCTGCCGCTCACGGGCTGGGTGAGCGATTGTCGCATTCGGTTGGCAGCAGGCTGCGAAGGATCATGATGGCGGCTGCATCGGCACTGCCGGGGAAGATGCAGTGGAAGCGGCATTCGCCTGGCTGTGGCGGATGATGATTCGCCATGCGGTGAACATGGCGGCAAGCCCCACCAGCGCCCAGCCCAGCGCAGCACCGATGAGGATGCCGCTGGCACCCCACCCGCCCCAGGAAGCCAGCAGCTCTGCCGGCAACACCGTGCCGGGCAGGGCGCGAGCCCAGTTGAACAGGGTGGAGAGGTGCGGCCGCCTGAGGTTGTTGAACGCTGCCTGTGCCACGAACTGCCCGCCGGTGAACACCCACGCCACCGCCAGCCACATGCAGAACAGGCGCACCAGCGCCGCCGCCTCGCCGGAAAGGCCGAACCAGCCGGGAATGGCGTCTGCAAGCAGGAACAGCACCGCCCAGCCCAGCAACGTGTAGCCGGTGGCGAACAGCAATCCTGCCTCATAGGTGCGGCGCACCCGCTGCATCAGCCCGGCACCGAAGTTCTGGCCGATGATGGGCCCCACCGCACCGGACAGCGAGAACACGATGCCAAAGGCCACGGGAGCCAGCCGGTTGATCACCGTCATGGCCGCCACGGCGGCATCACCGTGGCGTGCTGCCGCCCACAGCATGTAGCCGGAGAGCACCGGCGTGGCCAGCTGGGTGAGCATGATGGGCAGCGTCATGCGGGCAATTTCGTGCAGGTCGGCCCGCAGGGCATGGGGGCGGAACAGGGCATGCAGCCGGGTGGCGGGAATTGACGGAAGGGCCGAGGCTGCAGGCTCTGGTGCATCGGCTGCATCGACAGACTGCGTTGCATGGTCCATGCCGGCATCCAGCTGCCGATAATGCCGGTGCAGGTTGAGCGCCCCGATGACAAATGCCGCAAGGTTGCCGCACACCGTGGCCACCGCCGCACCATGCAACCCCCAGCCGAAGCCGAAGATGAACAGCGGGTCGAGCGCGGCGTTGGTCAGTGCCGTGGTCAGGGTAATCAGCATGGCGCGCACCGGCAGCCCCAGCCCCCGCAAGGTGAAGCTGAACACCAACGCCCCGCCCAGCAGCGGAAAGCCCAGCGCGATGATGCGCAGATAATCTGCCGCCAGCGCCTGCACCCGCCCTTGCGCTCCCAACGCCTGCACGATGGCATCGGCCAGGGCGATGGCCAGTAGCCCCAGGGCAGCCCCCTTGAGCAACGCCAGCAGCAGCGCGCTCGCCGCCAGGCTGCGTGCCTTGCGAACCTGTCCGGCACCGGTATGAATGGCCACCAGCGCACCGGCGGCAATGCCCAGCCCCAGCCCGGTGGAGAGGTAGAAGAAGCCCACCACACCGGCGATGCCCAGCGCAGCGGTAGCCTGCAGGTCGCCAAGTTGCGAAACGAACCACAGGTCGGCAAAGTCCACCAGGAACAGCGCCATCAGGCCAATGGCCCCCATCACCGTCATCACCAGCAGGTGCCGGGTGATGCCGCCGCTGGTAAAGCGTGCCACGTGCGGCCGCTGCCGGTGGCTTGCCGTGGCGTGTGCCGGATTGTCCTTGTGCGTGTGTCCGGTGCCACCATCTGCCTGGCGGGCGCTGTCATCATGCTGCTTGTGGCGGGAGGAGGTCATGGCGCGAGGTTTGCGCCTTGATGCGCCTGCGTCAAGCATGCGCAAGCCGGCCGCAGGCATTGATGCAGCGCATTGCGATGCCCGCATTTGGCCGCATTTGCCCGCCACCACGGGGCATGACGAGAAAGCGGGCGCTTGGGCTTCAGTCCCGCGCCAGTCCGGGCTAGAACGCAATGGCGGCTGTGTCGGCCCCTGATTCGGTTGGATGAATGAACGGAGTGTTTGGTGTCATGCAAGACAGGAGCATTACTTTCAGGCTCATGGCGCGCTCGGCAGGCATGGTGCTGCTGGCTGGTGGCTTGATGATGTCGGGGCAGATTGCAACGCCCGCATACGCCCAGCAGGCCGCACAGCCCGACAAGGCCCCCGCACCCGTTACCCCCTTCGGCCCGCGCGTGAAGCCGCCGCGCCTGGCTCCCGGCGAGGCCATGCCTGCAGCTCCGCAGCCGCCGAAGCCGGAAGTGGTGGAAACGCACGGTGCCTGGCGCGTGGTGTGCGAGAAGGTGCCGGCAGGGGATGGCAAGAAGATGCAGAAGACCTGCTATCTTTCCGGCACTGCCACCGACCCGAAGCGCAAGGGCGTGTTCGTCTCCATGATCATTCTCAAGGTCAGGGACAAGAAGGGCAAGCTGCAGGGGCACATGGTCAACCTGCGTGCTCCGCTGGGCGTGTTCCTGCCCACCGGCATCGCCATGGAGATCGACGGCAAGGCCGTGGCCCGTGCTCCCTTCACCCGCTGCAATCCGTTGTTCTGCGAAAGCACCAGCCAGGCCCGCAAGGAAACGCTGGACAAGCTGAAGAAGGGCAAGAAGGCGAAATTCATCGTCTATGCCGCGCCCGGCGTCGGCCTGCCGGTGGAGCTGAACCTGAAGGGCTTCACTGCGGCGCTGAACAAGATGAACCAGCT
>JALSGQ010000165.1 GCA_026982665.1 Hyphomicrobiales bacterium | reverse complement strand
GAGGGCGGCACGGCACAGGCCACGCTGACCATCACCATCACCGGTGCTGACGACGGCCCGACCATCGTGCAGCCGGGGCAGGGCGGTGGCGATCCCACCCCGGTGGAGCCGCCTGCTGACCCGAACAACGTCATCCCCGACGTTGCGGCCAATGACGGCGAGACCATCACGCCCATCAACACCGGCGACTATATCGTCGATCCGGAGGGCGATCCGCTCACCTTCACCGCCACCAACCTGCCGGCGGGCCTGAGCATCGACCCGGCTACCGGAGCCATCTCCGGCCAGCTTGACCCGGCGGCCTCGCAGGGTGGCCCGAACGGCGATGGCGTGTATGACGTCATCATCACCGCCACCGACGGGCAGGGCAACAGCGCCAGCACGACGGTTACCATCACCGTGCAGAACATTCCGCCGGTGGCCGCCGATGATGCTTCTTCGGCTGACGAGGACACCACCCAGGCCGGCAATGTGCTCGCCAACGACGCCGACGGCAGCCCGGACACCGATCCGCTCACCGTCTCCGCCGTCAATGGCAACGCGGCCAACGTCGGCCAGCCCGTCAGCCTCACCCACGGCGAGCTGACGCTGAACGCCGACGGCACGTGGCAGTTCGTGCCCAACGCCGCCGCCGGTGCGCTGGATGATGGCGAGACCGTTACCGAAACCATCACCTACGAGATCTCCGACGGCGAGGGCGGCACGGCCACGGCCACGCTCACCCTCACCATCACCGGCACAGACGACGGCCCGGTGGTCATCGACCCCACCGACCCGACCACCGACCCGCGCGTGCCCACCAACCCCAACCCGGTAACCGGCCCGGCGGATCCGGACAACGTCATCCCCGACATCACCACCACCGACGGCGCCACGCCGCCGCAGGTGGACGCCAGCCAGTATCTGGTGGATCCGGAGGGCGATGCGCTCGTCTTCTCCGCCACCGGCCTGCCGGCGGGCCTGAGCATCGACCCGAACACCGGCGTCATCTCCGGCACGCTGGGGGCGGATGCCTCGCA
>JALSGQ010000164.1 GCA_026982665.1 Hyphomicrobiales bacterium | reverse complement strand
GCTCTTCGTATATTGTAGGCAGCGGCAAGTAGGTAGTGGTATTGGTCATTCTTCTCCAATCCGATGAACCGTGTCTGTGTATATCCCATCAATCGCTTGATAAAAGCAAAGGGGAGTTCTACAATCGCTCTGACAGAAGCAAAGTGTCTGTTGTGTTGTTGCTGTTTGGCTCTGAGTCTGGATTGTCCCCGTACTCTTCTTTCGATAATGCCGTTGACGATGCCTTTTTGTCTAAAGGATTGTTTGTTTTTTTGGGACATATAGGCACTGTCTGCTACGATATAGGCTTTCTCCTCTTTGGTCAGGTGATCGAGTGAGTGGATATCAGCATCTTTGGCGGTAGTGGTATCGACCGCTTTGATCATCCCGTTTTTGTCACTGGCGATATGCATCTTGAATCCATGGTACTTCTGTCCTCTTTTAGAAGTATAACTTGCATCACTGTCCGCAGCTTGGTTGGTAATCACTTTGCCTTGTGCATCTTTTTTTCGTTTGGGTTCACTGCTGTGGATCAAGGTGGCATCGACAATGCTTCCCTCTTTGAGGATCAGCCCTTGCTCTTGCATAATACCGTTGATAATCACAAAGATCTTCTCAAAGAGCATCTTCTCGGCAATGGCGTTACGGAAGTTACAGATGGTTGTCTCATCAGGAATATCATCATTGGCTTTGATATCTAAAAACTGTCTAAAGCTGATACGATCATGGATCAGCTCTTCGGTCATTGGATCACTTAGTCCATACCAAGTTTGTAACAAGAGTGCCCCAAGCAGCACATGAGAAGGATAAGGCGGTCTTCCTGCTTTACCCGGTCGTCTCGGACGGTATACTCCTTCTTCGATTAGCAATCGCTCCAGACTCTCATAGGGGATATAGGCTTTCATCTCCTCAAGAAACTTTCTGCTCCTTCTTCCGCCTTGGTTCTCCATGGCAAAATCGAAAAAACTCGGGGTTTGCATATGATCGTCCTTTTTTACTTGGTGTTTATGGGATTTTACCGTTTTTTGGGTTATTTTTCAGAGGGTTCAATT
>JALSGQ010000163.1 GCA_026982665.1 Hyphomicrobiales bacterium | reverse complement strand
CGGCCCGTCAGGCGTCGGGCTGCTGCTGGCCGTATCCCTCGAATTTCTGCAGCACCTCGGCCATTTCGGCATCACTCAGCCGTTTCGGCTCGCCAACGGCGCGCGCCAGCAGGTATTGCCTTGCCAGCGCCTCGATCTGCTGCGCCATCTGCGCCGCCTTCTCCAGCGTGTCATGAAAGCAGATGAGCCCGTGGTTGGCCAGCATGGTGGCACGGCGCGGGCCCAGGCCCTTCAGCATGTTCTGCACCAGCTCCTCGCTGCCGAAGGTGGCATAGGCGGCGCAGTCGATGATGCTGCCGCCGGCAATGGCCACCATGTAGTGAAACGGCGGCATCGGCTCGCGCAGGGAGGCCAGCGCGGTTACGTGGTCGGAATGGGTGTGCACCACCGCCTGCGCCTCTTCCCGCTCGCGGTAGATGGCCTGGTGCATGCGCCATTCGCTGGAGGGCTTCCATGCGCCGCGGACATTGCCCTGCATGTCCATGAACACCACCTGCTCAGGGCTCATGTCCTCCGGCACCACGCCGGTGGGCGAGATGAGAAACCCCTCGCCGAAACGCACCGAGACATTGCCCTCCGCGCCATGATTGAGCCCTGCCTCCTTCAGCTCCCGCATGATGCGGCAGATGGCGGCACGCGCCTTGCGCTCCAGCACGAATTCAGCCATTTCCCTGCACCTCCTGCATGTCCGCAAACAGCGTCCGCAATCCCTCGCGCGTGGCGGGGCAGACGCCCCGTTCGGTGATCAGCCCCGTTACCAGCCGCGCCGGGGTAACGTCAAAGGCCGGGTTGGCGGCCGGGGTGGCATCGGGACAGATCTGCGCCTGCACCACCTTGCCGTCTTCCAGCCGTCCCCATACCTTGCGCACCTCGTCCGCATCACGTTCCTCGATGGGGATGTCGCGCCCGTCGCACAATGTCCAGTCGATGGTGGGCGAGGGCAGTGCCACGTAGAACGGCACGCCATTGTCGTGCGCCGCCAGGGCCTTCAGGTAGGTGCCTATCTTGTTGGCGACATCGCCGCAGGCAGTGGTGCGGTCGGTGCCGACGATGACCATGTCCACCATGCCCTGCTGCATCAGGTGGCCGCCGGCATTGTCCACGATCAGGCGATGCTCCACCCCATGCCCGGCCAGCTCCCAGGCGGTGAGGTGCGCGCCCTGGTTGCGCGGGCGCGTCTCGTCCACCCACACCATGACATCGAGACCGGCATCATGCGCCTTGTAGATGGGTGCGGTGGCGGTGCCCCAGTCCACGGTGGCCAGCCAGCCGGCATTGCAGTGGGTGAGGATGCGCACCGGCTCCCCTGCCGGCCTGGTGGCGGCCAGTTCGCGGATGAGCTTGAGGCCATGCTCGCCAATGGCAGCGTTCATTTCCACGTCGGCATCGCAGATGGCCTGGGCCTCGCGCCGCGCCGCTTCTGGCCGCTGTTGCTGCGGCACATCGCGCAGAGCGGCCAGCATGCGCTCCACCGCCCAGCGCAGGTTCACCGCCGTGGGGCGAGTGGCCAGCAGCATATCCGCTGCCTGCTCGAGATGCGCATCCGAAGCATCACGCGCCGCCTCGCTGGCCAGCCCCCAGGCGGCAGTGGCACCGATGAGCGGTGCACCGCGCACCCACATGTCGCGAATGGCGGTGGCGAAGTCCTCGAGCGTGCGCAATGCCTCGATGCGAAAGGCATGCGGCAGCCAGCGCTGGTCGATGACCTTCACCACCTCTTCGTCGGCATCGAACCAGATGGAGCGATAATGCTGCTCTCCCACCCGCATGATGCAAGAACCTCCCCCTCCTGCCGCCAGCCGCTGCATCCAGCGGCGGTCCTGTCCGCTTTCCAGCCTGCCACCCCGCGGTCATTTCGCGGATCGCCCGCGCGAACGATTCACGGTTCCAGTTCGGTATCCCAATAGAGATAATCCGTCCAGCTCTCGTGCAGGTAATTGGGCGGAAAGCGCCGGCCCTTCTCGCGCAGCTCGAAGGGCGAGGGTTCATGCGGGGCGCGCAGGGGCAGCATGCCGGCCTCGTGCGGCAACCGGTTGCCCTTTCTCAGGTTGCAGGCAGAGCAGGCGGCAACGACGTTCTCCCACGTGGTGCGTCCACCGCGCGAGCGCGGAATCACGTGATCGAACGTCAGCTCCTCCTTGCCGCCGCAATACTGGCAGGTGAAATCATCGCGCAGGAACAGGTTGAAGCGGGTGAAGGCCGCGCGCTTCGGCGGAGCGATGTAGTCCTTCAGCGCAATGACGGAAGGCAGCGGCATGCTGCACGAGGGCGAATGCACCTGCCGTTCGTAGACGCTGAGCACGTGCACGCGGTTGAGGAACACCGCCTTCACCGCCTGCTGCCAGCTCCACAGCGACAGGGGATAGTAGCTCAACGGCTGGAAATCGGCGTTGAGCACCAGCGCCGGGTAGCGCAATGTGCTGGCGACTGCTTCTGCCCGTGGCATGTGCGGCACCACCATCCGTTCGAGAATGCCGATATCCACAACGTGGCGCTCGTTCCTTGGCACCTGCAATGTTGCACCAGCATCTCGAAACCGTTGCTGCCCGTCATCCTAGCGCCATCGGGAGAATGCGGCAAATTGTCCTTTCGCATCATGCACGGCCTGTGGCGGCACGGAGCGCTTGTCAGGAACCGGTGCCGTGCGATTCATCTGCATCGTTGCCCTGCCCGGCCTGCCTGATGGAGGCAGCAGCCGATGCACCGGTGGATGCCGCCGCGGTTGGCGAACAGGAGGAGGCGGAGCGCAACAGCGCCAGCATGCGGGCAACGGTTTCCTCGTCCAGCGTGGCGATGCGCTCGGCCAGCAGGTTGGCCAGCTCCGTGGCCGCCGGCGACAGGCCGCGGGTGTCGATCACCGGCCTGGGGTGGGACAATCGCGCCAGCTCCACCAGCTCCTCGGCCTCGTCCCAGATGATGTTGAACTCGCTGATGATGCGTTGCACCAGCCACCACGAGGGCCGCCCGCGCTGACCATGCTCGAGCGCCGAGAGATAGGCGGGGCTTACTCCCAGCGCCGCGGCCAGCTGCTTCTGGCTCAGCCCGTGGGCCTTGCGCAACTCTCGCACCCGCACACCGAACGGAGTCATGCCCGTCTGCCTCCCGCTGTTGCCGGCATGCCTGCCCGGAGGTTTTTTCCCTGCCACCTTGTAGCATCAGGTGGCAGGTGCGTGCAGCAGCAAACGGGAAGGAAGCAGGCCATATGCACTGCCGACAACGAGCACTGCCGACAACACCAGAACGCGCCACCAGCGCGTGGCACTGGTGGCGCGTCCTCTCCGGGGGCCGGCGCGGCCCTGTTGGCCGCGCCAGTGGCGTGGTCCCGCACGGGGGATGGAAGCGGCCTGCGCTCATGCATCACACGCGGGACGATGGGAAACTCTCACGGCTTGATGTAGGCATAGCCCATGCCCTGCAGCCGCCCCAGCTCGGCCACGCCGCTGGGCACGATGTCTTCCTTGAAGACGTCGAACAGGTCCTTCTCGTGATCGATCTTGCGGCCGCGCAGGGTGTTGGCACACACCAGAAAGGCCACGTTCTGCGACTTCAGGCCGGTGATGCGCGTCTGCAGGCCTTCATCCTTCAGCGCTTCCTTCAGCAGGTTCACGCCATTGCCGTGCAGCACCACCTTGATGTCCATGTTCTCGGCACCAACAGCGTTGATGTGATTCTGGATGTTGCGCATCGCACCGCGATAGCGCTTGTTCTTCTCGCCACCCAGGTAGTTGATGTGATAGACCACCTTCTGCTTGCCGTAGCGCTCCCCGGCCTGTGCCGATGTCGCCAGCGGCATGGCACCTGGCAGCAGACCCGCAGCCAGCCACGCGAACACGGCCAGCCAGGCAAACCCCACCCCCCGGGCGAAGGTCGCCTTTCGGGTGAAGCGCACCCGTCCCACGACTGACAGGAACGAATGCAGGATGGATGCAATGACAGGATTGGTACCGTAAACGGACATGGAATTGCTCCTCCCTTGCGTTTCCTCGCAAACAGCCCTGGCGCGACGGCTGCAACACGTTCCCTGCCGGGCACAAGGGCCACGCCATCCGCCTGCCAATGATGCTTGTTGATTTCTGCCGGGGCCAGCACCTTTTCTGCGGCATGAACGCCACAGGTCCGCATGAGGCGAGAAAGGGGCAAGACCCCATTGGCTGTTGTCGGCGAAGCGGATCGAGTTGGCTCCGGCCGGTGCCCGCCTAGAGGGAAGGGCCGCATCCGTCGTTTGCTGACGGGTTGGAAGGCACCGGCCGAAGCCATATGCAGTGTGGCGCATACGGCTACGAATCGCCACCCGGAGCTTCCCCTGTTTTCTCCCTGGTTTTGCCCGGGCAGGTGTCCAGCCCCAGCCGCGCGGCCACGGAAACCATCTTCGTGGTGGAAGAAAACCCCGTCTTCTTCAGCAGATTCGTGCGGTGATATTCCACCGTCTTCGGGGCGATGCCAAGGCGCTGGGCGATCTCCTTGCTCGACAACCCCTCGCACAGGCACGCCAGCACCTGCAGCTCGCGCCGCGTCAGCTCGTCGAAACGCGCCCGCTCGGCCAGGGAAATGCCGCCTGATGCCACCCGCGCCTGCACCTTCAGCTCCTCCGCCTGCCGCTGCCGCCACAGCCAGGCGGCGGCAAAGGCCGCCACCGCCACCGCCAGCAGGGCCACCCACAGCAGCCAGTCGCGGGTGGCATTGCGCTGTTCCCGGGCCTGCTCGAATTCGTGCAGCAGGCGTTCCACCTCGCCATAGGACAACGGTGCCGCCCAGCCGAATTCAAGTCCGCAACGGCGGCGCACCTGCTCCTCTTCCATCTTCAGCAGCGCTGCCGCCACCAGGCCGGCCAGCTCCCTGGAGACACCATCACGCACCACGAAGGGCCATTCCGGATACAGGCGGCTGGAAACAAGCCACGGGAACCCCGCCTGCGGCACCGGGTTGAGCACACGCACATCCTGCAGCCGCAGCCGCCCTTCACGCACCATGCTCTCCAGCAGGCCGGTGCGCACGATGCCCACGTCTGCGCGGCCATCGAGCACGGTGGCAACGATGTTGTCCTGCGGAAAGCCGGTGAAATACATGCGCACGTCATCATCCAGCAGGTCGAGGCCAAGCCGGCGAAACTCCCGCCAGCCGACGAGAAAGCCGCCGAAGGCATCGCGGCTGACCGCCGCCACCACCCGCCCGCGCGCCGCGGCCATGTCTCTGATGTCCGATGCCGCGCGGGTGAAGATAACGCTGCCGAAGTGCATCACCGCCCGCCCATCCGGCGTGTGGCGCACCAGGGTGGCCAGCGCCGACAGCGGAAAGCGCTGCCGCAGCATGACGAAATGCCCCGGATTGGTGATGATGAAGGAGACATCCCCCCGCGCCAGCAGGTCAGCAGCGGAATTCAACGTCATCTGCACCAGCTCGAAGCGGTATTGCGGCACCTGCCGTTGCAGGCATGCGATCAACGGCTGCCAGCGTTGGCGGGCATGCGTGTCTCCACGGTAGGCCAGCACGCCAATGCGCACCACCGGTGCAGTCGCTGCCGGCGCAGGGGATGGCCTCTGTTGCGCCGTTGCCGGCAATGCCGACAACGCCACCAGCAGACAGCCTGCCAGCAGCATCACGACAGGCACGACGGACAGAAAGGCGCGCACCCGCTCAAGCCTTTCCCTCTGCGCCCGCCAGCAAACAGGCCAGCCCAGCGCCTGCATCAGCATCATGTGGATGTTGCGCAACAGACCCCCGGCCACTGACGGCATCTGGCGCATCGGCTCCCTTCCCTTTGCGTTCCGGCCCTGTCAACCAGCTTATCACGTGCGCCGCGCCTGCCAACCCCCACCCGGGCAGCAGCAACGCGCGCAACCCGCCATGCCGCCCGTTTTCTCCACGCGCCACGCGTTGCCGAATGCCTGCAGCTGTCATCGCCCCTTTGTCATCGGCGGCGCAGCTTCCCATATGTGATTGAGGAGCATTCCCCGACTGCGGAACGCCATGCCCGTTGCGCAGCTTGAGCCGCCACGTCGGAGCGGCTATCACCACCGTTGAACCCTTCGGACAGGAAGTATCATGCAGGCTGGCGAACAGCACGGTTTGCACCACTGACGCAAGCGATACTTGCCCAGGCAGAAACCGGCAGAGGAACCATGAGCGACAACACCCCACTGCTGCCCGACACGGAGGTCTCGGTGCGCGAGGTCTTCGGCATCGATACGGACATGACGGTGCCGGCCTATTCCAGTGCCGATGAACACGTGCCGGAAACCGACCCGGACTACCTGTTCAACCGCGAGACGACGCTGGCCATCCTCGCCGGCTTCAAGCACAATCGCCGGGTGATGATCACCGGTTATCACGGTACCGGCAAGTCCACCCACATAGAGCAGGTGGCGGCACGGCTGAACTGGCCCTGCGTGCGCGTCAACCTCGACAGCCACATCTCGCGCATCGACCTCATCGGCCGCGATGCCATCGTGCTGAAGGAAGGCAAGCAGGTTACCGAGTTTCGCGAGGGCATCCTGCCGTGGGCCCTGCAGCACAACGTGGCGCTGGTGTTCGACGAATACGACGCCGGCCGGCCGGACGTGATGTTCGTCATCCAGCGGGTGCTGGAGGTGCAGGGCAAGCTCACGCTGCTCGACCAGAACCGGGTGATTCGCCCGCACCCGGCCTTTCGCCTGTTCGCCACCGCCAACACCATCGGCCTGGGCGACACCTCTGGGCTGTATCACGGCACGCAGCAGATCAACCAGGGGCAGATGGACCGCTGGTCGATCGTGGTCAACCTCAACTACCTGCCGCACGACGAGGAGGTGGACATCGTGCTGGCCAAGGTGAAGTCGTTTGCCGCAACGCAGGAAGGACGCAAGACCGTCTCGCAGATGGTGCGGGTGGCGGACATGACGCGCAACGCCTTCATCCAGGGCGATCTCTCCACCGTCATGAGTCCGCGCACCGTCATCGCCTGGGCGCAGAACGCGGAGATCTTCGGCGATGTCGGCTTTGCCTTCCGCGTCAGCTTCCTCAACAAGTGCGACGAGCTGGAGCGGCCGCTGGTGGCGGAGTTCTATCAACGCTGCTTCGACGAGGAGCTGCCCGAATCCGCCGCCACGCTGGCCGTGGCCTGATGCCCGGCAGGCCCATCCGCAGGCAGTGAAGGGCGCATGGCACGGCATATCGGGCAATGAGCGCGAACCGGAGGCCATCCCGGCAGGCAGGACATGAGCAATTCTTCCGACAACGCGCTGGAGAAGCTGGAGCAGGCCATTGCCGTGTGCCTGAAGACGGTGGCGCGCCGCCCCGACATGACGGTGCAATACACCCCGCGCAAGGCCATGCTCACCAGCAGTGGCGCGCGCCTGCCGCAGCTGCCGCACGAGCCCGACAGGCAGGACATCGCCATCGTCCGCGGCATGGCGGATCGTTTCGCCCTGCGGCTGGCGCTGCACGATGCCGAGGTGCACGCCCGTCATCAGCCGCGCACCCTGCAGGGCATGGCCATGCACGAGGCGCTGGAAGAAGCCCGCATCGAGGCCCTGGGCAGCCGCGCCATGCCCGGCATGGCCGCCAACATGACCGCGGAGCTCAACGCCCGGCTGCAGCAGCAGTTGCAGCAGAAGGGTGCGCAGGCCTCCGAGGTTGACGAGATGGCGCTGGCGCTGGGCCTGCTGGCGCGCGAGAAGCTCACCGGCCAGCCGGCCCCGGCGGTGGCACAGCCATTGTTGCAGCGCTGGCGGCAGCACATAGAGACCCATGCCGGCGTCATCCTGCAGCGGCTGGAAGAGGCCGTGGACGACCAGGAAGCCTATGCCCGCATGGTGCATGACATCATCATGGTGCTGGACCCCGGTGCGCAGGCGCAGGAAGAAGAGGAGGACGTCGGCCAGCGCCCGGACGAGGAGTCGGAGGAAGCCGGCGATGTCGGCGAGGGCGATGCCTCCGAGATGGAAGACCCCAACGCCGAGGAGGCTGCTGCCGATGGCGGCGCGCGCGAGCAGGACGGCACCCGCGGCGACGTGCAGGCGGCCCTGCAACAGGCGCAGGAGCAGGAAGAAGAGGAGCTGCCGCAGGACGGTGGCGACAGCGATGCCCCGGCACCGCCGCCACGGCTGCCGTTTTCCAACGATGCGCAGGAGGTGGGCTATCGCATCTTCACCACCGAGTTCGACGAGGTGGTAACACCGGAGGAGCTGGCCACGCCGGAGGAGCTGGCACGGCTGCGCATGATGCTGGACAAGCAGCTGACCCCCCTGCAGGGCGTCATCGGACGGCTGGCCAACCGCCTGCAGCGGCTGCTGCTGGCGCAGCAGAACCGCGCCTGGGCGTTCGACCTGGAAGAAGGCGTGCTGGATGCGGCACGGCTGGCACGGGTGGTCATCGATCCGTTGCAGCCGCTTTCCTTCAAGCAGGAGCAGGATTCGGAGTTTCGCGACACGGCAGTAACGCTGCTGATCGACAATTCCGGCTCCATGCGCGGACGTCCCATCACCATCGCCGCGCTGTGCACGGACATCCTGGCCCGCACGCTGGAGCGCTGCGGGGTGAAGGTGGAGATCCTCGGCTTCACCACGCGCGAATGGAAGGGCGGGCGCTCCCGCAAGCTGTGGATGCGCCGGCACCGCCCGCCGGCACCGGGGCGGCTCAATGACCTGCGCCACATCATCTACAAGCCCGCCGACATGCCCTATCGCCGTGCGCGGCGCAACATCGGGCTGATGCTGCGCGAGGGGCTGCTGAAGGAGAACATCGACGGCGAGGCGCTGCTGTGGGCGCATCAGCGGCTGCTGGCACGGCCCGAGCAGCGGCGCATCCTGATGGTCATCTCCGACGGCGCGCCGGTGGATGATTCCACCCTCAGCGTCAATGACAACAGCTACCTGGAGCGCCACCTGAAGGCGGTCATTGCCGATATCGAGGCGCGTTCACCGGTGGAGCTTGCGGCCATTGGCATCGGCCATGACGTTACGCGCTATTACCGTCGTGCCATCACCATTCATGACGTGGAAAGCCTGGGCGCGGCGATGATGGAACAGCTGGCCGACCTGTTTGCCGAGGAAGGCGCGCTGCCGCTGGCACAGCAGCGGCGGCGGCAGCACCAGCCATCTCAGTTGCCGCGATGATAGGGCAGGCCGGCGGCGATGCTGGCGGCCCGGTAGAGCTGCTCCGCCAGCATCACGCGCACCAGCCGGTGCGGCCAGGTCATGCGGCCGAAGGAAATGAGCACGCGCGCCCTGCGGCGCACTTCCTCGTCCAGCCCGTCCGGCCCGCCGATGACGATGTGCACCATGCGGGCATGCCGCGCCTGCTGTTGCAGGCAACGGGCAAGGGCGGGGGAATCGAGCATCTCGCCGCGCTCGTCCAGCGCCAGCAGCACGTCATCGCGGCGCAGCCCCTTGAGGATGGCCGCAGCCTCTTCGCGCTGGCGCAGTTCGGGCCTTGCAGCGCGGGATTCGGGCAGCTCCCGCACCTGCACACCCTGCAGCCCCAGCCTTGGCAGCAACGGCCGGGCACGGGTGAAATACATCTCGCACAATTCCTGCTCCGGCCCGCGCTTCATCCGCCCCACCGCCACGATGCCCAGTTTCGCCACTGCCGCTTCCTCCGCCAATGATGCTGCCATCGCCTTGCCCCACAGGGCAGGGACAACAGCCACCGGCTGCCGTGCGTTCACCACACCCTACCTGCATGCCCCACTATTGAGAGGAAATCGTCATTCCACAGCCTTGAGGGACAGTTTTTTCAGGCGGCCGGTAGCCTGCTCCAGTTGCTCCATCAGCGTGGTGGCGGCTTTCGTGTCCAGCGCTGCGCCGGAGTTTTCGCGCAGTTCCTGCAGCTCGCGGCTGATCTCGTCGAGCTTCTGCTGCAGCTCGTCGGCGCGGTCGGCCAGCAGCAGTGCGGTCATGATGAGCAGGCGCAGCTCGCCCACCGGGCCGGTCATCTCGCGGATCTGCGCCAGCTCGTCGTCCACGGTGCGCGCCAGCGCCCGCAACCGTTCCTCCTGCCCGGCCCCGCATTCCAGGGTGTAGGTGCGTCCGTTGATCTCGACCACCACCTGCGGCATGGCGTCTCCTCAGGTTGCAACCACGCTTGCCCGCGCTCTCCCGCCCCGGGTTTCGGGCCTCTGGTCAGGCATTCTGCAGCAGGTTGCGGATACGCTGCATTGCATCATCCACCTGCCGCATCGCCGCGCGGCTGTCCTGCCCCAATGCGTCTGCCTGCTGGCGCAGCTCCTGCATCTGCTGGCGCAGCTCCTCGTGCTGACGACGCAACTCGGCATGTGCCCGGTGCTCGCCTGCCAGTTTCTCGAAGGCCCGTTCGGTTTCCGTCAGCGCCTGCTCGAAGCGTTCCAGCACGTCCTGCAAGTGCTGTTGCAAGTCTTTCCGCATGTCCTGCGCTACCTGTTGGCATCACCGGCATCTGCCCCCACCCGGCAGCCCCGCGCAACCGATTCGGTTGACATTATCACAATCGGAGCAATGTTTCACACCTTGCCGCGGCATATGGGAAAACGGCATGGCGGCATGGCGCGCCAACCCCTTGCCGCCGGGTGCCGGCAGCGCTACCTTTCACGGCACGGTTTGCCGTTCTCCAATGCCAGTCGCAAGCGGCAGGGGCGACATCATCATGGACATTCGCAAGGTTGGCATCATCGGCGCAGGCCACATGGGCGCGGGCATTGCGCACGTGTGTGCGCTGGCCGGGCACGAGGTGCTGCTGAAGGACACCTCGCTGCAGATCAGCGAGCGGGCGCTGGCCACCATCAACGGCCATCTGGCGAAACAGGTGCGCAAGGGCCGCATCTCCGAGGCAGAGCGCAGCGCGGCGCTGGAGAAGATCCACGCGGTGGACGACTATGAGCCGTTTGCCACCTGCGACCTTGTCATCGAGGCGGTTACCGAAAGCGAGGAGGTGAAGCGCCAGGTGTTTGCCGAGCTGTGCCCGCATCTGCCACCGGCCACGCTCATCGGCACCAACACTTCCTCCATCTCCATCACCCGGCTGGCAGCGGCCACCGACCGGCCGGAGAAGTTCATGGGCATCCACTTCATGAACCCGGCACCGCTGATGGAGCTGGTGGAGCTTATCCGCGGTATCGCCACCGCCGATGAAACCTTCCACACCGTGCGTGCCTTCGTCATCGGCCTGGGCAAGACGCCTGCCGTGGCGGAGGACTTTCCCGCCTTCATCGTCAATCGCATCCTGCTGCCGATGATCAACGAGGCCATCTATGCCCTTTACGAGGGCGTGGGCACGGTGGAGGCCATCGACACGGCGATGAAGCTGGGTGCGCATCACCCGATGGGGCCGCTGGAGCTGGCCGACTTCATCGGTCTGGACACCTGCCTGAACCTGATGCAGGTGCTCTACGAGGGCCTGGCCGATTCGAAGTATCGGCCCTGCCCGCTGCTGGTGAAATATGTCGAGGCCGGCTGGCTGGGCCGCAAGACCAGGCGCGGCTTTTATGACTACCACGGTGATGAGCCGGTCCCCACCCGCTGAACCCGCGCCGGAAGGCTGACGGGCGGTTGCTCCGGCAGGGCCTCGCTCCCGGCTTTAGGCAAGCGCAGGTCAGGCCTTGCGGTGGGTGAGCGTGCGCTTGATGCGGGCAATGGCACGGGCCGGGTTCAGGCCCTTCGGGCAGGCGCGCACGCAGTTCATGATGGTATGGCAGCGATACAGCCTGAACGGATCATCCAGCTGATCCAGCCGCTCGCCGGTGGCCTCATCGCGCGAATCGGCAATCCAGCGCCAGGCCTGCAGCAATGCCGCAGGGCCCAGGAAGCGATCCTGGTTCCACCAGTAGGAGGGACAGGAGGTGGAACAGCAGGCGCACAGGATGCACTCGTAAAGCCCGTCCAGCTTCGCCCGGTCTTCCTTCGACTGCCGCCACTCGCGCTCCGGTGCCGGCGTGTCGGTCTTCAGCCACGGTTCGATCAGCCGGTGCTGGGCATAGAACAGCGTCAGATCCGGCACCAGGTCCTTCACCACCTGCATGTGCGGCAACGGGTGAATGGTGATCGGCCCCTCGTAATCGGCAATGGCGCTGATGCAGGCCAGGGCGTTCTCGCCATTGATGTTCATGGAACACGAGCCGCAGATGCCCTCGCGGCAGGAACGGCGGAAGGTGAGGGTGGAATCGATGGTATCCTTGATCCACATCAGCGCGCCCAGCACCATCGGCCCGCAGGCGTCGAGATCGACGTAATAGGTATCCAGCCGCGGATTGGCACCGCTTTCCGGGTCGAAACGATAGATGCGGAACTCCTTCAGGTTCCGCGCCCCTTGCGGCTTCGGCCACACCTTGCCCGGCTGCACCCGGGAATCCTTCGGCAACGTGAAAGAAACCATGCCGTTCTCCGTCTGATCTTCTGTGCCGGTTCCACCTTCGGCCCGGCCGCCGAAACAGCCCGCATGCCTCAATACACCCGCTTCTGCGGCGGAATGAAGTCGATGTCATCGGTCAGCGTGAATGTGTGCACGGGCCGGTAGTCGAGACGCACCGTGCGCTGCGCATCATCGACGAAGGCCAGCGTGTGCTTCATCCAGTTGTCGTCATCGCGCTCGGGATAATCCTCGCGCGCGTGCGCGCCGCGGCTCTCGGTGCGCGCATGCGCCGAATGAATCGTGGCAGCGGCGTTGAGCACGAGATTCTCCAGCTCCAGCGCCTCGATGAGATCGGTGTTCCAGACAAGCGAGGTATCGGCAATGGCCAGGTCCTCCAGCCCGCCCCAGATGTCTTCCACCTTTTCGCGCCCGGCAGCCAGTGTCTCGCCAGTGCGGAACACCGAGCAATCCCGCTGCATGGTCTTTTGCAGCATGAGCCTGAGCGCGCTGGTGCGCGTGCTGCCGGGGCGATGGCGCAGCTGGTCGATGCGCTCCAGCCGCTGCAGGCCGGCATCCTTCGGCAACGGCTTGTGCGGCTGCCCGGCCTCGATGACCTCTGCCGCACGCTTCGCTGCCGCCTTGCCGAACACCACCAGGTCGGTGAGCGAGTTCGAGCCCAGCCGGTTGGCTCCGTGCACCGAGGCGCAGGCCACCTCGCCACAGGCGAACAGCCCCGGCACGATGGCTTCCGTGTTGCCCTCGCGCGGGCAGATGACCTCGCCGCGATAGTTGGTGGGGATGCCGCCCATGTTGTAATGCGCCGTGGGCAGCACCGGGATGGGTTCGCGGGTTACATCGACGCCGGCGAAGATGCGCGCCGATTCGGCGATGCCCGGCAGGCGTTCGCGAATCACCTCCTCGCCCAGGTGGTCGAGATGCAGGTGGATGTGATCGCGGCCCTCGCCCACACCGCGCCCCTCGCGGATCTCTATCATCATCGCCCGGCTGACCACGTCGCGCGAGGCCAGGTCCTTCGCATGCGGCGCATAGCGCTCCATGAAGCGTTCACCCAGGGCGTTGGTGAGATAGCCCCCCTCGCCGCGCACGCCTTCGGTGATGAGCACCCCGGCACCATAGATGCCGGTGGGGTGAAACTGCACGAACTCCATGTCCTGCACCGGCAGCGCTGCGCGCATGGCCATGGCCGTGCCGTCGCCGGTGCAGATATGGGCGGAGGTGCAGGAGAAGTAGACGCGGTTGTAGCCACCGGTGGCGAGGATCACGGCATGGGCGCGGAAGCGGTGAATGCAGCCGTCTTCCATGCTCAGCGCGGTGATGCCGCGGCAGACGCCGTCCTCGTCCATGATCAGGTCAAGGGCGAAGTATTCGATGTAGAACTCCGCCTTGTGGCGCAGCGCCTGTCCATACATGGCATGCAGCATGGCATGCCCGGTGCGGTCTGCCGCCGCGCAGGTGCGCTGGGCCGGCGGGCCGGCACCGAAGTCGGTGGTCATGCCGCCGAACGCACGCTGGTAGATGCGCCCTTCCTCGGTGCGCGAGAACGGCGTGCCCCAGTGTTCCAGTTCTATGACGGCGCGCGGTGCCTCGCGCACCAGGAACTCGATGGCGTCCTGATCGCCCAGCCAGTCGGACCCCTTCACCGTGTCATACATGTGCCAGCGCCAGTCGTCCGGGCCCATGTTGCCCAGCGCCGCGGCAATGCCGCCCTGTGCTGCCACGGTGTGGGAGCGGGTGGGGAAGACCTTGGTGATGCAGGCCGCGCGCAGGCCTGCCTGCGCACAGCCCACCGCCGCACGCAGGCCCGCGCCCCCGGCCCCGACGATGACCACGTCATGCTCGTGCTCGATGATGTTGTAGGCCCGTTCGCCGATGTGAAAGGTATTGACCGGGCCGGAGCCTTCGATGTGTTCGGGTGTCGCCATGTGCTGCGCCTTCAATTCGCCAGTCGCCCTGATGCCTGTTCCGGTTCCTGCCACTCCCTGCTGCTCACAGGCTGAACACCACGCGCCCGATGCTGATCAGCGCCAGGAAGAAGATGGCGGCGGAAAACAGCAGGTTGGCGGTAAGCAGGGCGTATTTCAACAGTTCGTGATGCACATAGTCCTCGATGATCACCTGCATGCCCAGTTTCATGTGCCAGCAGAAGGCGGCGGCGGTGAAGACCAGGGCGGAGGCCACCAGCGGCTCGCCGATGATGGCGCGCGCCTGCTCGTAGTCGGCTCCGGCCAGCGCCACGAACAGGATGGCCAGGAAGATGAGCATGATGAAGCTCAGCGCCGCGGTGGCACGCTGGGCCATGAAGTGGCCGGTGCCATCATGCGCCGTGCCCAGCCCGCGGGCGCGCTTCAGCGGCGTGATGTGCTGCCGCGACAGGGGTGTGCCATTGTCTTTCATCATGTCGGTTTCCCTGGCTGTGTGCATTGTTGTGCCACTGGCATTCGTGCTTCCTGCCTGCCCGGCCTGCCGGCTGCCACCCTCGGTGTGCCGCAGGCAGTGCCCTCATGTCCACCAGCCGAGGACCCATACCAGCGCGGTGCAGGCCACCGCCAGCAGCAATGACCACAACCCCAGCCGCTCCGCCGCCTGCTTGCTGAAGCAGAAGTCGGCATCCCAGATGAGGTGGCGAATGCCGCCAAAGGCATGGTGGAACAACTGATAGGTTATGGCAAAGAGGATGACGAGCCCCGGCCAGGAGCGGAACATGTCATCCACGTAGGCGAAATACTTCGGCCCGGACGCCAGCCCCATCAGCCACCACACGCCGAGGAAGGTGGCGAAATACAGCACCGCACCGGTGATGCGATGCAGGATCGACATCACCATGGTGATGCTGGGACGGTAGATCTGCAGATGTGGCGACAGCGGACGGCGCTGCGCCCGGCCGTTGGCAGTGCGAACCTGGTGTGCGGACATGGCACCCTCTCCTGAGGCCGCCGAAACAAGGAAGGACCTGCCGAAACAGCCATCATGATGTCGTGATGACCAGCTTCGACCCCTGCAGCCTAACGCAAAACCGGGAGCTTTTCCATACCCTGCCGCATGCTTTTTCCGTTCCGGCAGCGGCAGGGTGCCCGGCCGGCCTTTCTGCTCATCGTTGCGGCAGCCGCTGGCGGATGAAGGTGGCAAGTGCGGTGCCGACATCCGCATCGTCGAGGCCGAAGGCGACATTGGCCTGCAGAAAGCCCAGCTTGCTGCCGCAATCGAAGGTCTCGCCGCCGAAGCGGTAGGCATGGAAGGGCGCGCCTTCGTCAAGCGCTGCCAGCATGGCGTCGGTAAGCTGGATCTCGCCGCCAGCGCCCGGCATCGTCCGCTCCAGCAGGGTGAAGATCCGCGGCTGCAGGATGTAGCGCCCGGAGATGATGAGATTCGACGGTGCATCGGCAACGGCGGGCTTTTCCACCATCGCGGTGATTCGCGGCGTTTCGGCATCGGCATCTTCCAGTGCCACCACGCCATACTTGTTCACCTCCTCGCGCGGCACTTCCTCCACCGCAATGATGTTGCCGCCCACTGCCGCGTATGCCTGCATCATGCCGGCAAGGCAGTTGGGCTGTCCGCGCATCAGCATGTCCGGCAGCAGCAGGGCGAAGGGTTCATCCCCCACCGCGGCACGGGCGCACAGCACCGCGTGCCCCAGCCCCCTTGGCGCATCCTGGCGCACGAAGATGGCCCGTCCGGCCTCGATGGTGGCGGCGCGCACGGCCTGCAGCAGCGCCTGCTTGCCCTTCCTCTCCAGCGTTTTCTCCAGCAGCGGGTGGGCATCGAAGTGATCGGCAATCGCCTCCTTGCCGCGGCTGGTAACGAAGACGAACTCCTCGATACCGGCCTGCAGCGCCTCTTCCACCACCCATTGCAGCACCGGCCGGTCCAACACTGGCAGCAGCTCCTTGGCCACCGCCTTGCTGGCCGGCAGAAAGCGCGTGCCCAGCCCCGCCACCGGCAGCACCGCCTTGCGCACCCGTGCCTGTTCGCTCATGCGCCAAACTCCTTCTCTGCCTTCGCCACGCCATTACCTCATCCGGCTTAAGGCTCCGTTTACCATGATACCATCATCATGGCGCAGCATTATCAACAAACGGTTGCGAAAGGGCTGATAGGGGCATGACGGTTCTGGTAACGGGCGGAGCGGGCTACATCGGCTCGCACATGGTTTACGCCCTCACCGATCGTGGCGAGGACGTGATCGTGCTGGACAACCTGTCCACCGGTTTCGACTGGGCGGTATCTCCCGCCGCCACGCTGGTGGTGGGCGACATTGGCGATGCCGAGCTGCTGAACAGGCTGTTCTCCACCCACGACATCGACGCCATCATCCATTTCGCCGGTTCCATCGTGGTGCCGGAATCGGTGGAGAATCCGCTGAAGTATTACCGCAACAACACCGTCAACAGCCGCACCCTGATGGAAGCGGCGGTGAATGCCGGGGTGAAGCGCTTCATCTTCTCCTCCACCGCCGCCGTCTATGGCATTCCCGAGGTCAACCCGGCAACGGAGGATGCACCGCTTGCCCCCATCAACCCCTATGGCCGCTCCAAGCTGATGACCGAATGGATGCTGGAGGATGTCGCCCGCGCCCATGAGGGTTTCGACTACGTGGCCCTGCGCTACTTCAACGTGGCGGGAGCGGACCCCAGGGGCCGCACCGGCCAGTCCACGCCCGAGGCCACGCATCTCATCAAGGTCGCCTGCCAGACCGCACTCGGCCAGCGCGAGAAGATGTTCATCTTCGGTGATGACTATGACACCGAGGACGGCACCTGCATTCGCGACTACATCCACGTGTCCGATCTCATCGCCGCGCACGTGGATGCGCTCGACTACCTCCGTGATGGTGGCGCATCGGCGGTGTTCAACTGCGGCTACGGCCACGGTTACTCGGTGAAGCAGGTCATCGACACGGTGAAACGGGTCTCCGGGGTCGATTTCGCGGTGGAAGTGGCACCGCGCCGCGCCGGCGATCCACCGGCGCTGGTGGCAGCGGCAGACAGGATCCGCCAGACGCTGAACTGGCAGCCGCAGCTCGATGACCTGGAAGGCATCGTTGCCAGCGCGCTTGCCTGGGAACGCCACCTGCAACAGCGCAACCGTGCCGACCAGCAGGCAACCGCCAGCAATACCGGAGGCTGAAGCCATGAAGCATCACCACCACACACGCGCCCGGCTGTTGCTGTCGGCCTTTCTCGGCATGATCCTGGGCTTTGCCACGGTCATGCTGCTGTTCGGCCACGGCAGTGCCCAGGCCGCGCCGAAGATCGAAAAGATGGCCTCCAGCAGCGCCTATCGGCAGTTCGTCGATGATTTCTGGCCACGGGCGAAACGCGCCGGCATCAGCCGCTCCACCTACCGCCGGGCGTTTCGCGTGATGCAGCCGGACTGGGAAGTCATCCGGCGTCAGCGTCATCAGCCGGAGTTCAAGCTGACGCCGGCGGAATACCTGCGCACGCGGGTGAGCGAAAAGCGCATCATGACAGGCGTGGAAAAGCTGCGCCGGCACAAGACGCTGCTGCGCAACCTGCAGGCCCGCTTCGGGGTGGACCGCCACATCCTGCTGGCCATCTGGGGGCTGGAGAGCAACTACGGTTCCCACAAGGGCAAGCATGACGTGATCCGCGCGCTGGCCACCCTGTCCATGGCCGGGCGGCGCAAGCGCTATGGCCGCCAGCAGCTGCTTGCGGCGCTGAAGATCCTGCAATCGGGCGACATCAGCCCGGCCCAGATGAGAGGCTCATGGGCCGGTGCGATGGGGCACACCCAGTTCATCCCCACCACCTACCTCGGCTATGCGGTGGACGTGGACGGCGACCGTCGGCGCGACATCTGGAACTCGGTGCCCGATGCCCTGGCCTCCACCGCCAATTACCTGAAGAAGCGCGGCTGGCGGCGCGGCCTGCCGTGGGGCTGGCGCGTGCACGTTCCGGCCCGTGCCAGGCACCTGCTGGGCCGGCGCCATGCCCGTTCCATTGCTGCCTGGGAGAAGCTGGGCGTGCGCCCGGCCACGGCCAAGGCCTTCTACGGACGCAAGGCCAGGGCCTGGCTGGTGAAGCTGCGCGGGGATGCAAATCTTTATCTCGTAACCCGCAATTTCCGCGCCATCCTGGCCTACAACAACGCCAGGACCTATGCGCTGGCCGTGGGCACGCTGGCCGATGCCATTGCCCGCGCCGCCAGCGGCACCCGGCCCGTGGCCACGGCTGCACGTGGCAATGGTGGTGATGGTGGCGGCAGCATGGTGCCGCGCCCGCGCCCTGCACCGGAAGCCCTGCGGCAGATGGCACGCGAAGCCACGGCAGGCGGCATCAAGCACAGCGAGCGCGCCCGCCTGCGGGCATTGCTGGAAGATGCCGTGAACGCCACCGCCACCCTGCGCTGAAGCGCGAGCGGAAAATGCGAGCAGGGATCACGCTGCCGGGACAGGGGCGGCGGGGCACCCGCGTTCAGCCATTACCACGGCGGTGCAGTGCGCCGCGCAGGGCGAACAGGCCGGCGGCAAGGGAGATGACGGCATTCCATCCGGCCAGCGACAGGCCAAGGATGCGCAGCGGCGCTTCGTCGCACAGCACCACCTGCCGATCGAGGCTTGGCAGGGCAACGGTGAAATCGGTGCCGCCGGCAGTGCAGGTGGCAGGCCCCGGCCACCATTTCCATTCGATGCCGGCATGCCATGCCCCCAGCCCGGCGCTGACGAACAGGATGAACGCGGCCAGCGCCAGCCCGGCGCGCAGCAATTTCCGGTCATCCTTGGTGGCAAACAGCAGCAGCACGAACCCCACGGGCACCAGGGCATACCACGGCTTGCGCTGCAGGAAGCACAGCTCGCAGGGCTGATAGCCCAGCAGGTGCTCGAAGACGAGAGCACCGCTCACCATCAGCAGCGCCGAGATGAGCACCACGGCCGCGGCCTGCATGGCCACGTCATGCCGCAGGCGTTTCATGGCATCATGCATCGCTTCATTCATGGTATCGCCATTCCTTCATCGACTGCATCCGGTGGAGACAGGTGTATCGCGGCACAAGCACCAGCCTTTCAGCCAACATAGCGCAACATGACGAAACCACCCACCAGCAGCACGCCGGCCGCAAGGGTGATCCAGCCGAGATAACGCTCCAGGATGCGCCGCGCCGTCGGCCCGAACCAGAACAGCAGTGCCGCCACCAGATAGAACCGCAACCCCCGTGCGACAATGGAAGCCACGGTAAAAACCACGAGATCAAGCGACGCCACGCCGCTGGCAATGGTGATGACCTTGTAGGGAAACGGCGTGATGCCGGCAAACAGCACGATCATTGCGCCATATTCATGATACCAGTTCACGAAGGTGGAAAATTTGTCCGTCATTCCGTAGAAGTCGAGGATGGCGCGCCCGACGGTGTCATACAGCAACCAGCCGATGAGATAGCCCGCCAGCCCGCCCAGCACCGAGGCAATGGTGCAGATGAGGGCATAGCGAAACACCTTCTCGCGGTTGGCCAGCCCCATGGGTATCAGCAGGGCATCCGGCGGAATGGGAAAGAACGAGCTTTCGGTGAAGGAAACGGCAGCCAGCGCCCAGCTCGCGCGGCGATGGGCGGCCAACTGCATCATGCGCTCGTAGAGTTTGCGAATCATGGCACCAACAGCCATAGCCGTGTTGGTGCACAAGTCCAAGCCCGGCGCGCACAAACGGCTTGGCACAGCAGATGTGGGCTTGACGACGATGACGGGGGCAGTAAGGGCGGCAATGGCAGGCACCGGAGAGGGAAAGCAGCAGCACAAGGTGGATGCGCGGGCCGCGCGCATCGTGCTGCTGGAAACGGAGGACAAGCGCTGCCCACCCGGCCTGCAGGCAGTGCCGGTGAAAACGCCGGATGGCTTCACGCTGCGCGCCGCTGTTGCCCGGCCGGCGCGCGCCCGCGGCACCGTCGTGCTGCTCCCTGGTCGCGGCGAATACATCGAGCGTCATTACGAAACCATTGGCGAGCTGCTGGCCCGGCGCTTCGCGGTGGTGGATTTCGACTGGCGCGGGCAGGGCCTGTCGCAGCGCCTGCTGAAGAACCGGCTGAAAGGCCACGTGCGTTCCTTCGATGACTACGAGGTTGACCTTGAAGCCGTGATGCGCCGGCTGGTGCTGCCGGACATGCCACCGCCCTACCATGCACTGGGCATTTCCATGGGCGGGCATGTGCTGCTGAAGGCAAGCTGGAAGCACGTGTGGTTCGAACGCGCCATGCTGGTTTCGCCGTTCATCGATTTTGCGCCCCATCCACGCGGCACCGTGCTGCGGCGGCTGGCGCGGCTGGGCGGGCTGCCGGGGCTGTCGCGGGCGTTCTTTCCGGTAATGCGCCGCCGTCTGCCCACGGCTGCCGACTTCGCCGGCAATTCCATCACCCATGATCGGCAGCGCTACCTGCGCGAGGTGAAGTTCCTGCAGGGCTTTCCCGAGGTGGGCGTGGCGGCAAGCCCCACCTTCGGCTGGCTGCATGCCGCCTTGCGCTCGGTGCAGGCCCTGCAGCGCATGGTGGATGCCGGTGGCGAGCCGCGCTGGCCGATGCTGGCGCTGGCTGCTGCCCACGACGCATTGGTGGATGCCGAGGCCCTGCGCCGCATGGCGCGGGTGGTAGGCAACCTCTCCGCCACCTTCCTGCACCGCAGCCGGCACGACATCCTGATGGAGCGCGACGTGGTGCGGGACATGTTCTGGGCCGCCTTCGACCAGTTCATCGGCCACGGCGAATATTAGAAAGCATGTCCATGAGCCACTGCACCGGTGGGCAGGAAAGGGGCAAAGATCCTTGCCATCTGGCGACGTGAATGCTCACAGCAGGGCAGCAGCGATGACCGGGCCATGGCCGCCCACCTGCAGCAGGGCAGCGCACAGTTCTGCCTCCGCCGCCATGATCTCTGCCAGCGGCAGCGACAGGCGCTGGGCGCGGCCATCCCACATGGCTGCCGGAACGATGCGCCGCGCCACATGATGATAGGTGATGGCACGGCCACGATTCTCGCCGCGGCGAATCTGCACCGGCACCCGCCGCTTCAGGGTTACCATCCACAAGGTGGCATGCCGCCCCCTTGCTCCCGCATCTGCAGTGCCAGCACCAGATCCGGCACCCTGCGCCAGCAGCCGCCGCAGTTTCTCGTCGGCGGCACCCAGCACCACTTCCAGCACCTTGTCGCGCCGCCTGAGCTGCATGTCGGCAAGCTGGCAACCGCCATTTGCGCGCGCCTGCTCGATGGCCCGCGCCACCCTGACCGGATCGTTTCCCACCACGTGATGGCGGCCATTGATGATCATCTGCGGCGTATAGACGGCATCATCTCCGCGCGCCTTTGCATACATGCGTTGCCGCCGGGTGAACTCCGAACGCGCCAGCGTGTCGCGCCAGCCGAGATAGTCCCAGTAGTCGATGTTGTAGCCGATGCCCAGCACGTCCGGTTCGTTGATCAGGCGGCCGAGCAGCGCATCCGCCGGCGGGCAGGCGGAGCAGCCTTGCGAGGTGAACAGCTCCACCACCACGGCAGGATGCCGCACCTTGCCGTCGGCCGCGGACATGGCACCAGCAGGACGTGCCAGCATGGAGGCCGCACCCGCGGCTCCCAGCAATGCCAGCAGGTGGCGGCGATCGATATGCACACGCTTGCTCATGCCCGCATGCTAGCCCGGCACGCGCGCTGGTGCCCATCACTTTCGGGTGAGAGATGCCACGCCATCATCACGCCTGCGCGAGACGACGCAGCATGTAGCTGAGGATACCGTCGTTGCGGAAGTAGTCCAGCTCGTCCTCGGTGTCGATGCGCGAGATGGCCTCGAAACCATCCACCGCGCCACCGGCGCGCTCGATGCGCACCTCAACCGTGCCACCGGGTTTCAGGTCGCCGATGCCGGCAATGGAAATGACCTCCGAGCCATCCAGCCCCAGCGTCTGGCGGTTCACTCCATCCGGGAACTGCAACGGCAGCACGCCCATGCCGATGAGGTTGGAGCGGTGGATGCGCTCATAACTCTCGGCGATGACAGCGCGCACGCCCAGCAGCTTCGGCCCCTTTGCCGCCCAGTCGCGCGACGAACCGGTGCCGTATTCCTTGCCGGCAATCACCACCAGCGGCACGCCCTCTTGCGCGTAGCGCATGGCGGCATCGAAGATGGTCATGCGCTCGCCGGAAGGCTGATGCACCGTGAAGCCGCCGCGCACGTCCGGCGTCATCTCGTTCTGCAGGCGGATGTTGGCAAAGGTGCCGCGCATCATCACCTCGTGGTTGCCGCGCCGCGCGCCATAGGAGTTGAAGTCCTTCGGCTCCACCCCGTGCTCCATCAGGTAGCGCCCGGCGGGGCTGTCCTTCGGGATGGCACCGGCGGGGGAAATGTGATCGGTGGTGATGGAATCACCGAACAGCCCCAGGATGCGCGCGCCCTCGATGTCGGCCACCGGCGGTGTGTCAAGCGTCATGCCGTCGAAGTAGGGCGGGCGGCGAATGTAGGTGGAGGCTTCGTCCCACTCATAGGTCTGTCCCGCACCGGCGTCGATGGCCTGCCACTGTTCATCACCGGCAAACACGTCCGCATAGCGCTCGATGAACTCCTCCCGCGAAATGGCCCCGCGCAGTGCGGCGCGGATCTCCTCCTGCGTCGGCCAGATGTCCTTCAGATACACCGGGTTGCCGTCCGCATCCGTGCCCAGCGGCTCGTTCAGCAGGTCGAGATCCAGCGTTCCGGCGATGGCATAGGCCACCACCAGCGGCGGGCTGGCCAGCCAGTTGGCCTTCACCAGCGGGTTCACCCGGCCCTCGAAGTTGCGGTTGCCCGACAGCACCGAGCACACGGCCAGATCGTTGTCCTCGATGGCCTTCGCCACCGGTTCGGGCAGCGGCCCGGAGTTGCCGATGCAGGTGGTGCAGCCATAGGCCACCACGGCAAAGCCCAGCGCCTCCAGGTCATCCAGCAGCCCGGCGCGCTCAAGGTAATCGCGCACCACCTGCGAGCCCGGCGCCAGCGAGGTCTTCACCCACGGCTTCACGGAAAGGCCCTTCTCCCGCGCCTTCTTCGCCAGCAGTCCGGCGGCCAGCATGACGTTGGGGTTGGAGGTGTTGGTGCAGGAGGTAATGGCCGCGATCACCACATCACCATGCCCCAGGTCGAAATCCGCCCCCGGCGCGGCAAAGCGTTTTTCCGCCTCCGCCGCCTTGCCGAACTCATCTTCCAGCGCCTTGCGCCATGCCTGTTTCGCGGTGCGCAGCGCCACCCTGTCCTGCGGGCGCTTCGGCCCGGCCAGCGACGGCTCGATGGTGGAAAGATCAAGCGTCAGCTTCTCGGTGAACTCCGGCAAGGGCGTGTCGGCATCGCGCCACATGCCCTGCGCCTTCGCATAGGCCTCCACCAGCGCGATCTGCTCCTCCGAACGCCCGGTGATGCGCAGATATTCCAGCGTCTCCGCCGAGATGGGGAAGAAGCCGCAGGTGGCGCCATATTCCGGCGCCATGTTGGCGATGGTGGCCTGATCCTCCAGCGACAGGTGCGCAAGACCCTCGCCGCAGAACTCCACGAACTTGCCCACCACGCCGTGCTTGCGCAGCATCTCGGTGATGGTCAGCACCAGGTCGGTAGCCGTTACCCCTTCCGGCAGCGCACCGGTCAGCTCCACCCCCACCACCTGCGGAATGAGCATGGACACCGGCTGGCCCAGCATCACCGCCTCCGCCTCGATGCCGCCGACGCCCCAGCCCAGCACGCCCAGGCCATTGATCATGGTGGTATGCGAATCGGTGCCGACCACGGTGTCGGGGTAAGCCAGCCGCGTGCCGTCTGCATCCTTCGTGAACACCACGCGGGCCAGATACTCCAGGTTCACCTGGTGCACGATGCCGGTCTCCGGCGGCACCACGGAAAAGTTGGAAAACGCCTGCTGACCCCATTTCAGGAAGCGGTAGCGCTCCATGTTGCGCTCGTATTCGCGCTGGCGGTTGAAGGCCAGCGCATCCGCCGCGCCGAAGCGATCCACCATCACCGAATGGTCGATGACCAGGTCCACCGGGTTGAGCGGATTGATGCGCGCCGCATCACCGCCCAGTTCCTGCATCGCATCGCGCATGGCGGCCAGATCCACCACCGCCGGCACGCCGGTGAAGTCCTGCATCAGCACCCGTGCGGGGAAGAAGGCGATTTCCCGCTTCGCCCGCCCGCGGTCCTCGAGCCACTCCGCCAGCGCCCTGATGTCCTCGGCCTTCACCGTGCGACCATCCTCGAAGCGCAGCAGGTTCTCCAGCAGCACCTTCAGCGACACCGGCAGCCGGGAGATGCCGGAAAGCCCCTGCCCTTCCGCCGCCTCCAGCGAATGGAAGGCGTAGCTGTCCTCTCCCACCTTCAAGGTGCGCCTGGTGTCGAACTGGCGGCTGCTGGTGCTCATGAATGGCAACTCCCGTTTCCTGCAGTGTCTTTCGGCATTCATCGATGCATGGCCCGCGGCATGCGGAGCATGCGGATATGGCCCCCTTATTAGCAGCTGCCGGGCATTTTTCCAGCTGCGGCATTGACGCCATCTCGCGGACAGGGACAAATGGCCTCATCAGGGGGCGCGGCACGGGAGAACAACATGACGGCATTCTTCAGCGAGGTGGTGCTGCCGGCATTTGCCACCTTCTTCGTCATCATCGATCCCCTGGGGCTGGCACCGGTGTTCGTGGCGCTCACCCTGCGCCGCTCGCTGGCCGAGCGGCGGCGCATCGCCACCAACGCCGTGCTGCTGGCTGCCGGCGTGCTGCTGCTGTTCGCCTTCCTGGGTGAGGCCATCCTGAAGCTGTTCGGCATCACCCTGCCGGCGTTTCGCATTGCCGGCGGATTGCTGCTGTTCATGATCGCGGCGGAGATGCTGTTCGAGAAGCGCACCCAGCGGCGCAGGCAGGCCGCCACTTCCGCCGAACCACCGGGAGAATACGAGCGGGTGGATGACGCCTGGGTGTTTCCGCTGGGCATTCCGCTGATAGCCGGCCCCGGTGCCATCACTTCCGCCATCCTGCTGATGGGCCAGCACAAGGGGGATGTCCTGGCGCAGGCGGCGGTCATCGGCACGATCCTGCTGGTGCTTCTCATCACCTGGCTGCTGTTTCGCATCGTCAGCCACGCGGAGCGATTCCTGAGCGCAACGGCGATTGGTGCCATCTCGCGCCTGCTGGGCATCATCCTGGCCGCGCTGGCGGTGCAGTTCGTCCTTGCCGGGCTGAAGGGCGCGGGGCTGCTGTCATAGGAACGATGCGCATTTTTTGCTGGCATTGGCACGTCGGCTTGCGTTATAAGGCGCTCCATCATGCATCATGGCAGGGTTATGCACGGCCACGTTCCTTTCTCGGGCGCGGCCGGCGGGCAATGGAGTTGAGATCATGGCCGTTCCGAAGAAGAAGGTTACCCGCTCCAAGATCGGCAAGCGCCGTGGCGGGCACCGCAAGGAAACCATCACCTGGGTGGAAGACAAGAACACCGGCGAGCTGCGCCGCCCGCACCACATCGACCTGAAGACGGGCATGTATCGCGGCCGCCAGGTGCTGCAGCCGAAGGAAGATTACTGAGGCGGCAAGAAGGGCTTTCATGGCCGCCTGACCGTCCGCTCCCTGCGTCTTCCTGCAGGGCAGTTGCACGAGACATGAAGGGGCGCGCTCGCTTGCCGGGCGCGGCCTTTTTCGTTGTCTTCACCCGGCCCGGTTGCCGATGTGGCTTTCGGTCTTCCCGTCAGCCGTTCTCGTGGGCCGAGAAGGCCTCCGGGTTCAGCGGCAGGTAGCGCGCGCCCCAGTTGCCCGGCTTTTCCTCGAACACGCCGGCGCACGCCGTGCCGCAGCTCGGGCACTTGCCGATGGGCTGCATGTTCCAGCGGGTGAGGTTGTAGCCATCACGCCCGACGAGCAGCTCGCCGCATGCATGGCAACGGGTGTTCTGGCCTTCCGGGTCGCGGATGTTGCCCGTGTAGACGTATCTCAAGCCCGCCTCCATTGCCAGCCTGCGCGCCCGTTTCACTGTCTCCGGTGGTGTCGGCGGTGTGTCCTGCATGCGCCAGTCCGGGTGAAAGGCGGAGAAGTGCAGCGGCACCTCCGGCCCCAGGTGCTCCACGATCCAGCGGCTCATGGCGCTGATCTCCTCATTCGAATCGTTCTTCCCCGGAATCAGCAGCGTGGTGATCTCAAGCCACGTGTCCGTCTCGTGATAGACGTAGCGCAGCGTGTCCAGCACCGGCTGAAGGTGCCCTGATGCCAGCTTGCGGTAGAACTCTTCCGTGAAGCCCTTCAGGTCGATGTTGGCCGCGTCCATGTGGGCGAAGAACTCCTTGCGTGCCTGCGGGTTGATGTAGCCCGCCGTTACCGCCACCGTCTTCAGCCCCGCCTCATGGCAGGCCTTTGCCACGTCCACAGCGTATTCCAGGAAAATCACCGGGTCGTTGTAGGTGAAGGCCACCGAGCGCGCGCCGACGGCCTCGGCCATGCGCACGATGGTGGCGGGCGTGGCCGGGCGCTGCAACACGTCGAACCGGCTGGCCTTGGAGATGTGCCAGTTCTGGCAGAACTTGCAGGTGAGGTTGCAGCCTGCCGTGCCGAAGCTCAGCACCGGCGTGCCGGGAAGGAAGTGAAACAGCGGCTTCTTCTCGATGGGATCCACCACGAAGCCGGAGGAGCGGCCCCAGGTGGTCAGCACCATCTCGCCCGCATCCGTTACCCCGCGCACGTAGCACAGGCCGCGCTGCCCGGGGCGAATCTGGCACTCGCGCGGGCACAGCTCGCACAGCACGCGGCCATCGTCGAGTTTCCTCCAGTAGCGCCCCGGCACGCCCTCTATGTGTTCCCTTTTCGCCATTGACCCGACACCTTTTCGTGCCCCGTTCCCGTTCCCATATATGGGCATGCGTCCCCTTGCCTTTAAGATGGCGAGAATGCCATCATTGGGTGTATCAGGTGCTATCACAATCGGAGGAAACAATGTCGACCGTGCGGCCGCCTGCGGTGGCAGGCCTGTTCTATCCCGACGACGCACAGGCGCTGCGCCAATACGTGCACGCCGTGCTGGCCCGTGCCGCGCACGAGGTGCCGCGGTTGCCGAAGGTGGAGGCCGTGGTGGCACCGCATGCCGGCTACCGTTATTCCGGCGAGATTGCCGCACGCGCCTTTGCCGCACTGGCCGAACGCGGCGACGTGAGACGCATCCTGCTGCTGGGCCCGGCCCACACCGTGCCCTTGCGCGGCATTGCCGCCCCGGCGTGGGACGGGTTTGCCACGCCGCTGGGCACCGCGCCGGTGGACACCGAAGGGCGCAAGGCCATCGCCCACCTGCCACAGGTCGTCATCGACAACGTGCCGCATGCGCGTGAACATGCGCTGGAAGTGGAGCTGCCCTTCATCCAGGTTCTGTTTCCGCAGGCGCAGGTGCTGCCGCTGGTGGTGGGGCAGGCAACCCCATCGGAAGTGGCCGAGGTCATCGAAGCGGTGCGCGCGCTTGACCCGGACACCGCCATCGTCATCTCCTCCGACCTTTCGCACTACGAGCCATACGAGCAGGCCCGCAGGCATGATGCCATCACGGCAGAGAAAATCGCCCGCCTGGACGAGGCGCACATCGGCCCGATGGATGCCTGCGGAGCCTATCCGCTCTCTGGCCTGTTGCACGAGGCGCGCCTGCACCGCTGGCGGCCGATGCTGCTGGACCTGCGCAACTCCGGCGACACGGCGGGAGAGAAGTCCCGCGTCGTCGGCTATGGTGCCTGGGCCTTCGTCGATGCCGCTGCTGCTGCCTGAGGATATCCGTCCTGCATTGCCGGCAGCGGCCACAACATATGCGCAAGGAGCAGATCTGCGTCTGCCCGGTGCACGCACCCCCTTGTTGAAACCCTCGGCTTGCGTTATCTCATGCACGCCCTGCCCTGATCAGGGCAATCATGGAGAGGTGCCGGAGTGGTCGAACGGGGCGGTCTCGAAAACCGTTGTGCCCCCTGGGCACCGTGGGTTCGAATCCCACCCTCTCCGCCACAGGCTTCGCCTGTTCTGACCTTTGCAGACCAAGGGTGGTCCTGGCTGCCTCTCTCTTCATCCTCCGACACCGAGACATGCTGAAAAGCCCGTGTTGGCGGTCGATATTCTCACGCTCTCTTCATCTCCCGGCACGATTTTTTCCGCTCATCCTTGTGTGCCTTTCCCTGCGCCCTATATCGGATGATGAAACCGAAACATTTCGCTTACCCACACGGGCAGCGGGGGGCTGGCGATTCTTGAGCCTTTCCTGGGCCTAGGCATGTCCGCGCAACCCGCCGCCGGTGTGCAAGCAGGGAGAAAACACATGAACCTGGAAATCTACACCGACCGCGCCAAGGGCTTCATCCAGTCGGCCCAGCAACTGGCGCTGCGCGAGGGGCACCAGCAGTTCACGCCGCTGCACGTCCTGAAGGTGCTGATGGACGACGATCAGGGCATGGCGGCCAACCTCATCAAGGCCGCCGGCGGTGATCCGCGGCTGGTGCAGGCGGACGTGAACGCCGCGCTTGACAAGCTGCCGAAGGTGGAAGGCTCTGGTGCCGGCCAGCTTTACCTGGCACCGGAAACCGCGCGCGTGTTCGCCCGCGCCGAGGAACTGGCGAAAAAGGAAGGCGACAGCTTCGTCTCCGTGGAGCGGCTGCTGCATGCACTCGCCATCGAGCCGTCCGAAGCGGCGGACATCCTGAAGAAGGCGGGCGTTACCCCGGTGGCGCTGAACAAGGCCATCGACGAGATGCGCGGTGGCCGCAAGGCCGATTCGGCCTCCGCCGAGGAGACCTACGAGGCGCTGAAGAAATACGCCATCGACCTCACCGAGAAGGCGCGCGAAGGCAAGCTGGATCCGGTCATCGGACGCGACGAGGAGATTCGCCGCACCATCCAGATCCTCTCCCGCCGCACCAAGAACAACCCCGTGCTCATTGGCGAGCCGGGCGTGGGCAAGACCGCCATCGTCGAGGGGCTGGCGCAGCGCATCGTCAACGGCGATGTGCCCGACAGCCTGAAGGACAAGCGCATCCTCGCACTCGACATGGGCGCGCTCATTGCCGGGGCGAAGTATCGCGGCGAGTTCGAGGAGCGGCTGAAGGCCATCATCAACGAGGTGGTCAGCTCGCAAGGGCAGATCATCCTGTTCATCGACGAGATCCACAACCTCGTGGGTGCGGGCAAGTCGGAAGGCGCGATGGATGCCTCCAACCTGCTCAAACCCGCGCTGGCCCGCGGCGAGCTGCACGTCATCGGTGCCACCACGCTGGATGAATACAAGAAATACATCGAGAAGGACGCCGCACTTGAGCGGCGCTTCCAGCCGGTGTTCGTGAAGGAGCCGACGGTGGAGGACACCATCTCCATCCTGCGCGGGCTGAAGGAGAAATACGAGACGCATCACGGCGTGCGCATCACCGATTCGGCTGCCGTGGCCGCCGCCACGCTGTCGAACCGCTACATCTCCGACCGCTTCCTGCCGGACAAGGCCATCGACCTCCTGGACGAGGCCGCCGCCCGGCTGCGCATGCAGGCGGAGTCGAAGCCGGAAGCGCTGGACGAGCTGGATCGCCGGATCATCCAGTTGAAGATCGAGCGCGAGGCGCTGAAGAAGGAGTCCGACGAGGCCTCCAGGGAGCGCCTTGAGAAGGTGGAGAAGCAGATCGCCGAGCTGGAGCAGCAGGCGGCGGAGCTGACGGCGAAATGGCAGGCGGAGAAGGCGCGGCTGGACGAGGAGAAGAAGCTGAAGGAGGAGCTGGACCGCGCCCGCATCGAGCTGGAGCAGGCGCAGCGCGCCGGCAACCTGGAGCGTGCCTCGGAGCTGGCCTATGCCACCATCCCGCAGCTGGAGAAGCGCTTGCAGGAGCTGCAGGAGCAGGAGGGCCGCAAGGGCGAGCTGCTGCGCGAGGAGGTAACGGAACGGGATGTGGCGCAGGTGGTCTCGCGCTGGACCGGCATTCCGGTGGACAAGATGCTGCAGGGCGAGAACGAGAAGCTGCTGCACATGGAGGAGGAGCTGGCGAAGCGCGTCGTCGGCCAGGAGGAGGCGGTGCGCGCCGTTTCCACCGCCGTGCGGCGGGCGCGCGCCGGGCTGCAGGATCCCAACCGGCCCATCGGCTCGTTCCTGTTCCTCGGCCCCACCGGTGTGGGCAAGACGGAGCTGGCCAAGGCGCTGGCCGAATACCTGTTCGATGACGAGAACGCCATCCTGCGCATCGACATGTCCGAATACATGGAGAAGCACGCGGTGGCGCGGCTCATCGGCGCTCCTCCGGGCTACGTCGGCTACGAGGAAGGCGGCGTGCTGACGGAAGCCGTGCGGCGGAGGCCCTACCAGGTGATCCTGTTCGACGAGATCGAGAAGGCGCACCCGGACGTGTTCAACATCCTGTTGCAGGTGCTCGATGATGGGCGGCTGACGGACAGCCACGGGCATACCGTGGACTTCCGCAACACCATCATCATCATGACCTCCAACGTCGGCGCCGAATACCTGCTGGAGCTGGGCGAGGACGAGGACGTGGACAAGGTGCGCGAGCAGGTGCTGGCAGCGGTGCAGCGCACCTTCAGGCCGGAGTTCCTCAACCGGCTGGATGCCATCATCCTGTTCCACCGGCTGAAGCGGGCCAACATGAAGGCCATCGTGGACATCCAGCTTGGCCGCCTGCAGAAGCTGCTGGCCGATCGCAAGATCACCATCGAGGTGGACGATGCGGCGAAGGAGTGGCTGGCGGAGAAGGGCTACGATCCGCGCTTCGGTGCCCGGCCGCTGAAGCGGGTGATCCAGGCCTTCGTGCAGGATCCGCTGGCCGAGCTGATCATCGCAGGCCAAGTGAAGGATGGTGATACGGTGAAGATCACCGTTGAAGACGGCCAGCTGGTGATCAACGGCGAGCCGGTGGAGGCCGACCGCACCGCCGGCATCGGTGCGGCGGCTTAAGGCCGGAAACACAGGCAATGGCAAAACAGCAAGGCCCGGTCATCCCGCGCGGGATGGCCGGGCCTTCGTGTTTTCATCCATGGCAAGGCGAGAAGGCGCAGCCCGGCAGAACCCTGCATGCGCAAGAGCCAACACGTGCTCCGATGCCGATGTGATGGGAGAAGCGGTATGGATACCCTGTGTCAGCAGTCAGAAAGGATCAGGGCCACGACCGCCTGCACCGGCCTGCCAACATGCCCTGATGCTGGCGGATGAAGAGAGAGGCTGCCCGGAACGCCCTGCGTTGGCAAAAGTCAAG
>JALSGQ010000162.1 GCA_026982665.1 Hyphomicrobiales bacterium | reverse complement strand
AAAGTCAAGACAGGCAAAGCCTGTGGTGGGCGGTACTGGGATCGAACCAGTGACCCCTACGATGTCAACGTAGTGCTCTACCGCTGAGCTAACCGCCCGTGCATGCATGTGCTGATGCAGCGCCCGATATATCGCCCCCGTGGCGTGGATGCAAGAGCCTGTACAGGCCGGCATGGCTGGCATGAAAGGTTTGTGGTCATGGCTGCCGGTTGCCTTGTCGCAGGTGGGTGGAGCTTGCGGGATTGTGCGGCATGCTGATGAAACTCCAGGCCGGCGTGGTGTGGCCGGGCAGCAGGGCAGCGGCGTGCTGCGGCAGGCGGTGATGCCGCAGCAGGCGTGCTGCCGGAGCGGTGAGGGCGGCCAGCGTGGCCCCGGGGCGGTCGAACACCGCCAGCGGGATGATGCTGATGATCTGCCGCCACTGCTTCCAGCGGTGCAGGGTGGCGAACGAATCAGCCCCCATGAGCCACACGCACTGCCCCTGCTGCAGCAGGGGAGCGAGAGCCTTCAGCAGGTCGATGGTGTAATCGATGCCCAGCTGCCATTCGATGTCCTGCACGCGAAAGCGGGGATGGCTTGCCAGCGCGCGTGTCTGCGCCAGCCGCTGTGCATGATCGGCATAGATGTCCGCGGGCTTCAGCGGATTGCGCCGTGTCGGCAGCCACCACACTTCATGCAGGCGCAGGCGTCTCAGCGCCTCTTCCGCCAGTTGCCGGTGGCCGGCATGTGGCGGGTTGAAGGAACCGCCAAACAGCCCGATGCGCCGCCCCCGGCAGGACAGGGCCGGCAGCCGGGCATGATGGCCGCTCGGCGCAATGCCCGGCATCCCGTGCCCGGTGTCCCCCGTGGGTGGTGTCTGCTGCTGCTGCATGTGTCCCCGGATATGGCGTTGCAAGCTGCCTGATTTGTCATTGGCTGTGCGATGCGATAGCACAGCGGCAGGGTGGCTGACGAGCACGGATGCGCGGCAGGATGGAAACGGTGATGAGCGATTGCCTGAACGACGTGTTGCGCGACACGCGCGCGGCACTGGCGCTGCGGCTGGCCGGGCAGGCCGGGCAGATGCTGGTGCACGCCTTCTGGCGCGGCAGCACGGTTGACAGCAAGCGCAATGCCGCAAAGGGGCTGGCGGATGACCCGGTCAGCGCTGCCGACAGGGCGGCGGAACGGCTCATGCGCGAGAACATTGCCGAGGCCTTTCCCGATGACGGCATCCTCGGCGAGGAGTTCGGTGCATCGCCACAGGCGGGCAGTGGTCATGTATGGGTGCTGGACCCCATCGACGGCACCCGCAGCTTCATCTGCGGCCTGCCGGGCTGGACGGTGCTCATTGCCCTGTTGCGGGAGGAGATGCCGGTGCTGGGGCTGGTGCACGAGCCACTGAGCGGCATGACCATCATCGGCAACGGCAGCCGCTGCTGGCGGCTGCTGCATGGCCGGGTGGAGGATGCCGAGCAGGTGCGGGTGCGCAAGACCGTCAGGCTCGAGCAGGCCTTCTGCGGCACCACGTTGCCGCGGCTGTATGACACGCCGGGCCGGTCGGCATTGCTGCAGGCTCTGCAACAGCGCGCCCGGCACGTGCAGTTCGATGCCGATGCGCTGTTCTACGCGGCACTGGCGCAAGGGCGGCTGGACGTGGCGCTGGACACGCGGCTGGCGCTGCACGATGCAGCGGCACTGGTGCCCATCGTGCGCGGGGCGGGGGGCATCATCAGCGACTGGTGCGGGCGACAGGCGGCATTGCCCGGCAGCGACATCATTGCCTGCGCCACGCCGGCATTGCACGAACAGATGCTGGCACTGCTGGAGGAAACGGGGGCCGCGGCGGAATCGCAGGCAGATGCCACCTGCACGCCCAGTGCCGATGATCAGGGCCCGGGGAGCAACGGGGGGCAGGACTGATGGCACTGCTGCGCTCGGCAATGACGGTGGGCGGCATGACGTTGCTCTCACGCCTGCTGGGCTTCGTGCGCGATGTGCTGATGGCGGCGCTGCTGGGCGCGGGCGCGGTGGCGGAGGCCTTCGTGGTGGCCTTTCGCCTGCCCAACCTGTTTCGCCGCTTCTTCGGCGAGGGAGCGTTCAATGCCGCCTTCGTGCCGCTGTTCGCGCGGCGGCTGGAAGGTGAAGGGGCGGAATCGGCGCGGCGTTTTGCCGAGGAGGCCTTTGCCGGGCTGCTGTTCATCCTGCTGCTGCTCACCATCGTGGCGGAGATCTTCGCGCCATGGTTCGTGCTGGTGCTGGCACCGGGCTTTGCCGCGGACGAGGAGAAGTTCGCGCTCACCGTGCTGCTCACCCGCATCACCTTCCCCTACCTGCTGTGCATGTCGCTGGTGGCGCTGCTTTCCGGCGTGCTCAACTCCCTGCGCCGGTTTGCGCTGGCTGCCTTTGCGCCGGTGTTGCTGAACATCGTGTTCATCGTGGTGCTGATCTACGGCTGGCTGGCGGCGCTGGGCGGGCAGCCGCGCATGGGCGTGCTGCTGGCAGCGGCAGTGGCGCTGGCCGGTTTCCTGCAACTGGCGCTGCTGTGGGTCGCGGCAGCCCGCGCCGGCTTTGCCATCCGCCTGCGGCGGCCGCGCTACACACCAGCCATGAAACGGCTGGTGAAACTGGGCATTCCGGGGCTGATTGCCGGCGGCATCACGCAACTGAACCTGGTGATCTCCACCATCATCGCCTCCTGGCAGGAAGGCGCGCCGGCCTGGCTGTATTATGCCGACAGGGTGTATCAGCTGCCGCTGGGGCTGGTGGGCGTGGCCATCGGCGTGGTGCTGCTGCCGGAAATATCCCGGAGACTGCGGGCGGAAGACCATGCCGGCGTGCGCGAGGCGCAGAACCGGGCCATGCAGTTTGCCCTGTTTCTCACCGTGCCGGCGGCGCTGGCGCTGATGGCCATGCCGCTGGCGGTGGTCAACGTGCTGTTCGAGCGCGGGGCCTTCACCCATGCCGACACCATTGCCACGGCACAGGCGCTGGCCGCCTTCGCCAGCGGGCTGCCGGCCTTCGTGCTCATCAAGGTGTTCTCGCCGGCCTTCTTCGCGCGCGAGGATACGCGCACGCCCATGCGTTTCGCCGCCGTTTCCGTGGGGCTGAACATCGCGTTGGCGCTGGCGCTGTTTCCCTTTTTCGGCCACGTGGGCATAGCCGTGGCCACTTCCGCCGCCTCGTGGGTGAACGTGCTGCTGCTGGGCCGGGCCTTGCAGCGGCATGGCTACTGGCACACGGATGCGTCATTGCGCCATGCACTGCCGCGCATGCTGCTGGCAGCGCTGGTGATGGGCGCGGGCCTGCTGGCAGCGCAGCGGGCGCTGCTGGAATGGTTCACGCCCGGCACGGAGCTGATGATGCGCATCGGCCTGCTGGCGGCACTGGTGCTGGCGGGCATGCTGGTATATCTGATGCTGGCACGCCTGCTGGGCATCATGAATGCGGAGATGCTGCGCGCCGCCCTGCGGCGCACACCGGCAGCGGAGAAGTGATCTGCTGCTCTTGGGAAATGCACGGGAGTTGACATCATGCGCCATGGCCGGCCGAAACCGCTGTATGCCGATCTGCCCTTCGAGCTGTATGTGTTGCCGGTAACCATGCTGGAGCAGAACTGTTCCATCCTGGTGGATCCCGACACGCGCGAGGCACTGCTCATCGACCCCGGCGGAGAAGTGCAGGGCATCCTGGGCGTGCTGGCGACGCTGAAGGCACGGCCGAAGCAGATATGGCTGACGCACGGGCATTTCGACCATGTCGGTGGCGCGGCGGAATTGCGCGAGGCTTTCGGCATTCCCGTGCTGGGGCCGCACGCCGATGATGCCTGGCTGGTGGAAGACGTGGAAGCGCAGGGGCGTTTCTTCGGCATCGAGGATCCGGGCCGCAGCATCACCCCTGACCGCTGGCTGAAGGACGGCGAAACCCTGCTGTTTGCTGGCGGCACCTTTGTCGTGCGCCATTGCCCCGGCCATACACCGGGGCACGTGGTGTTTCTCGACAGCGGCCATGACCTGGGGTTCGTTGGCGATGTGCTGTTTCACGGCTCCATCGGCCGCAGCGACTTTCCGCGTGGTGATCATGCCACGCTGCTGGCCTCCATCCGACAGCACCTGCTGAGCCTGCCGGATTCCTTCCGCTTCATTCCCGGGCATGGCATGGCCTCCACCATTGGTGTCGAGCGCAAGGAGAATCCATATTTGCGCGAAATCGTGTAGGATGTGGATGGCCGGGAAGTGGCACGACGGCACGTGCTGGCGATTTTTCGATTGGCAATGCATGATGACGAGAAAAATGACGGGCTGAGTCCGGAGGATGCGGCATTGTGGCGGCGCATCACCCGCAACGTGCAGCCGCTGCATGAGCGCAAGGTGCATCATGGCCCGATCGGGAGCAAGAAAAGGACCTCTGCCCCTGCACCTGATGCGAGGATATCCTCCAGGGCCTCGCCCGGGCCGGCAGCCCGCACCGCTGCCGCTTCCGGACAGATGGCACCACGCCCTGTTGAGCGGACATCACGCGGCACATCGGCCAGCACGGCGAATACAGCCACGGCGCACCAGCAGCAGCGTGCGGCGCTGTTGCAGGGAGGAACATTGGACAAGCGCACCCGCCAGCGTCTGGTGCGCGGACAGATTGCCATCGATGCGCGGCTGGATCTGCATGGCTACGGCGTGGAAGAGGCCCATGTGCGGCTGCGCGGCTTCCTGACCCAGGCCCGCCGGCAGGGCCTGCGCACGGTGCTGGTGATCACCGGCAAGGGCGGCTCGTCGACACTGGCCCGCCATACCCTGCACGGCTACGAGTATCACCACGCGCCGGAGCGCAGCGGACGGCTGCGCCAGCTGCTGCCGCAATGGCTGGCCGAGGCAGGACTTGCGGAACACGTTGCCGGCTGGCAACCGGCCCACCCGCGCCACGGCGGCGGTGGTGCCTTCTACATCCGCCTGCGCCGCCAGCGCTGAAGGACAGGAAAGCCATGTCAAGCGGGCGCGTTTCCTTCAGG
>JALSGQ010000161.1 GCA_026982665.1 Hyphomicrobiales bacterium | reverse complement strand
CGGCGGCGACGAGATCCAGCAGCGGCTGCAGGGATGGCTGCGCCGGCTGCCCGGATGCCTTCTCTTCGGCGGGAGAAATGACGCCGTTGCTCACGATATGCTCGCTCCTGTCTGCCCACGCGGGTTTCTGCCCCCGCTGACGCCGGCGCAGGATAGGCAGGAAGATGCCACCTTGCAAGGCTGGTTGTAGTGGCAAGAGAGCGCGTGATTGCATTGGGACGCTGGTATCAGCCCTCGATGCGGCTGAAGTCGGCGATGAGCTGCACCACCTCGCGGATGCCGTTCAAGAGCTTCAGGCGGTTTTCGCGCAAGGTGGGGTCCTCGGCGTTCACCGTTACATGCTCGAAGAAGGCATCCACCGGCGTGCGCAGGCGGGCCAGTGCTGCCAGCGCGGCCTCGTAATCCTCGGCCTTGATGGCCTTGCTCACCTGCCCGCGGGCGCGGGTGATGGCGGAGGCCAGCTCCTTTTCCTGCACGGCGATGAGCATGTGCTGGTTGGGCGGGCCGGAGAAGGCGCGCCTTTCCTTCTTCTCCTCGATCTTCAGGATGTTGAGCGCGCGCTTGATGCCGGCCAGCAGGTCGGCTCCTTCCTCCGTCTTCAGGAAGTTTTCCAGGGCCTCGAGCCGCTGGCGGATGAGCAGCAGGTCATCCGCTGCGCCAGCGGCATAGACGGCTTCCAGCAGGTCATGCGCATGGCCCTGCTCGCGCAGGTATATCTTCATCCGCTCGCGGATGAAGGCGAGCAGGTCGCGGGTGATTTCCGCCGCTTTCTCCGCCGCGCCCTCCTCCGTGCCGTCGAAGGCCGGGGAAAGGCGCACCTGCTGCTCGATGAAGGCGGCCAGCGGCAGGTGGATGTTGTTGGCCAGCAGGATGCGGATCAGCCCCAGCGCGGCGCGGCGCAGGGCAAACGGATCACGCGAGCCGGTGGGCTTTTCTCCCGCCGCCCAGAAACCGGCCAGCATGTCGATGCGATCGGCCAGCGCCACGGCGATGGAAACAGGATGCAGGGGCACGTCGTCATCGGCACCACGTGGCTTGTAGTGCTCGGCAATGGCGCGGGCGATGTGCTCCGGCACGCAGGACTTCCTGGCGTAGTAATAACCCATGATGCCCTGCAGCTCCGGGAACTCGCCGACCATCTCGGTAACGAGGTCGGCCTTGGCCAGCCGGGCGGCCAGTGCTGCCTCCTCCTCGTCGGCATCGACAAAGGGGGCAAGGTCGCGCGCCAGTTGCTGCATGCGGCGCACGCGGTCTCCCTGGCTGCCGAGCCTTGCGTGGAAGGTGATGTCGTCCAGCTCCTCCACCCGCTCGGTGAGCGGCGTGGCCAGATCCTGCTGCCAGAAGAAGCGGGCATCTGACAGGCGCGCGGCAATCACGCGGTTGTTGCCCTGCACGATGGCCGCGCCATCGTCGGGGGCCTCGATGTTGGCCACCAGCAGGTAGCGGTTGGCCAGCCTGCCGCCCTCTTCCTGCGCATGACGCAGGGCGAAACACTTCTGGTGCACGCGAATGGCGGTGATGATGACCTCCTCCGGCACGTCGAGGAAGGCCTCGTCGAACGCGCCCATCAACACCACGGGCCATTCCGTCAGCCCGGCGGTTTCCTGCAGCAGGGCATCGTCTTCCACCAGCTCAAGCCCCGCATCCTTCGCCAGTGCATTGGCGCGGGCGTGGATGATGGAGGCGCGCTCGCCGGCGCGCAGGATGACGTAACGGGCGCGCAGCTTCTCCTCGTAGTCGGCAAAGCCCTTCACCGTGAACGGCTCCGGTGCCATGAAGCGGTGGCCCTGCGTGGTGTTTCCGCTCTCGATGCCTTCCACCTCGAACTTCACCACGCTGCCGCCCAGCAGGCAGATGATGGAATGCAGCGGGCGCACCCACTTCAGCCGACGTGCGCCCCAGCGCATGGCCTTGGGCCAGGGGAACCTGCGGATGACCTCCGGGATCAGCTCCTTCAGCACCTCCTGCGTGGGGCGGCCCTTCTTCTCCATGCGGGCGACGTAATAGGGGCCTTTCTTCGCATCATCGACGATGTCGCAATCTTCCAGCGACAGGCCGGTGGCGCGCAGAAAGCCCTGGATGGCCTTCTCCGGCGCATCCACCCGCGGGCCGCGGCGCTCCTCCACCACGTCCGGGGTGCGCAGCGGCACGTCCTGCACCACCAGTGCCAGCCGGCGCGGGCCGGCGAAGGCCTGTGCCTCGCCGACTTCAAGCCCGGCATCCTTCAGGCCGGTGGTGATGAGGCGTTTCAGATCCTCTGCCGCGCGCCGTTGCATGCGGGCGGGGATTTCCTCGGAGAACAGCTCCAGCAGCAGCTCAGGCATGAATCATCTTCTCCCGTGCAGGTGATGCCGCACAGGTTCATGCTTTACACCCGCCTGTCAAGCACCCGCATGCAGGGGATGAGGGATTTTTACAGGTCCTTGTGGGTGAGGTCGCAGATAGGTGGTGTCTTCGTGTGCTTGCAGCCGCAGAACAGCACGGTGCCGTCCTCTTCCGCTGTCCATTCCAGCGGCTCGCAGCCGGTGCCTTCATGGGAGCCGTCGCAGAAGGGCTGCTCCTTGGAGCGGCCGCAGGCACACCACCAGTAGGTTTCGCCCTTCTTCACCTTCACCGGAAAGGCGCGCTTTGCGGCAATTACCGGATCGCACTTCTCGCTCATGATGTCTTTCCTCCCACGTCGTGTGGCTCATGCATCGTCGCGGGGCCTGGCGCCGCCACCGGCGGCGGTGGTGGCCCATGCCTCGCAGCAGCCTTGTGCCATCTTGCGCACGCGCAGGATATAGGCCTGCCGCTGTGTGGGAGAAATGACGCCGCGGGCATCAAGCAGGTTGAACACGTGCGAGGCGGTGATGCACTGATCATACGCCGGCTGCGCCAGCAGGTGCGGGCCGTTCTCCTGCCGCCCTTCCTCCAGCAGGCGGTGGCATTCGCGCTCGGCATCATCGAAGTGCGCCAGCAGCATGTCGGTATCGGCATGCTCGAAGTTGTAGCGGGAATATTCCTGCTCCGCCTGCAGGAAGATGTCGCCGTAGGTTACCTTCTGCTCGCCCTCAAGCCCGTTGAAGTTCAGCTCGAAGACGTTGTCCACCCCCTGCACATACATGGCCAGGCGCTCCAGCCCGTAGGTCAGCTCGCCGGAGACGGGGTTGCAGTCCATGCCGCCCACCTGCTGGAAATAGGTGAACTGGCTGACCTCCATGCCGTCGCACCACACCTCCCAGCCCAGCCCCCAGGCGCCCAGCGTCGGGCTTTCCCAGTCGTCCTCCACGAAGCGGATGTCGTGCAGCAGCGGGTCGATGCCGATGGCCTTCAGCGAACCGAGGTAAAGCTCCTGGATGTCGTCCGGGCTGGGCTTGAGAATGACCTGATACTGGTAATAGTGCTGCAGGCGGTTGGGATTTTCGCCGTAGCGGCCATCTGCCGGGCGGCGGCAGGGCTGCACATATGCCGCACGCCACGGCAGCGGGCCAATGGCGCGCAGCGTGGTGGCCGGGTGAAAGGTGCCTGCGCCCACCTCCTTGTCATAGGGCTGCAGGATGACGCAGCCTTGCGCTGCCCAGTAGTCATGCAGGGTGAGGACAAGATCCTGGAACGAGCGCCTCGGGTCGCGCTGGCGGGGAGCTTGCGTGCTGGTGCTGGTCATGGCCGGTTCGTCCATGTGGTTTGCAAGTGGCTTGCAGGTGGTGCACCTGATTCATTCGTCGCGTGGACGATAGACGCCATCCTTGCCGCGCTCAAGCTCGATGACCTTCTCCTCCCCTTCCCGCCGGGCAGCGCTGCCATCGGTATCGGCGCGTCGCTGTCCATCCGGTGGACGCGGCGCAGGCGGCCGGCCAGCAGAACTGCCACGGCGCAGCCACTTCCAGGCCACGATGGCGGCCAGCACCATGAGCAGGAAGCCGAGAAGTTTGCCGGTCATGTTCAGCCATCCTTCCAGTCGAAGGCCGCGGCGTGGCGCAGGATGTTCTCTGCCTCTTCGGTAAAGGCATTCGCGGCATCGTGCAAGACGAGGCCGGGCAGCAGGCGCGCAGGAGTCTTCACGTTGCGCCGCCCCTGCACGATGATGCGGCTGGCCGGCTGCCCTGTGCGCGGCCACAGCGGGGCGACGCGGATGCCGCCCAGGTGTGCTGCCTGCATGGCACCCAGCAACGTGGGCAGGGCGGTGGCAGGCAGGATGAGCGTTACCGTGCCCTTCGGGCGCACCATGCGGGCAAGTGCGCGCACCCAGTCGGCAAGAGTGGTGGCAGGCCCCTGCACATGCGCTGCCGCCTTGCCGGCATCGGGCGAGATTTGCGCGGCGCGGGCCTGATGAAATGGCGGATTGGCGAAGGCGTGGTGGAAGCCACCCGCCGCTTTCACCAGCTGCGGCGGGCCGCTGGCCTTGCCGGCCAGCAGGGCATCTCCGGCAATGAAGGTGGCGCGTTGCCCAAGCCCGTTGCGCCGGGCATTCTCCATGGCCAGCGCGGCGTATTGCGGGTTGCGCTCCACGCCGGTGAGACACACATCCGCCACGCGCTTCAGCAGGCACAGGGCCGCCACGCCGGGGCCGGAGCCGGCCTCGAACACCCTCTCCCCCGCACGTGCCGGCACGGCGGCGGCGAGCATGACCGAATCGATGCCGGCGCGAAACCCCTTGCGCGGCTGCAGGATGTGCAGTTGCCCATCGAGGAAGGCGTCTTCCGTGCAGTCGGGCATGGGGCCGGGTGCCGTGCATGTCTGCTGTCGTGATGTCATGCACCGCATGCTGCCCGAACAGAACGGTGCTTGCCAAGCGCAAACAATCGTTGGGCCATCGTCCTTGAAAGGACCGGCAAAAAACGCCTGCGGCACAATGAGGCCGCAGGCGTTCGCTACCGTCGTCAAGACGTCAATCGAAGAGCCCGTTCAGGCCAGGTCGTTGGCCAGCGAGGCGCGGACGTTGTCGGGCAGCTCCACCTCGTGGGTGTAGTTGGCATGCTCCACGCCAACGCGGATAGGCGCGCCCTTCTTCACGTCCGCCACCATTTCCGGCGTCAGCTCGAAGCGCAGGTAGTGCACCGAGGAGGTCTTGTCCGGCGTGGAGCGCTCGAGATCCTCGTTGGCGATGGCATAGACCTTGTCGTGCTCGCCCACCTGCACGTAGATCTTGTCTTCGGCACCAACGAGCTGCTTCAGGTGCTCCAGCCGCTCCTTCGGGTCCTCCCACTCGAACATGAAGGTGGCCTTCCAGTTGGAGCCTTCCGGAATGAGCGGATTGTAGACGTCGAGCTCTTCCTGGATCTCCTCAGACTTGAAGATGCGCTCGGCGCGCAGCATCTCCTGGATCTGATACTGCATGGTCAGCGCATCCTCGAAGTGGATGGTGGCGTTCGGCCCCACCTTCACGATGCGGTTCTTCTTGTGCTCCATTGCCCGCTTGCGGAACTCGGGGCGCACGCGATCGTATTCCTCCAGCGAGTAGAGATCCTCGCGGGTGAGCTTGCGGTTCTGCACTTCTGCCGTCATGGTCTGCATTCTCCCAGATGTGTTGCGGCTGATGCCGCCAACCTGCCATTTCCCTCTCGCCAGAGCCGTGCCTGCGTGATCAGATGCCGTAGGCCTTGCGCAGCAGGCTGATGGGGTGTTCCACCTGCTTGTTGCCGGCCTTCAGGTGCTCTTCATAGATGTGCTCGATGTGGTGTCCGGCCATGGGGCAGTCGGAGCCATAGTGATCGGCCTTCTGGCTCTGCACCTGCTTCGCCACCGGGCGGCCTATCTTCACCGCCGCATCGTGGTGCTCCGTCTTCACCGCGTAGGTGCCGTCGTGGCCCGAACAGCGTTCGACGATGCGCACCTGCGTGTCGGGGATGAGCTTCAGCACTTCCATGGTCTTGCGCCCGACGTTCTGCACCCGCTGATGGCAGGCGGCGTGATAGACCACCTTGCCCAGCCCCTGGCGGAAATCGGTATTCATCTTCCCCTCGCGGTGGCGCTCGGCCAGATACTCGAACGGGTCGAAGAAGGCCTGGGCCACCTTCTGCACCTGCTCATCATCGGGGAACAGCAGCGGCAATTCCTGGCGGAACATCAGCGCGCAGGACGGCACCGGGGCGAGAAGGTCGAAGCCCTCGTCCACCAGTTGCGCGAGATACGGAATGTTGGCCTCCTTCATGCGGGCCACCGCTTCCATGTCGCCCAGCTCCATCTTGGGCATGCCGCAGCAGCTCCTGTATTCCGCCACGCGCACCACCAGGCCGTTGTGTTCCAGCACCTTCACAAGGTCTTCCGCCACCTGCGGCTCGTTGTGGTTGGCATAGCAGGTGAGGAACACGGCCACCTTGCCCTTCGTGCGGCCCGCCGGCTCGGCATTGCCGTCGGCATTGCGATAGCCCTTCAACTGCTTTTCCGCCGTCTTCGGGGCAAAGGGCGGGATCCATGCATCGTGGTGCACGCCCACCGTGCCATCCAGCAGCTTGCGGGCGAAGCCGGTGCGGTTCACCGCGTTCACCGTCTGGGCGATGAGCGGCTTGGCGAAGAATTTGCCCATCATGTCGGTGCTGGTGAGAAACTTGTCGCGGAACTTCGCCCCACGCTTGCGGAACAGGAAGGCCTTGCCCTGCAGCATCAGGTGCGGGAAGTCGATGTTCCACGGATGCGGCGGGGTGTAGGGACACTTGGTCATGAAGCACAGGTCGCAGAGGAAGCACTCCTCCACCACCTTCCAGTAATCCTCCTTCTTCACGCCATCGACTTCCATCGTCGGCGATTCGTCCACCAGGTCGAACAGCGTGGGGAAGGCGTTGCACAGGTTCACGCAGCGGCGGCAGCCGTGGCACAGGTCATAGACACGCTCCAGCTCCTTCAGAAGCGCCTCCTCGTCGTAGAAGGCAGGATCCTGCCAGTTCACCGGGTGGCGCTCCGGTGCCTCCAGGTTGCCCTCGCGGATGCCTTCCGCGCTCTTCGGCTTGTCGGACATGGGTTTTCTCCCGAAACTGCGTGTGGTCCTGCAAAAGAATCAAACGAATGCGCTGCCGGCTGCCAGAGAGATGACCTTCCGTCATTCGGGACGCATACCGGCGCAAGAAAAAGGCCAGCCCGAGCATGGATGCCGAAAGAAGCAGGCCACGCGAAAACCGGGCCGGCCTGGACTGGTGCTTCCCATGGGTGCGGAGAAGCGGGCACCACCCGCCGCCGTTACAGCAGCGGATGATGCCGATGCGGATCAGCTGTTCAGCTCGTCGAGAGCCTTCTGGTAGCGGTTGGCGTGAGAGCGCTCGGCCTTGGCCAGCGTCTCGAACCAGTCGGCGATCTCGTCGAAGCCCTCCTCGCGGGCGGTCTTGGCCATGCCCGGATACATGTCGGTGTACTCGTAGGTCTCGCCGGCAACGGCGGCCTTCAGGTTGTCCTCGGTGTTGCCGATGGGCAGGCCGGTGGCCGGATCACCCACCTGCTCCAGGTACTCCAGGTGGCCGAAGGCATGGCCGGTCTCGCCTTCCGCCGTGGAGCGGAACAGGGCGGCCACGTCGTTGTAGCCCTCCACGTCCGCCTGCTGGGCGAAGTAGAGGTAGCGGCGGTTGGCCTGGCTCTCGCCAGCGAAGGCTTCCTTCAGATTCTCCTCGGTCTTGGAACCTTTCAGCTCAGCCATGACTTTCTCTCCTCTGTGGCTGTTTACCCCCAACCGACAGCAAGGCCGGCACCTCGTGCAGCGGCCTGCCGGCGGCCTTTCCGAACACCCCTTCATGCCCCAGGTGCCAGCGCTTGCACCAGCCCCGTGGCACGAAAGGATGCATTGCATGATGGCTTCATGATTTCGCCAAAGCCGTCTTCGAGTTAGAATTATTCCAATGAATAGTCAAGAGGGAAAAACATGTTCATGGCGCATGGGTGGCAGCCTGCCGCCGCATGCTTTCGCCATGTGGCAGTGCAGAAGCGCCAGCCAATGCCTGCGGACTCCGGGAGAGTTCCCGCCAGCCTGCGCCATCAGCGCCAGAAGGCGCGTTGCAGCACCACCAGCACGGTAAAGAACTCCAGCCGCCCCAGCAACATGGCAAAGGTCAGCGCCAGCTTGGCCTCTTCCGGCATGGCGCGGAAGGTGCCGGCAGGGCCTATCATCTCGCCCAGGCCGGGGCCGACGTTGGTGAGCGCCGTTACCGCCGCCGACAGGGCCGTTATGAAATCAACGCCGGTGAAGGCGACAATGACGGCAAAGAAGACAATGCTGACGAACAGCACCGAGACATAGGCAAACACCGCCAGCACGATGTCTTCGGTAACCGTGCGCCCCTCATACACCATGCCGACCACGCGGTGCGGCGTTACCAGGCGCTTGACGTAGGCACCTATGGCCATGAGCATCACCTGCAGGCGAAACACCTTCATGCCGCCGGTGGTGGAGCCGGTGCAGCCGCCCGGAAACAGCAGCAGGAAGAAGATCATCAGCGCGAAGATGCCCCAGCCGCTGTAGTCGGCATTGGCATAACCGGTGGTGGTTACGATGCTGACGACGTTGAACACGACCTCGTGGATGGCCTGCAGTGGCGGCGTTTCTTTCACCCATATGTGCCAGGTGGTGAGCACCAGCACGGCAGCGAGCACGATCTTGAGGAAGCCGCGCACCTGCTCGCTGCCGAACAGCGGGGAAATGCGATGCTCGCGCAGCATGCGCACATACAGCACCAGCGGCAGCGCACCGGCGATCATGAAGACGACGGCAATCCAGTGCAGCAGCGGATTGGTGAAGTAGCCGAAAGAGGCATCATGGGTGGAGAAACCACCGGTGGCGACGGTGGTCATGGCGTGGTTGACGGCGTCGAACGTGCGCATGCCGGCCAGCTTGTAGGCAATGGCACACAGGGCCGTGAGCAGCACGTAGACCAGCGCCAGGTAGCCGATGAACTGGCGCGCATGCGGCACGATCTTGTCGGAGCGATCGGAGCTTTCCGTCTGGAACAGCTGCATGCCGCCCACCCGCAGGAACGGCAGCATGATGAGCGCCATCACCACGATGCCCAGCCCGCCGATCCACTGCGTCAGCGAGCGCCACAGCAATATCCCCTCCGGCATGCCGTCCAGCCCGGTGAGGATGGTGGCACCGGTGGTGGTCAGCCCGGAGACGGCCTCGAACCACGCATCGACAAACCCCAGCGGATTGTGCATGAACATGTAAGGCAGGGTGGCAACCAGCGACAGCATCAGCCAGCTGGCGACGGTGATGACAAAGCCCTCCTTCAGCCGCACCGTGTCAGACCATGAATCGCGCGAGACCAGCACCAGCATCAGGCCGATGAAGCCGGTGATGACGGCAGAACCGGCAAATACCTGCCAGTCATCATTGTCGGCCACCAGGTCGGCCAGCATGGGCGGCAACATGAAGGCGGTGAGCACCAGCATCAGCATGCCCACCACGAACATGATGCGATAGGGGTCGACCACCGGTTCACGCCTTGGTGCGCCGCGCCTTGCGCGGTGGGAGGTGGTGGCCTGCCGGGTTGCCATGTTCCTGCCTCTCGAGATTCATCACCTGCCGCCACCGGCCCGCCGGACTGCCTTCTCTGGCGGGGCATGCATCATCCCGGCGCGGCAGCAGGGGCGTGCATATCAGGAATCGGCCCGCGGCTCCACCGGGCTTGCAGAGTCCGCCTGCTGTCCCGGCAGGGCCGGTGCCTGTGATGCATCAAAAGGGTTCAGCGGATAGTCCACCTGCATCAGGTAAAGTCCCTGCGGCGGGGCCACGGGGCCGCAGGCTGCGCGATCACGCGCCTTGAGCGCTGCGCGCAGATCTCCTGCCGTCCACCTGCCCAACCCCACCAGCTTCAGAGAGCCGGCGATGGAACGCACCTGGTTGTGCAGGAAGGAGCGGGCAGAAACGGATATGTGCACCTCTTCACCCTGCTGCTCCACGCTGATGGCCTCCAGCGTCTTCACCGGAGATGCTGCCTGGCACTGGGCGGCACGAAAGGTGGTGAAGTCGTGCCGGCCTACCAGCACCTGTGCTGCCTCGTGCATGATGCCGGCATCCAGCGGTTGCGGCACGTGCCAGACGCGGTTCTTCTCCAGCGCCGGCGGCGCGGGGCGGTTGAGGATACGATAGAGATAGTGGCGGCGGATGGCGGAAAAGCGCGCATGGAAGTCTGCCGCCACCCGGGCAGCGGCACGGATGACGACCGCATGCGCCTTCAGGTGGAAATTCAGCCCGGCACGCAGCTTGTGCGATGGCCAGTCGCGCTCCAGGTCCACATGCGCCACCTGCCCGCGCGCGTGCACACCGGTGTCGGTGCGCCCGGCCCCCTGCACCCGTGCCTGCTCGCCGGTCATGGCGGTGATGGCCTCTTCCAGCACCTGCTGGACGGAAAGGCCGTTGGCCTGCCGCTGCCAGCCGACAAAGGGCGTGCCGTCATATTCCACCAGCAGCACGTAGCGGGGCATCAGCCATCATCCTCCCGCTCCCGAGGCGCGGCCTTTTGCCCGCCGGACATGCTCCTGTCCCCGTGCACCTTCTGTCCGCCGGGCGCAATGCGCGTGCCGCGCGGCACGGGAAAACCGCGCAGGAAGGCATCACGCGGCATCGGGGCCTTGCCCTCGCGCTGCAACAGCAACGGACGAATGGCACCTTCGCCACAGGCAATGGCAAGGTCGTCATCCAGCACCTCGCCGGGCGCGCCACTGCCGGCATCCGCGGCCAGCTCCGCCTTCAGGATGCGCACCCGCAGCGTTTCCGATGCCCTGCCGGCGCGCGGAAGCTCCAGCCAGGCACCGGGATATGGCGAGAGGCCGTGAATGTGCGCCAGCACCATGCGCGCAGGGCGGGCAAGGTCAATGCGCGCCTCGTGCTTGCCGATCTTCTCCGCATAGGTGATGCCAAGGGAAGGCTGGGGAATGCACTCCAGCGCCCCTTCCTGTGCCAGCTCGTCCATGGCGGCGGAAAGCAGCCTTGCTCCTTCCCGGGCCAGCACGTCGTGCAGTTCGCCCGCCGTCGTGTTCTCGTCGATAGCCACCTCCAGGCAGCCGCAGACATCGCCGGTGTCCAGCCCGGCATCCATCTTCATCACGCACACGCCGGTGCGCTCGTCAGCAGCCATGATGGCGCGCTGGATGGGTGCGGCACCTCGCCAGCGCGGCAGCAGCGAGGCATGCAGGTTGAAGGCTCCGAAGCGGGGAATGTCCAGCACCGCCTGCGGCAGGATGAGGCCATAGGCCACCACCACCAGTGCATCAGGTGCCAGGTCGCGCAGGCGCTGCTGCTCGTCTTCCCCCTTCAGGCTGCCTGGCCAGAAGACCTCCAGCCCCAGCGTGCGCGCCGCCTGCGCCACCGGCGTTTCGCGCAGTTTCCTGCCGCGGCCGGCCGGGCGCGGCGGCTGGGTATAGACGGCAATGATGTCATGCCGCTGCGCCAGCGCCTGCAGGGCAGGCACGGCAAAGTCCGGCGAGCCCATGAAGACGAGGCGCAATCTGTTTGTCTGTCGATCCGTCATGCTGACAGAAATAGGCCTCCGGCGCATTCCACACAAGAATGCACCGAAGGCCGTTGTGGTGTTTTTTCAGGGTGGCCGCAAGGAGCCGCACCATCAGGGTCAGGCACGGTATTCCTTCAGCCGGGTCGTCCGCAGGCCCTTCAGGCCATACTTGTCGATGGCGCGCTGCCAGCTGAGGAACTCCTCCACCGTCAGCGCGTAGCGATCACACGCCTCCTGAAGCGACAGCAATCCGCCACGCACGGCAGCCACCACCTCCGCCTTGCGGCGGATCACCCAGCGCCGGGTGCCCGGCGGCGGCAGGTCGGCAATGGACAGCGGAGAGCCATCCGGCCCGATGACGACCTTCACCCTGGAAAGCACGGTATTGTTCATACGCATTACACCTTGCTACTGACGCACACACACACTTGCACAACACTGCACATCAATCACGCGCAGCCGGGCATGCAACGCCGGCCCTGGCGCTGTTGCGCCATCCGGCCCGTGCGGGCCGGCGGGGCTGCCTGCCGCCGCTTTCCCATACGCGGAAAGCTGCCGCCTGCCCCATTTGCCGCACATGCCCCGCAACCGCTTGGCACTGTAGGGCAGCGGCGTTTAAGAAACGTCTAAGCGAAGGCAAACAATTTGCTAAGATGCCGGCCGCCGCTGCCCCAGAACAGGACAATGCGGCAGATGCAATGCCCTGCATCATGGCCGAACACATGGAACCTCGCGACCATGCCGATGATGACACATACACCCCCCCGGCTGCCGGAAGGCCTGCTGACGCAGGTGCGCGCCACCTGCGACCTGCCGGCCGGCGCGAAGGTGGTGGTGGCCATGTCCGGCGGGGTGGATTCCACCGTAACGGCAGGGCTGCTGGCGGCTGCCGGCTACGAGGTCATCGGCATCACCCTGAAGCTTGCCGATGATGCGCACATGGCCAGGCAGCGCGATGCCTGCTGCACGGGCCGCGACATCATGGATGCGAAGCTGGCGGCGCGGCGGCTGGGCGTGAAGCATCACGTGATGAACCTGAAGGATGCCTTCCGGCGCGACGTGGTGGAACCGTTTGCGCAGGCCTATGTGGAGGGGCGCACGCCCATCCCCTGCGTGGACTGCAACCGCACGGTGAAGTTCTCCGCCCTGCTGATGAAGGCCCGGGAAATGGGAGCGGCGGCGCTGGTTACCGGGCATTATGCGGAAATCCGCAGGCTGCGCCGCGGCGAGGAGCGCTTCGGCCTGTTCACCCCGCGCGACATGGCGCGCGATCAGAGCTATTTCCTCTACGCCACCACGCAGGAACAGCTGAACTTCCTGCGCTTTCCCCTTGCCTTCCTGGAAAAGCCGGAAGTGCGGCGCATTGCCACCGGCATGGGGCTGAAGGAAGTGGCGGGCAAGCACGACAGCCAGGACATCTGCTTCGTGCCACGGGAGGGATATCGCAGCGTGGTGCGACGGCTGCGGCCCGAAGCGCATGCGCCGGGCGAAATCGTGCACGTGGACGGGCGCGTGCTGGGGCGGCACGAGGGCATTGCCCACTTCACCATCGGCCAGCGCCGCGGGCTGGGGGTGAGCATCGGCGAACCGCTGTATGTGGTGGACATCGACGCGGCGGCGCGGCGCGTGGTGGTGGGGCCGAAGCAGGCGCTGGCGCGGCGGCGCATCGTGCTGGAGGCGGTCAACTGGCTGGGAGATGCGCCGCTGCCCACGGATGCCGATGCCGCGGTGGCACTGCATGTGAAAATCCGCTCCACCCGCCCGGCGGCTCCGGCCAGGGTGTGGCGCGAAGCGGCACAGGGCTGCGTGCAGGTGCTGCTGGAGGAGCCGGAATACGGCGTATCACCGGGGCAGGCCTGCGTCTTCTACGAACACGCAGGCAGCGGCGCGCGGGTGTTCGGCGGTGGTGTCATCAGCAGCGCCCATGCCGACTGAATGACTGCGGCAGCAACCGCGTGGCGGTTTGCTCGAGCCGTTTGCGCCATTGGACAAGGTCCTCACGCCCTGCCTGTCGGGCTTTTCATTTGCCTTTGCTGGACGTGGCGGGCAACCTCGTGTAGGTTGCCGCAAATTGCGCAAGGCAGGCAACGTGCCACGGGGCCGGCTCGTCATATCGGCGAGGGGACGGATACATGACGGAATCACGCATCAACGGCAAGCGCCGCAACGGGCAGGCAGGGCTGGCGGAGATGGACGAGCAGGCCATCCGCAAGGCCTATGCCCGCTGGGCACCTGTTTATGATCTCACCTTCGGCATCATCGCCGATGCCGGACGCAAGCGCGCGGTGCGCTACATGAACACGCTGCCGCCGTCGCGTATCCTGGAAGTGGGAGTGGGCACCGGCATCTCGCTGCCGGCCTATGATCGCAAGCATCGCATCACCGGCATCGACCTTTCCACCGAGATGCTGAAGAAGGCGCGCGAGCGGGTGCAGCGGCGCGGGCTTTCCAACGTTGAGGACATCCTGGAGATGGATGCCGGCGAGCTGCGCTTCGACGATGCCAGCTTCGACGTGGTGGTGGCGATGTATGTGCTCACCGTGGTGCCGGACCCGGAAAAGGTGATGCGCGAGCTTGCGCGGGTATGCAAGCCGGGTGGCGAGGTCATCCTGGTGAATCACTTCAGCACCGAGAAGGGGCTGCGTGGCAGGGTGGAGAAGACCATGGCGCGGTTTGCCGAGGACCTGGGCTGGCGGCCGGAGTTTCCGAAGGAAACGGTGATGGTGTGCGACGAGCTGGTGGTGGAGGAAGAACTGCCGCTGAAGCCGATGGGCCTGTTCACCATGCTGCGTTTTCGCAAGCAGGCCGAGGCCGTGCAGGCGGCTGATACATGCCAACGGCAGCCAGAGGCTGACGCTCGCGCCATTGCCGGCTGACATTGCCAATTGGCGCAACAGGCCAGTTGGTTCACGGAAAGGCTGGCCGATGCATGCATCCCATGCGCATTGTCTCTTGACGAAAGCGGCCTGATCTCCCTATATCGGCGGCGTCATCCGGTGCAACGATGCACCCTTGGTTGGCGGGGTAGCTCAGTTGGTTAGAGCAGCGGAATCATAATCCGCGTGTCGGGGGTTCGAGTCCCTCCCCCGCTACCACCAAAGTCAGGGATGCGCGGCGTCTTGCAGCTCGTTTCATTGCCGCAGAAGCCGCACGGATACCTGCAGAACGACAGTTTCCCTGATCGGTTGCGGCATACCTCGCATCTCGAACTCGCAACATGACTCATGTTGCCTCTCCCGCTTTTCTTCACGTTCGACTTGCAGGGCAGGAGTACCAGCCGGCCCGGCATTCACCGAGCCGGCCCATGCGTCGTGTCTCAGCAAGGGCTGATCAGCGCAGGGAGGCGCAGAAGCGCTGGATGCGCGTGCAGGCTTCCTTCAGCGCTTCCGTCGAGGTGGCGTAGGAAACGCGGAAGTTGGGCGAGGTGCCAAAGGCCGCGCCATGCACTGCCGCCACGCCCTCTGCCTCCAGCAACGCCGTAACGAAATCCTCGTCCGTCTCGATGACCTTGCCGTCAGGCGTTGCCTTGCCGATGACCCCGTCAATGGAAGGATAGACGTAGAAAGCCCCTTCCGGCTTGTGGCAGGTGATGCCTTCCGCCGCGTTCAGCATCTCCACCACCAGGTCGCGGCGCTGCTGATAGACCTTGCGCGCCTCCTCGATGAAGTCCTGCGGGCCTGAGAGCGCCTCCACCGCCGCCCACTGGGCAATGGAGCAGGGGTTGGACGTGCTCTGCGACTGCAGCTTGGCCATGGCCCGCACCAGCACCTCCGGGCCGCCGGCATAGCCGATGCGCCAGCCGGTCATGGCATAGGCCTTGGAGACGCCGTTCACCGTCAGCGTGCGGTCATGGAGCGCCGGCTCCACCTGCGCCGGGGTGGCGAAGACGAAATCGTCATACACCAGGTGCTCGTACATGTCGTCGGACATCACCCACACGTGCTCGTGCTTCTTCAGCACGTCGGTGAGCGCGCGCAGCTCGTCTGCCGAATAGGCGGCACCGGAGGGGTTGGAGGGCGAGTTGAAGATCAGCCACTTGGTCTTGTCGGTGATGGCCGCCTCCAGCGCCTCCGGGCGCATCTTGTAGGCATCCTCGGCGCTGGTCTCGACAATCACCGGCTTGCCGCCGGCCAGCAGCACCATGTCCGGATAGCTCACCCAGTAGGGCGCGGGGATGATGACCTCATCACCGGGGTTGATGGTGGCCATCAGCGCATTGTAGAGCACCTGCTTGCCGCCAACCCCGACGATGACCTGGTTGCGGGCATATTCCAGGCGATTGTCGCGCTTGAACTTCTCGATGATGGCATCCTTCAGCTCCGGAATGCCATCAACAGCGGTGTATTTCGTCTCGCCACGGTCCAGCGCCGCCTTCGCCGCCTGCTTGATGTTCTCCGGCGTGTCGAAATCCGGCTCGCCGGCGGACAATGAGATGATGTCGCGCCCCTGCGCCTTCAGCTCGCGTGCCTTCTGGCTCACCGCCAGCGTGGCAGAGGGCTTCACCCGCCCCAGCGCCTCGGAAAGAAAAGCCATGATGCATGTCCCCTCGTGTCATCAACAACCAGTGCCGAGGGGGAATAAGCACAAGCCGGCATCCTGTCGCAAGGGGCGGCAGCGCCCCTGGTGTTCACAGGTGCTGCAACACGTTCTCGGCGGAGGAGACGGTCATCTTCGATGGATCCGGCTCGACGAAGATCTCTTCCACCACGCCGTCGTTGACGATCATGGCGAAACGCTGCGCGCGGGTGCCAAGGCCGATGCCGGAGCCATCCAGCTCCAGCCCCAGCGCCCGGGTGAACTCGGCGTTGCCGTCGGACAGGAAGGTGAGCTTGCCCTCCGCGTCAGTCGCCGCCGCCTGCGCCTGAAGCACGAACGGATCGTTCACCGCCATGCACACGACCTCGTCCACGCCCTTTGCCTTCAGTGCATCGGCGTTGTTGACGTAGGAGGGAATGTGCTGCGCCTGGCAGGTGGGGGTGAAGGCACCGGGAATGGCGAACAGCACCACCTTCTTGCCGGCGAAGAAATCCGTCGTTTTCACCGACTCCGGGCCGCCCTCGCCCATGACGAACACGGTGGCCTCCGGAATGCGATCCCCCTTGGCGATGGCCATGATGAAGCTCCTCCCTGCCTGTTGATGATCCTGCTTGAGATGACCCGCCTGATGGCGATTCGTCCTGCAGGGAAGCTACGGCAGGCGGACGCTGCGCTCAACCGCCCTTTCACCGTTCAGGACGAGGGTCAGCCGCAGCATCTTGCCGGCAAAGTCCCCTGCCTTTGCCAGCCCGCGCACCGGAATGCGGAAGATGACTGCTTCATTCGTGCCCGAAACCTGGCTCGGCTTGCCGAACACCGCCAGCTCCATCCCTTCCACGAGTATGTCGGAAACCTGCGTGGCGGCCTTTCCGTTCATGCGCACCTCCAGCAGCAGCGCATCATTCTGCTGCAACAGGCGCACCCCCTGCACCTGCACGTCGGCATCATCGGCCAAGGGTGTTCTGGCCAGCCATCGCAGCACCATCTCACGGGTGGCATCATCCACGCGGGAGGCGGAGACAGGCGGAAGCACTATCCCTTGCGTGGCCTGCATCGGCACGCAGACCTTGCCGCAGATGCCGTAATCGAGCTTCACCTGCAGACGCACCGGCCCGGACCTGTCCCGCGCCCGCACCAGGATCGGAAACACCACCTCCTTCTCGTAGCCGATGGTCTCGCCCAGCAGCGGGTCGGAGAAGCGCCGGGGAGCAGGCAGCAATACCTGCACATCCGCCACGTTGTCGGAGGCGGAAAAGTCGAAGCGCGGCGGCAGGCCGCCATCGCCGGGCACGCGCCAGTAGGTCTTCCAGCCATCAGCCAGGCGCAGCACCACTGCCGCCAGCCGCGCCTCGCCATGCCTGCCGCCATCCACCAGCTGCAGCTGCACGGCATGGGCAGGGTCGATGTCCTCTGCGGCCAGCGCGGGCTGTATCGGCGGCATGCCTGCACCTGGCAACAGCATCCAGAACAGCAGAACAGGCAACAGCAGCAATCCTGGCATCTGCCCGCGCTTCACCATGTCATCCTCATTTGCCAACGCCATGCACGTTCTCTTGGATTAACACCATCCGGCAGCCAGGCCTCATCACGATCACGCCATTGCACCGTGAAGCCGTTCCTCCACGATCTTGCAGAACCCCCTCGCACACCTTGGTCAACGCCGACTCAGCGCTGACAATGGCTGCAGAAGAAGGTGCTGCGCCCGGCCTGCACGATGCGCTGCACGGCGTGCCCGCAGGCCGGGCAAGGCGCACCTTCGCGGTCATATACCGCAAACTGCTGCTGAAAGGCACCTGCTGCGCCATCCACCCCCTGATGATCACGCAGGGTGGAGCCGCCTGCACGAATGGCTTCTTCCAGCACCTGCCGCACTGCTGCCACCAGCCGCTCCACCCGCGCGGTGGGCCGCCCCGCGGGGCTGAGAGAGGCTGCCTTGCGCCGCGGCGAGATGCCGGCGCGGAACAGTGCCTCGCACACGTAGATGTTGCCCAGCCCCGCCACCACCCCCTGATCCAGCAGCACGTTCTTCACCGGTGCAGAACGGCCATGCAGGGCCCGTGCCAGGTGCGCGGCGCTGAAGGCCGCGGAGAGCGGCTCCGGCCCCATGTGGCGCAGCATGGGGTGCTGCTCCGGCTTTTCCGCAAGGTCGAAGAAGCCGAAGCGCCGCGGGTCGGTATAGATCAGCCGCGTGCCGTCATCGAGCCGCAGCTGCAGGTGATCATGCGGGCCATCTCCCTTTTCCACGGTGTCATGAAAGTAGAACGCTCCCAGCGCCTGTCCGCCGTCCTTGCCGGCACCCCCGGCAGGCAGCACGGAAAAGCGGCCGCTCATGCCAAGGTGCGAGAGCATCCACAGGCCACCGGAAAGCCTCCACAGCAGATACTTGCCGCGCCGCTCGATGCCTTCCACCTGCCTGCCGGTGATCTGCTGCACGAACCCCTCCGGCCACGGCAACCGCAACCGCTGCCCGGACGGGCGAGCTTCCACGATGCGCCGGTTCCGCACCGCGGGCAGCAGGCCGCGCCTGACGGTTTCCACTTCCGGCAATTCGGGCATCCGTTCCGCCTCTCAGGTTGTGGTCCAGCCCCTCGAACGTCATGCAGGCATATGCGTGCAGGCCGTTTCCGCAGCCGTCAAGGTCGTCATCTGCATGCTTGTGGCAGAAGCTGCAAATCGGCCCATGCCACCCCATATATGGAAGGAAGCAAGGGGGCATAAGGCATGCAATCAACAACAGGGAGAGCATGAGATGCCAACTGGCAAGACCATCTGGATCACGGTGGCCGATGGCGCGCGGGCGCGTTTCTTCCGCAGCAATGCCGGCGGCACGCACATCGAGCCGGCGCTGAACATGGAGCTGGTGGCGGACAGGCGGCCCAGCCGCGACATCGATGCCGACCGCCCGGGCCGCACGAAAGACCGCATGGCGCATGGCAGGCATGCGCTGGAGCCTTCCACCGACGCGCACGAACATGCCCGGCAGGCATTTGCGCACGAGGTCATCGAACTGCTGGAGAAGCACCGCACGCAGAACGATTTCGACGAACTTGTCATCATCGCCCCGCCGAAGATGCTGGGTTACCTGCGCGATGCCATGCCGGAACCGCTGAAGAAGCTGGTGCGCCGCGAGGTGGACAAGGACCTGACCAGGCTGAGCATCCACGAACTGCGGCAACGACTGGCGGAATTCCTGTGAACCCGGCCATGCCCCGGGGCAATTGGGGTATCCTGACAGCAATGCCTCGGGGCAGGATGGCAGGCCCGCGGGAACCGCATTCCGACCCCGCTGGTCAAGAGTTTCTCTTGGCAGGTTTCGTGATTGTTTTCGAAACGCGCAAATGTGGTGGCTGTTTCGGGGTAGCTGCCATGGAAAAGCGCATCGGGATCAAGGAATATCGGGGCCCTGCAATCAGGCGAAACCATCTGGGATGACAAGGTAAAGGGCTTCGGTGCGCGGCGGCAGAAAGGGCGTTCCCTGTGTGATCAAGGCGCGCCACCTTTCGTCCTTGCCATGTGGCGGGTATAGTTGCCACCGTGCAAGGCGGGAGGGGAGCACACCATGAACCCGGTGGAGATAGAACAGGCTGTCTCGGAGCTGTTCCGGCAGCCGCTGGATGCGGAAGAGTTTCCCTATGCCTTCCTGCGCGCCCACGGCGCGAAGGACACCACCATCAAGCGCCTGAAGAAGGGCAACACCAACCATTCCGACATCGGCGGCGTGCTGCAACGCAGGCAGATCCACATCAAGGTGGCCGAGCCGGGCGCGGTGGAGGAGGCCATGCGGCGCCTGCGCGCCAGCGAGGCCACGGCGCGGCACAAGGCGCGCTTCCTGCTGGCCACCGACGGCGAGCAGGTGCTGGCCGAAGACCTCGCCACCGGCGATGTGCTGACCTCCGGCTGGGCCGACTTCCCCGACCATTTCGCCTTCTTCCTGCCGCTGGCGGGCTATGACACCGCCGAGCGCCGCCTGCGCGACAACCCCATCGACATTCGCGCCGTCTCCCGCCTCTCCCGCCTGTATGTGGAGCTGCTGAAGCACGATCCGGACTGGGGCGAGCGCCGCGACGAGATGAACCATTTCCTCGCCCGGCTCATCTTCTGCTTCTTCGCCGAGGACACCGGCATCTTCATCGGCGACAACCTGTTCACCGCCACCGTCAGCCAGATGAGCGCGCCGGACGGCTCGGATACCCACGAGATCATCCAGACGCTGTTCCGCGCCATGCAGTTGCCCGCAGAGGAGCGCCGCGCCGCCGGCCTGCCGCGCTGGGCCGATGCCTTTCCGCTGGTCAACGGCTGGCTGTTTGCCGGTTCGGTGGAAACGCCGCGCTTCAGCCGCGCCGCGCGCACCTACCTGCTGCAGGCCGGCGAGCTGGACTGGAGCGCCATCAACCCGGACATTTTCGGCTCCATGATCCAGACGGTAACGGACGAGGAACACCGCGGAGACTTCGGCCTGCACTACACCTCCGTGCCCAACATCATGCGGGTGCTGGGGCCGCTGTTTCTCGACGAGCTGAAGGAGAAGCTGGAAGCCGCCGGCGACAACCGCCGCAAGCTCCTCAACCTGCGCCGGCGGCTGGCCAACATCCGTGTGTTCGACCCCGCCTGCGGCTCCGGCAACTTCCTGGTGATCGCCTACAAGGCGCTGCGCGAGATCGAGGCGGAGATCAACGCCCGCCTGGGCGAGCCGCAGCGGCCCACCGGCATCCGCCTCACCAACTTTCGCGGCATCGAGCTGCTGTCCTTCCCGGCGGAGGTGGCGCGGCTGGCGCTCATCATCGCCGAATACCAGGCCAACGTGCAGTATCGCGGCAAGGACCTGGCGCTGGCCGAGTTCCTGCCGCTGAACCGGCGCAACTGGATCACCACCGGCAACGCACTGCGGCTGAACTGGCTGAGCATCTGCCCGCCGCTGGGCCGCGAGGTGCAGGTGAAGAGCGAGGATGACGACCTCTTCGCCACGCCGCTCGAGCAACCGGAAATCGCCTTCGAGACGCGCGGCGGCGAGCTCTACATCTGCGGCAACCCGCCTTACCTGGGCAGCACGTGGCAGTCGAAGGAGCAGAAGGAAGACCTGAAGCAACTCTTCGACGGGCGGGTTAAGAACTGGCGCTCGCTGGATTACGTCTGCGGCTGGTTCCTGAAAGCGGCGGACTACCTGCGCGCCGCGCCCGGCGAAGCGGCCAGCGCCTTCGTCTCCACCAACTCCATCTGCCAGGGGCAGCAGGTGGGCATCCTGTGGCCGGCAGTGCTGCAGGGCGGCGTGGCCATCCACTTCGCCCACACCAGCTTCAGGTGGAAGAACCTGGCGCGGCACAATGCCGGCGTTACCGTCATCGTCGCCGGGCTGAAGCGCCAGCCGAAGGGCCGCCGCCGGCTGTTCATCACGCAGGAGGATGACCAGGTGCTGATGCGCGAGGTGGACAACATCAATGCCTACCTGGTGGCCGGGCCGGACATCATCGTGCACAAGGCACCCCGCCCCATCAACGGGCTGCCGGCGATGGACAAGGGCAATCAACCTACGGATGGTGGCCACCTGCTGCTGACCTATGCGGAGCGCCGGGCACTGGGGCTGAGCGAGGCGGAGGAGCGCCGCTTCATCCGCCGCATTTACGGCTCGCGCGAATTCATCAACAACGAGGTGCGCTACTGCCTGTGGATCCGCGACGCGGACAAGGACGCTGCCCTGGCCATCCCCGCCATTGCCGAGCGCGTGGAGAAGGTGCGCCAGAAGCGGCTGGAGAGCCGCAAGGCAGCAACTCGCAAGATTGCAGACATTGCCCACAAATTCGGAGAAATTCGCTCTCCAGAAGAAATTGGGCACCATACCATCGTGGTGCCAGAAGTAAGTTCGGAAAATCGTTACTGGCTGCCTGTAGGAATTGTCGATAGGTTCTCCAGAATCACAAACAAGTGTTTTGCCCTGTATGACGCGCCCTTGTGGAACCTGGCGCTGCTGGCCTCGCGCCTGCACTTGGTGTGGATCGCCACCGTCTGCGGCAGGCTCAAAACAGACTTCTCCTACTCCAACACCCTTGGCTGGCACACCTTTCCGGTGCCGCGGCTGACGACGCCGCAGAAGCAGGCGCTGACGGCAGCCGCCGAGCGCATCCTGCTGGCCCGCGCCGCGCATTTCCCCGCCTCGCTGGCCGATCTCTACAAGTCGCTGGACGCCATGCCGGAGGAGCTGCGCACCGCCCATGAGCACAACGACGAACTCATCGAGCGCATCACCATAGGCCGCCGCTTCACCTCCGACTCCGAACGCCTCGAAAAGCTGCTGGCGATGTATGAGGAAATGATGCGGGAGAATAACAAGCGATGAAGATTTTATTTCTGGACGAATCAGGTGATCACAATCTTTCGATAATTGATCCAGCGTATCCACTTTTCGTGCTGGGAGGAATCATCGTTGACTTGGAATATGCCGAAAAGGTGATGGAGCCTGCCCTGACTGCCTTCAAGGAAGAAATTTTTGGAACGGCGGATATGATTCTGCATACTGCAGACATAACCCGCAATAGAAATGGATTCGAGTGCTTGAAGGATGTTGCCGTTCGCAGCCGATTTTATGATCATCTGAACCGATTGATGGCTGAGCTTGAATATAAGGTGGTTGCTTGTGTGGTCAGGAAAGAAGAACATTTGCAACGTTATGGTGTGGCAGCGCTTGACCCTTACATGTTGAGCCTGGACATATTGGTGGAGCGTTTCTGCATGGAAATTGGAAATGTACAAAACGGGGGCATGATCATTGCGGAAAAGCGAGGAGGTCTGCTGGACAGACAGATGGAGTTGGCGTGGATCAATCTGAAAGTGCAAGGTACGCAATTTATGCAGGCAAAGGACATAAGGCACAGGATTCAGGCGCTCCACCTGCGTGGAAAAAAGGAAAACATCGCAGGCTTGCAATTGGCAGACCTCGTGGTTTCACCAATTGGTCGAAAGGTACTGGGAAAGGAGACAAGAGAAGATTGGAATATCATTGAGCGCAAGTTTCGCCGGAGCTGGAATGGAAGGGTGGACGGTTATGGCCTTGTTGTGCTGCCCAAATGAAACAGGGCCAGCCCCCGCTACGCAGTGGCCAGCCCATATGATGTAGTTATCATATTTTCACGCAAGAATCAAGTGCAATGGAACAAATGTGGGGAATTCGTGCTTTCCAGCATGTCGTGCCGGGTTTTGATGCCATAGTGCATCATCCCACTGTGCAAACCTGCCCGGACTGGTATTATTGATCATGGCAGGGAGTGAGGAATCATGGCCACCGATTTCGAGGCAGATATTCAGGGGAAGGCTCCCCCCATGACACCGGGCCGCGCCGCGCTCATCGGCCTGATGGATCGCTACCTGGCGGCATTCCTCGACCCCTTCATCACCCTGCTGGAGCTGCACAAGCTCATGTATTTCCTGTGCGAGGCGGGGGAAGAGAGCGTCAGCAAACTGCACTTCCAGAAAGGGCCATACGGGCCCTATGCACGCAATCTTCGCCATGTGCTCAACGAGATGGAGGGGCATTACATTTCCGGTTACGGAGATGGCGGGGATACGCCCGACAAGACCTTGCGCCTCGTTCCCGGCGCACGGGAGGAGGCCGAAGCCATCCTCAAGGCGCATCAGCATACGCAGCGGCATTTCGAACAGGTGATCGACCTCATCGAGGGCTTCGAGACATCCTTCGGGCTGGAGCTGCTGGGCACCGTGCACTGGGTGGCCACCCGCAATGGCGCAACGACCTTCGATGAAGTCATGCGCGAGACCTATGCCTGGAACCGGCGCAAGTTCCAGTTCACCAAGCATCACCTGGGGGTGGCCTGGGATGTGCTGCACGAGAAGAATTGGCTGAGCGATGACCGGCAGCGACAATATGCCTGACAAGGTGAAAGCAGGGGCAGACATCCCCGCCATCAAGGTGAAATACGCCGCCACCGGGCGCACGCATCAGGTGGACGAGCTGGGCATGCGGCCCATGCAGGCGCGGGCCTACGAGCGCCGCGGCGAGCAGTATCTGCTCATCAAGTCGCCGCCGGCCTCGGGCAAGAGCCGGGCGCTGATGTTCATCGCCCTGGACAAGCTGCGCCACCAGGGGCTGAAGCAGGCCATCATCGCCGTGCCGGAGCGCTCCATCGGTGCCAGCTTCAACTCCCTGCCGCTGAGTGAGAACGGCTTCTGGGCCGACTGGGAGGTGAACCCGCGCTGGAACCTGTGCGAGGCGCCGGGCACCGATGGCAGCAAGGTGAAGGCGGTGGGCGAGTTCCTGAACAGCGATGACGAGGTGCTCATCTGCACCCATGCCACCTTTCGCTTCGCCGTGGAGCAGTTCGGCATCGAAGTCTTCGATGAGCGCCTCATCGCCATTGACGAGTTTCACCACGTCAGCGCCGATACCGACGCCAACGTGCTGGGCCGGCAGCTCTCCGAGCTGATTGCCCGCAACCGTGTGCACATGGTGGCCATGACCGGCTCCTACTTCCGCGGCGATGCCATTCCCATCCTGCTGCCGGAGGACGAGGAGAAGTTCGAGACCGTAACCTTCACCTACTACGAGCAGCTCAATGGCTACACCTGGCTGAAGGAGCTGCACATCGGCTACTATTTCTACTCCGGGCGCTGGATGGACGAGCTGCTGGCGGTGCTGGATGCGGACGAGAAGACCATCATCCACATCCCGCACGTCGGCTCGCGCGAGAGCACCAAGGACAAGTATGCGGAAGTGGACGCCATCATGAACGCGCTCGGCGAATGGCTGGGCGTGGACGAGGCCACCGGCTTTCATCGCGTGCTCAGGCCCGATGGCCGCGTGCTGAAGATCGCCGACCTGGTGGAGGATGACCCGGCCAGGCGCGACCACGTGGTGCGGGCATTGCGCGACCCGGCGCAGCAGGACAATCGCGACCACGTGGACATCATCATCGCGCTGGGCATGGCCAAGGAGGGGTTCGACTGGATCTGGTGCGAGCATGCCCTGACCATCGGCTATCGCTCATCACTCACCGAGGTGGTGCAGATCATTGGCCGCACCACGCGCGATGCGCCGGGCAAGACGCGCGCGCGCTTCACCAACCTCATCGCCGAACCGGATGCATCGCAGGATGTGGTAACCGAGGCGGTGAACGACACCCTGAAGGCCATTGCCGCCTCGCTGCTGATGGAGCAGGTGCTGGTGCCGCGCTTCGAGTTCCGCCCCAAGAGGCCGGACAGCGGTCCGGAGAAGGGCTTCGACTACGGCCCTGGCGGTTATGACCCTGAAGGCTGCAACGTCGGCTTCAACGAGGAGCGCGGCACGCTGCTGGTGGAGGTGAAGGGGCTGGCCGAACCGAAGAGCGAGGAGGCGCGCAAGATCTGCCAGGAAGACCTGCACGAGGTGGTCGCCTCCTTCCTGCAGGACAGGCAGGCCATGCAGCGTGGCCTGTTCGACGAGAACCTGATGCCGCAGGAGATCACCATCGAGCGCATGGGCAAGATCGTGCGCGACAAGTATCCGCACCTGGACGAGGAAGACCGCGAGGCCATCCGCCAGCGTGCCGTTGCCGCCCTCAATCTGGTGCAGCAGGCCAAGCAGGTGGCTGCCGCCCATGACGGCGAGCAGGTGGAGGCCAATACCGCCTTCATCGATGGCGTGCGCCGTTTCGTCATGGACGTGCGGGAGCTGGATGTGGATCTCATCGATGCCGTCAATCCGTTCAGCGAGGCCTATTCCATCCTCGCCAAGGCAATGAACGAGGAGCGGCTGAAGCGCATTCACGAGATCATCACGGCGAAGCGGCTGAGCATGGATCTGGAAGAGGCGCGCCTGCTGGCCCGCCGAGCCCTGGACTTCAAGAAGCGCCATGGCCGTCTGCCGGAGATGAACGCGGCAGACCCCTGGGAGCGGCGCATGGCCGAGGGCGTGGCCTATCTGGCGCGGCTGAAGCGGGAGCAGGAGCGACAGCGCAATGCCGAAGTGGAATGAGCGCCTGACCGAGGAGGACGATGCCCTGCTGGCGGAGCTGGGCGTGGATACTGCCCCCGCCCCGGCGCGCGAGCTGACATCGCAGCAGGAATACGTCATCGCCAGCTTCGAGGAGATCGTCCGCTTCGTGCAGGAGCATGGGCGAGCGCCGGTCGATGCCGAGGGGTGCGATATCTTCGAGCGGATATACGCGCGCCGGCTGCAGCGCATGCGCGCCGATGAGGAGATGTGCAGCTTGCTTGAGCCGCATGATCCATTGCGGTTGCTGGATGCGCCGGATGGCGCCGCGGATGCCTCGCTGGCGGCGGAAGAGCTGGATGACGATGCCCTGCTGGCGGAGCTGGGCATCTCCGCCGATGATGAACTCACGCGCCTTGCCCATGTGCGCTCAGGTGCCCGCCCGCAGATGCCCGATGACGTGGCATCGCAGCGCCCGTGCGAGGACTTCGAGCGCTTCCGCCCGCTGTTCGAGCAGGTCAGGCAGGAGCTGGAGACCGGTGTGCGCACGGCCAGCCGCTTCGGCAAGGATGCCTCCATCCGCAAGGGGGACTGGTTCATCCTCAACGGCCAGATCATCCACGTGGCCGAGGAGGGAGAAGAGGAGCGCCGCACGAAGAGCGAGCGGCCGGACCGCCGCCTGCGCGTCATCTACGACAATGGCACGGAGAGCAACCTGCTGATGCGCTCCCTGCAGCGCGCGCTGCACAAGGACAGGGCGGGCCGGCGTATCAGCGAACCGAAACCCGGGCCCCTGTTCTCCGGCGAGCAGGAAGATGGCGATGTCTTCAGCGGCACGCTGTATGTGCTGCGCAGCAAGTCCGACCATCCGCAGATCAGGGAAATCAGGGACACGCTGCACAAGATCGGCATCACCTCCGGCGAGGTGGAGAAGCGTATTGCCAATGCCGCGGAGGACCCGACATTCCTGATGGCCGACGTGGAGGTGGTTGCCACCTGGCAGCTATACAATATCGACCGCTACCGGCTGGAGCACCTGCTGCATCGCTTCTTCGACAATGCGCGGCTCGATGTCGAGATCCAGGACCGCTTCGGGCGGGCGCTGAAGCCGCGGGAATGGTTCCTGGTGCCGCTGGATGCCATCGACGAGGCCGTGCAGCATCTGCTGGATGGCACCATCACGGAATATGCCTACGACCCGTCCGAGGCGAAGCTGCGGCGCAAGGGGTGATTGGTGTTGCTCATGAAGCCAACGCCTGCTTCAGGTGTTGATCGTGATCCAGGTGAGCAGGTCGCGTTGGCGGTAGCGGACGCATCTGCCGATCTTCACGAATTTCGGGCCGCGGCCTTCCACGCGCATGCGCTCCAGCGTCTTGCGCGAGATGCGCAGCAGCTGGGTGGCTTGCTCCGTGGTGAGCAGGGTTTCCGCCTTGCCGGGCTGGTCGTCATGGCTGGTTTTCTTCTCCATTGCATCGTTCCTTCCGCTGGCATGAACGCATGGTCGCGTGGCCTATGCCTGGTCATGCGGGCGCGCGTTGCAATGGCGCGCGGGCAAGCGTGGGGAAGGATGATCCAGCCATTGCCTGACGAAATTGGCCACTGCTGGCTTGTGTTGGCGGCGCTTGAGGTGTAAGACGACAGAATTGGTGATTGGAGGGAGGGGGCGGGAATAGGTGGGAAAAGGCGGGAATTGGCGGGAAAAGGCGCGGAGATTTAGGGCTTTGTCGGGAATTGAGGCGGCGCTGGTGGGCGCGGCCCCTTTTTTAGTGGGCGACACAATTCGTGATCGGATCGGGGTGCTGCTGGCGTGGAAAGCGGCCCTGGGCGACACCATTCGTGAGCGGGCGGGGCGCGGCAGAATGACAGCAGCCTGCTGAAATACCGGAAAAAATCAGGACGCACCGCGGCCTGGCGGTTGATGCAGAAGTGGGAACCTGTTCGCACTTCCATGCGGGAGTTCCCACTTCCAAAATAATCACGAAATATCAATTGGTTGCCGATTTTTGTGCAGGGCCGGAGTCGGGGTGGGCAATCTCTACCGACGGTTGCAATGCCGGGCCGAAGAAAGGCCGCCAAAGGGCGGCGCGGGCTGGGGATGGCACCATCAGCGGCGTTGCCGGCGGGCCTGGGCCTCCACCTGCTGCCAGTCGATGCCGGCGCGAGTGCCGATGTCTTTCAGGGCCTCGATGACAAGGCGTGCCTGGGAGGCAGTAAGCCAGTCGGGGTCATCGACGCCGGTCATGCGGCGGACGAAGGCGGCGAGGGATGAACGGCGAGGATCGCGCCAGATGCCACGGCGCTTGAGTTCCCCCCAGACGGCGAAAACCTTGCGCACGTGCGGATAGGGCGAGGCGGCGCGCCACCTGCGGCGCGCGCGGCCCGTGCGCTGGCGGGCCGCAGGACGCCAGCCGAGGCGGCGCATCTCCCGCAATACCTGGCGCAGGCCGGCGTCTTCGATGTCGGCGGCGGAGCGTGCGCCGGTGATGCGATGCAGCAGGGCGCGGTAGGTGTCATCATCCAGCCCCATGTCCTTGCGGGCGATGTGCACCTGGGCCAGCAGGCTGCGGCGCTGCGGGGTGGTCTTGTTGCGGGCTGCGGCGGGCATGTAAAAGCTCCGTGTTCAAAAGGCTCAAATGCATGCTCGAAGGGGCGGTGAAGGCCCCTTCGAGATGGTGTTCAGGCATCCTGCTTGTCGGCATAGAAGGGCTCCACCCAGAAGGTTTCGCCAGCGGAGCCGACCCTGATGCCGGGCACATCGGCCACGGCCTGCGGCTCCTCGCGGATGGCCTCGCGGTTCACCTGGCGGATGACGCGGATGAAGCGCTCAAGGCCACGGGCCTGCAGCTCGGCAATGACATCCACCTTGCTGCTGATGGTTACCCTGGGCGGGCGCAGGCGCCAGCCGAACTCGCCGGCGGGAAAGCGCACGGACTTGCGCCCGTGCTTCAGCAGCTGCCGGCGATGGCCGGCAGCCCAGGTTTCCAGCCCGGCGATGAGGGCCTCGCGCTCCTCCTTCAGCGGCTTGAGGCGCTGGCCGTAGGCATCCTTGATGCGGGCGAGCTCGTCATCCCGGTCGGCCTCAAGGCGCTTCATCTCGCGGTCGATCTTGCCGATGCGGGCGATGGAATCGTTTGCCTCGGCCTCGTCCTGCGGCACCGGCAGATTGCGGGCCATGGTCTTTACGCGTGGCATTGCTCCCTCCCATCCAGGTATTGCGCCAGCGCCTGCTCCTCGTCGGCCAGCAGGGCATCGGTGGCGAGCAGTTCATCGGCCTTACGGCGCAGCACGTCGGCCTCGTGGTTCCACTGCGCCGCCTGGCGGCGGATGTTGCGCCGGGCGCGTTGCAATTCATGCAGGCGCTGGCGCAGTTGTTGCTTGCTGAGCTGTTTCATGCCGCGTCTCCTCCGTCATCATCGTCGATCACATACCCGGGCGTGGCGTGGTGCGCTGGTCGCCAGGGAGAATGGCGGCGGGCGTGATGCGCCCGGCGCGGCAGCGGCAACACGCGGCCCGCCGGGCGGGCCTGCACCCGTGGCTGCGTGCGGGCCTGTTCCAGCTCCCGCTCCAGGGCGGCAGCGGCATCGGCGGCGAGGCCGAGTGTCTCGACCAGGCTGGAGAGGGCCTCGCCGCGGATGATGACCTGGCCGTCGGCGATCTCGTGGCCGCGGAGCTGGTCGCGGATGTTACGCAAGGTGGTTGAGAGCTTGATCTGCATGGTCATTCCCCTTTCATCCTGGAGTGATGGCAGCGGCGGCAGGCGTGATAGAGCCGGCTGCGCATGGAGCTGGTGGCGATGACGCCGCGGGCGGCGAGGCGCTGGTTGTCGATGCAGCGGTCTCGCGAGAGCTCGCCCATGACGGGGCAGTCGATGGTTTCCTGCATGAGCGCGCCGCGCACCTTCTGCTCCACGGTGGCGAGCGAGCCGCGGTAGGTGCGGGACAGCACCTGGCTGATGACGCTGGCCGAATAGCCGATGCGGCGGGACACCCGGCTCTGGCTGCTGGCGTCGCAGGCGGCGGCCAGTTCCGCCACCCAGTCCGGCAGGGCATCGCCCCAGGCGGCGCGGGCGCGCTCCATGGCGCTGTGGGTGGTGGTGCTCATGCCGCGTCCTCCCCTTTCAGCCATTCCTCGCCGATGATGACATCGCCGGTGTTGGGATCATGCAGGGTGCGGATGATGCGCGGTGCCCGCGGCCCGGTATTGAGCTTGAGGCGATAGCGCCCGCGATGGCGCGGGCGGGGGCGCTGCACCTCCTGCAGGTAGCCGGCGCGGTGCAGCAGGCCGATGTAGCGCTGGGCGGTGGCGGGGCTGATGCGCACCTCCTCGGTGGAGGCCAGGGCCGCCAGCTCGTGATAGTCGAAGCTCTTCAGCCGCCGCATGGCGTTCCACAGGTGCTGCTGGCCGCGCCCTGCGTCGCTGCTGGCCGCACCATCCCGGCGCAGGCGCGGGGCCTGGGCCTGCGGGCGCACGACCTGCCACAGGACGCTGCCACCGGCGGCGCGGTTGTCCTGCCGGTGCACGTAGCCGGCAGCCAGCAGGGCGCGGAGGTATTTGCGCACGCTGTCCGCGGTGGCGCTGTTCAGGCGGCCCACCACGTCGGCAATGGTGAAGGGGCCGCTGCGCGAGAGATTGCACATGACCTGCCACATGTGCGGGCGCTGGTTAAGCCGCGAACGCGCCCTGGAACCGACGGGCCGGTGCAGCACGCGGGCGGTGGGGTTCTGCCGGTTGTTGATGATGCCCTTGTTCATGACGCCCTCCTGGCCAGGGGCTGGGCCTGGCCTGTCCAGAATTGCTGATCGCTCCAGTCGGCCAGCGTGAGGCGGGTGGCGCCGCGGCGCAGGGCCTCCTCCCGCATGCGGGAGAGGTTGACGCAGAGGCGGCGGACGACGCCGGCGCATTCCTTCAGCAGGCGGGCGAGCAGCATCTCGTCGATGTCGATGCCATCGGCATAGATGCCGGCCAGCAGCTTGAGATCCGCCATGGTGGCGCGCTGGGCCGGTTCCCAGACCAGCACGCGGTTGTGGAAGCGCTCCCAGCGCGTCATCTTGGCTGGCATCTGCTCCTCGCCGATGAGGGCGATGGGCACGCCGGTGCGGTCGTGGATCTCGCGCACCAGCTCTATGGTGCGCTTCTGCAGCAGGTGGTCGGCCTCATCGATGATGAGCGGGCGCTGCTGCTCTCCCAGCGCCTGGATGACGGCCTGCACGCCCTCGGCCACGGTGGGGGTGCGGGCCAGCTCCAGCTCGCGCAGGATGGCATCCACCAGCACGCGGGATGTCCAGGAAAAGCCGACCTCGATGCAGACGGCGTTGAAGCGGTTGATGGCCTGGGTGGCGGCCACCGTCTTGCCGAAGCCGGAAGGGCCGTAGAAGACGCCGATGCCGGGCAGGCTGGGGTGGCGATCCACCAGCTGCTCGAGCATGGCGGCGAAGGCCCGCACGTTGGAAAGCGGTGCCACGGTGATCATGAGATGGTTCCCCTGCATGGTTGGTTGCTCCTGTTGCACGAAACGCTACTGACCATTGGCTACTGACCATTGCCCGCCAGCCCGTAGAGCTGGGGGAAATCCTCCATCAGGCGCTGCTGCGCCCGGTATTCCGCGGTGCGCTGATAGCCGCGCAGCCAGGCGGCATCTTCCTGCTCCAACGCCTCGCCGGCGGCGAGCGCCCGCTCCAGCCGCAGGGCACGCTTGAAGCGGGCAACATCGTCAGGTTCCTCCTCGCGCGGGGGCAGCGGGGTGATGTTGCCGGCCTGCTGCTGCTGCCACTCGGCCAGTATCTGCTGCTCCACCCGTTGGCGGATCTCCGGCGAGACCTGGCTGGCGGGTGTGGGGGCGGGGCGCTCGCCGGTGGCCTGGGCGGCGGCCTGCAATGCATCGGTGGTGTGCTCCTCGGCTCGTGGCGGGAAGGGCAGCACGGCGGCATGGCGGCGCTCGGCTGTGGTGAGGGTGCGCTCCATGAGCTGGCGCGGGTTGCGGGCGAGGCGGCGGGCCTCTGCCCTGGCATCGGCGACGGCGTCGCGCACCAGGGCATCGCGGGCCTGGCGGGCGGCGGCATGGGCGGCCTCCGGGTCGATGCCGGCGACTTCCGGGCAGATGGCCTCATCCAGCAGCTCCTGCGTGGTGGGGTCGAACAGCCAGATGCGCCCGAGGTCTGCCGGGTCATGCCGCACCAGCACCTGCTGGCCGGCGGCGACATGGCGGGTGATGTAGAGATGGCCGTTCACCCGCACGCCCTCGCGCCCGACGGTGCGCAGGCCGCCGCCGGAGGCCAGCGGCGCGGCCAGCAGGTGGAGAGCCTCGGGCGTTTCCACCCGGCGGCGCGGGGCGGTGCAGGCGGCGGCCACCTGAAACGGCGTGCGCCCGCCCAGCCCCTTGTGCGGGCGGTGCTCATACACATGCTGCACCCAGCGGTCGATGGCCTGCTGCAGCTCGGCCATGGACATGTCCACCTGCAGCAGCTTCTCCGGCTGCTGGCCGAGGCGCTGGGCGAAGGCCTTGCGGGCCTCGAGCTGCTTGCGCTCGGCGACATTGTGGCCGACGTAGCCGGGCAGCAGCGGCATGAAGGAATGCATGAGGGTGCGGATGGCGCGCTCCACCTTGCCCTTGCGCTGCGGCTGGAAGGGCGGGCAGACATCGTGCTCTATGCCGAGGGCCTGGAAGGTGGCGCGGGCCTGATGCGAAGTGAAATCGGAGCCGTTGTCGGAGCGGATGACGCGGGGGACACCCCACTCGATGATGGCGCGATTGACCAGCGCCAGCATGGCCTGGGTGCGCGGCGTGCGGCTGACGTGCACCAGCATGCGGCGGCTGTGGGCATCGATGCAGACATAGACGGAGGCGCGGCCCTCGGTGGTCATGACGTCCGCCGGCGAGGCATCGATCTCCCAGAGGTCGTTGACCGCCTTCACCCAGCCATCGCGGCTGCCGCCGGCGTGGCGGTATTTGCTGCGGTAGCCATCAGGATCCGCCACCCTTGCGATGGCGGCGGCGTTCTGGCGGCGGTAGCGCTCCAGCCAGCGCTGGAAGCTGCGCAGGGTGGGCATGGGGCGGCGATGGCCGCCTACATCGACGGTCTCGCCGAACTCGGCGATGGCGAGATCGCGGATCTGGGCGGCGGAGAGCTGCGGGCGGGCCAGCAGCAGGGCGGCGACGTGGCGGGCCAGGGCACCATCGTTGGCGCGGTCGATGGGCGAGCGCCCGGCGCGGCGGCGGCGAGTGTTTGCCAGGCGGGGCAGATCGCCAGCGGCCAGGGCCTGGCGCCAGCGGCGTATGGAGGCGGGGCTGACGGAAGGGACGAGCTGGCGGATGGCATCAGAGACCGGCAGGACACCATTATTATAAAGGTGGCAGAAGCGCTCCAGGGAGGAGGCGCGGCCACCGCCGAGGTCGGCCTGGGCGGCCATGACGAGCTGGGCGCGGGCGAGCGCGCGGGCCATCTCCGGACTGTCTGCCGGCGGCAGCTCGATGGACTGCTCGCGGGCGCAGGCGGCGAAGCGGCGGGCGAGCAGGTCGTTCAGCGCGGCTTCCGGCAGCAGGGAGAGGTGATATTCCCAGCCACCACCGCGGCCCTGGCGGCGGCGGGCCTTGCCGCTGCTCTGCCAGCCCTCCCGCCGGATGAGCTTCTGCATGCCTCGCCTGGTGCCCGGCAGGCCGGCGAGCTGAAGCTCCGCCAGCTCGGCGGCGGTGAGCCAGTCTGATGTCTGCCAGCGCGGGGGCATCAGTAACCCTCCATGCCGTGGCGGGCATCGTGCCAGATGCCCCAGATGACGAGGGCCAGCAGCAGGGCGAGGAAGACCGCGGCGCCGGCCAGCGGACAGGCCCAGCCCCAGCCGGACGTGCTGGCGGTGGCAGCGCCGGCAGGTGCCGGCGTGGCCGGCACCCCGACGATGGTGGGCAGGCACTCGGCCTCGTCCAGCGGCGGCATCAGCGGCTCGCCGCGCCAGCCGGCGCCGGGATGGGAGACGATGGACGGCTCACGCATGATCCACCTCCTCCCACTCCCGCAGGGCGGTGGCGAAACTCATACGCATGATCTGCGCGGCATGCTCCCGCGAAATACCGGCGGCTATGGCCATGATGGCGGCGTTGACAACAAGCCCGCCGAACAGTGCGCCGGCCTCGTCCTTCACGCGCGGCGAATAAACGATGGCGCGGGAGTTTGCCTGCTCATCGAGCCAGACGATGGAGGCGCCGGCCACCCGGCCCTCCTCTGCCGCGGTGGCCATCTCGCGCAGGGCCTGGGCAAGGATCTGCAACCTGGTCATGGCTCAGCCCTCCACCTTGATGCGCTCGTCCTTCACCAGCAGGCGCAGGCGGCGCTGGGTGAGATCGGAGAAGGCGGCATGACGGCAGCGCCGCTCCACCCTCACGATGCCGGGATATCCGACGATGCGGACGAGGCAGGAGCAGTGCACACGCCAGCTTTCCATGGCGCTGCGCTGCTGCACCCGGCGGGCCTTGACCCCGCAGACGGGGCAGCCGCACGCAAGCAACCGTTCCATGACCGGGTGGGTGCTGGGCGGGGTGGTGAATGCCTTTTGCATGGTCATGGCCTAGCCCTCCTCTCAGTGCTGGTGGTTGCGGCGGGTGATGGTGGGCAGGTGGGCGGCCATGGCGCGATAGCGCTCGTAGTTCTCGGGCCGCGGGATGATGCCCAGCGCCTCCATGCGGCGCAGGTGCTTGCGCAGGGTGTCCTTGTGAATGCCGAGGGCGGCGGCGATGGTCTTGTTGGGCAGGTGCTCGCCGCGGTCGTTCATCATGCCCTTGAGCGAGAGGATCTGCCGCCACAGCGGACGGGCGGCCAGCAGCTCGCGCACCAGGGCATCATGATCTGCCGCCGCGCCGGCCAGCACATGCTTGGCCCAGCGACGGAACTCCTTGGCCCGCCTGCTGCGGGCGAACATGGCCAGCAGCATGCAGCCGGTGGAGCTGAAGATGAGCGCGTCCTTTGCACCGGTAGCCGTAACCAATTTGGTTTCTGCTACATCAACCCCTTGTTCGAACTCGTCTTTATGACGGCGATAAATCTTGGCGGCGGCGATGCGCGGGAAATTCAGCTGCAGGGCGATGCCGACCTGCTCGGCGGTGAGCCAGCGCTGGCCGTCCTTGTGGATGATGGTGAGCTCGACACCGTTGAAATCTGCCGTGGATGTGATAATGTTGCTCATGATGGTTCTCCTTTCTTTGGAGAGTTCACGCGGCGGTGCGCTTTGCGGGGCGTGCCGCCGCTTTCTTTTGGCCGCCGCGGATGCGGCGACCGCCCGAAGCACCGCGGCGTTGCCGCCGACGGCGCGATGTGCCAGAGTCTGAGCTGCGCAACGGAATGTTTCTCGGGAGCGGGAAAAGGGCGTCGGCAGGCACGTCGAGGAAGTCGGCAATGACCTGCTCGGCCCTTGCCCAGCGCTTGCCCATCAGGGCCATGCGGATGGCGTTGTCAGCCAGCCCTGCCTGCCGGGCGAGACCGGTCAGGGTCTGGCCGCGGCGGTAGATCTCGGCCTTGATGGCATGTCTGTCCCAGCGAGGCATTCCGTTAACCATGTGCGTGTTGGCTTGATGTGTTTGCGAATAACTGAACGCATAATGCGTTCTAAGTTGACACATGTCAACACTTGGGACGCATTTTGCGTGGGGAGAAACGCATGGGTGCTGACGCTGAGGGGATTTCCCGGCGCCTGAAGCAGGTCATTGGCGACATGTCTCTGCGCAAGTTCGCGGAGAAGGTCGGCATCAACGAGGCCACGATCAGGGGCATCATGAAGGGGAAGCGCCCCTACCTGGACACCATTGCGGCCATTGCCGCAGGGGCTGGTGTGGACTTCGCGTGGCTGGCCACGGGCGAGGGCACGCCGGAGGCGGGGGCGGCGGGCGACCTGGTGCGGGTGCCGGTGCTGAACGTGCGGGCCTCAGCCGGGCATGGCTGCTACAACGAGGCGGACGAGGTGCGGGAGCTTTTGCCGATGACGAAGCAGCTGCTGCGCTCGCTGGGCTGCCAGCCGGAGGCGGCGCGCATCATCGAGGCGCACGGCAACAGCATGGAGCCGACCATTGCGCACGGCGACATGCTGCTGGTGGACACCGCCCAGCGCGACCCGCGGCTGGGCGGCATTTACGTGTTCCGCCCCGGCGACCACCTGCAGGTGAAGCGGGTGAAGGTGAGCCCGCATGACGGCAGCATCATGTTTGGCAGCGACAACCCGGAATACGGCCCCTTTGCGCCGGAGGACATAGAGCGGCTGGACATTCTGGGCCGGGTGGTGTGGATCTGGCGGCGGGCGCGGTGATCAGGGGGAGAGAAGCAGTGAAATATGCAACAGTTCAATACAGATACGTGAACACAGAGCATTTATGGGAAGACTTCAACCTCAAGGACATGGTGGTTGACATATTGCGGCGTGCGGCCCGTAGCGACGAGCAGACTCAACTTTTTGAAGATGTCAGCGCTCGCAAGAAGGATCTGGATCAGGATGGAACCTACGTAGTGCTCAACAAGATGTCTGATCCACAGACATGGAACGGCCCTTTCTTTTGCGGGCAATTGCTGCACGTAAAGGCGGGCGTTGATGTTCCGGGGATCAATGGAGACCTTGATCAGTCTGTGCCCGAGCTGGAGCTATGCAATCTGCAGCTTGGCGATGCCGCCAGAATTGTGGAGGGTGTGCTTTATTTTCTTGTGAATGGAAATCATGTCGGTCTCATAGAAGGCCAAAGAACAAAAGCACGTTCATTGGAGCGATACCTTACAAGACTTCTTCAAGATG
>JALSGQ010000160.1 GCA_026982665.1 Hyphomicrobiales bacterium | reverse complement strand
AGGTGCGCGTTGGTCTCCACCGGGCCGAGGTCGTTGATGGCCACGAACTCGATGTCGTCGCGCCCCGACTCCACCGCCGCTCGCAGCACGTTGCGCCCGATGCGCCCGAAACCGTTGATCGCTACCCTGATCGCCATGTTCTTTCCCCTGTCGTGGTGATGTTGTCATGTGGCTGGCGGAAACCTCCCTGCCCGCCAGCCGGATTGATTGCCGATACCGTTGCCTCAGGCCTGGCCCAGCAGTTCCTTCGCTGCCTTGGCGACATTCTCGGCCGTGATGCCGAAGTGCTCGTAAAGCGCACCACCGGGGCCGGAGGCACCGAACGACTTCATGCCGATGAAACGACCATTCTCGCCCAGCCACTTCTGCCAGCCCATCTCCACGGCGGCCTCCACCGCCACCCGCGGCGCATCGCCCAGCACGGCGGCCTGATAGCTGGCATCCTGCTCCTCGAACAGCTCCCAGCACGGCATGGAAACCACCGCTGCCTTGATGCCCTCGCCGGCAAGCGTTTCCGCCGCCGCCACCGCCAGCGACACTTCCGAACCGGTAGCCAGCAGCGTTACGTCGCGGTTTTCGGCGTCGCCATGAATGACGTAGGCACCCTTTGCCACAAGGTTTTCATCCGTGTGTTCGGTGCGCAGCGCCTCCCAGCCCTGCCGCGACAGCGCCAGCGCCGTCGGCGTGCTTTCGGACTGCAACGCCACTGCCCAGGCTTCTGCCGTCTCCACCGCGTCCGCCGGGCGGATCACCCGCAGGTTCGGGATGGCACGCAGCGCCGGCAGGATCTCCACCGGCTGGTGCGTCGGCCCGTCCTCGCCCAGGCCAATGGAGTCGTGGGTGAAGACGTAGGTTACGGGCAGCCCCTGCAGCGCTGCCAGCCTGATGGCCCCGCGCATGTAGTCGGAGAAGATGAGGAAGGTGCCACCGTAGTTGAGGAAGCCCTTGTGCAGGGCAATGCCGTTCATGGCGCAGCCCATGCCGAACTCGCGCACGCCGTAGTGGATGTAGCGCCCGGCATAATCACCCGGCTTCACCGACTCCATGCCCTTGACGATGGTCAGGTTGGAGTGCGTCAGGTCGGCAGAACCGCCAATGATGTTTTCCTGCGCCGGAATGATGACCTCCAGCGTCTTCTGCGAGGCCTGCCGCGTGGCCAGCTTCGGCTTCTCCTCCGCCAGCTTCTTCTTGAAGTCGTTGATGGCGGCCAGCGTCTCGTCCGATACCTTGCTCGCCACGTCGGCCTCGAACTGCGCCTTCTTCGGGGATGCGGCCAGCCGCTTCTCCCATGCCTCGCGCTCCGCCGCACCACGGCTGCCGGCCTCGCGCCAGGCGCTCAGGATGTCTTCCGGCACCTCGAACGGCGGATGATTCCACCCCAGCGCCTCGCGCGCCGCGGCGATCTCGTCCTCGCCCAGCGGCGCGCCGTGGGTGGCCTCCGTGCCCTGCTTGTTGGGCGCGCCAAAACCGATGATGGTCTTGCAGTCGATGAGCACCGGCGCGTCGGAGTTTTTCGCCTCGGCCAGCGCCTTCTCGATGGAATCGAAGTCGTGCCCGTCGCACTTCAGCGTGCGCCAGCCGGCGGCCTCGAAGCGCTTGAGCTGATCCATCGAGGTGGCGACATCGGTGGCACCGTCGATGGTGATGGAATTGTCGTCCCACAGCACGATGAGGCGATTGAGTTTCAGATGCCCGGCAAGATCGATGGCCTCGTGCGAGACGCCCTCCATCAGGCAGCCGTCGCCGGCGATGACCCAGGTGTAATGATCCACCAGCTCATCGCCATAGCGGGCGTTCATCATGCGCTCCGCCAGCGCCATGCCCACGGCCGTGGCAAGGCCGGAGCCAAGCGGGCCGGTGGTAACCTCCACGCCCTCCAGGTGGCCATATTCCGGATGCCCCGCCATGCGCGAGCCGATCTGCCGGAAGTTCTTGATCTCGTCGATGGTGGCCTGCTTGAAACCGCTCAGGTAAAGCAGCGAATACAGGAGCATGGAGCCGTGCCCGGCGGACAGCACGAAGCGGTCGCGATCCGCCCAGTCGGGCGCCTTCGCATCGAACTTCAGGAACTTCGTCCACAGCACGGTGGCCGCATCTGCCATGCCCATGGGCATGCCCGGATGGCCGGAGTTGGCCTTCTGCACCGCATCCATGGACAGGGCGCGGATGGCATTGGCCATGTCCTTCAGGCTCACGTTACTCATCAGCTGTTGCTCCTCGCACGTTTCGCTTTCGCTATTCGGTTGTTCCGCAGGCCGCCCCTTTTGCGCTGCTGCGCGCCGGCAGCCGGAAAGCGGTATCAGATGGCCCGCTGCTTGCGCTCGATCAGCCGGTTGATCATCGGCGTCAGGATCAGCTGCATGGCCAGGTCCTGCTTGTCGCCCGGAATCACGATGGTGTTCGCCCGCGTCATGAAGCTGTCCTTGATCATCGACAGCAGGTAGGGAAAGTCGATGCCATGCGGATCCTTGAAGCGGATCACCACCATCGATTCACCCACCGTCGGAATCCACTCGGCGATGAACGGGTTGGAGGTATCCACCGTCGGCACCCGCTGGAAGTTGATGTCCGTCTGCGAGAACTGCGGGCAGATGTAATGCACGTAGTCATGCATGCGGCGCAGGATGGTGGCGCTCACCTCCTCGGTGGTGTAGCCACGCTCCTTCTTGTCGCGATGAATCTTCTGGATCCACTCCAGGTTGATCACCGGCACCACGCCGATCTTCAGGTCGGCATGCTGGGCCACGTTCACCTCGTCGGTAACCACCGCGCCATGCAGCCCCTCATACAGCAGCAGATCGGATTCACCCGCCGGAATCTCCTCCCACTCGGTGAACTTGCCCGGCGGCACACCGTATTTCTCCGCCTCCTCGTCATCGTGCACGTAATGGCGGGTGCGCAGCACGCCGGTTTCGGCATAGCGCTTGAAGGCCTTCTCCAGCTCGTCCAGCAGGTTGGCCTCCGGGCCGAAGTGCGAGAAGTGCGGGTTGCCCTCTTCCTCCGCCTTCTTCATCGCCTCCTTCATTGCCATGCGGTCATAACGGTGAAAGGCATCACCCTCGATGAAGGCAGCCTTGATGCCCTCGCGCCGGAAGATCTGCTCGAACGTGCGCTTCACCGTGGAGGTACCCGCACCCGATGAGCCGGTTACCGAAATGATGGGATGCTTGACAGACATCTATCCCCTCCGAAACAGGTCGTTGTTGCGAAATTCTCCTGGCCGCGCACCAGCTGCGCGGCAGCATGCTCAGCGAAACAGCCCGCGCCGCGAGAACAGCGGCGAGTGCGCGCCCCCCATGGGCAGCTCGTAATAGCGCTTCACCCGCTCCACCTCCGTCGGGCTGCCGAAAATCAGTGGCGTGCGCTGATCACGCGCACCCGCCACCTTCTCCAGTATCCGCTGCTCGCCATCGGTGGCCGCCCCGCCCGCCTGCTCGACGACCAGCGCCACCGGGTTGGCATGAAACAGCAGCCGCATGCGCCCTTCCCGGTGCCCCGGGCGCGCATCGCCCGGATACAGGAAAATGCCGCCACGGTTGAGAATGCGCACCGTCTCCGCCGGCAACGAAGAGGCCCAGCGCATGTTGTAGTCCACCTCGCGCGGGCCATCGGCTCCGTCGATCATGTCGTTGATGTAGGCACGAATGGCCGAATCCCAGAACCGGTAGTTGGAGGCATTGGCGGCATATTCACGCGCCGGCTCCGGCGGCAGCGTGCGCTGCTCGGAGGTGATGTGAAACACCCCCGTCTCCGGGTCCATGTTGGCCACCTGCGTGCCCTGCCCGAAGGAGAACACCAGCATGGTGCGCGGCCCATACATGAAGAAGCCGCCGCACACCTGCTCCGTGCCGGGCTGGGCGAAGGTTTCCTCCCCCTTCTCCGGCAGGAAGGAGAAGAACGAACCGGTGGGAATGTTGGCAACAATGTTCTGCACGCCATTGAGCACATCGATCGCCAGCGCCACCGGCGCACCGGCGCTGCCCTCCAGCAGCATGCCGCGCTCACGCGCGATCTGCGCCACCGGCGCACCTTGCAACGCCGCCATGAACAGCTCGCCGGCCTTCTCGTCGAACCGCGCCGGGCGCTCGCTGCGCTCCACGCCGGCCACGGCTTCATCCATCGGCCCGCGCGCCACCATGTGCGACACATCGCGCGCCGCCGCCGCCAGCTTCAGCAAGGTCTCGCCAGCCGCCTGCCGCGCCGCATCACCGGCGCAAGCCTGCTGCAACCAATCTTCCAGCGTCGTGAAATCGCTCATGCCCACCCTGACGTTGCTTGCGCAGGCGCGCCCCCTTCCGCACACCGTGAAAGGAGGCCCCTGCCACCTGAAAATCCACGCTCCCCATCACGCGCGCCTGCCACGCTCTCGCAGACGCCGGGCATTCGCCCAGCCGCCACGGCACAGGAAGCCGGCACGCCTGAATTCGGCCCCTCGTGCCTCTGCCTTAGCAGCAGGAACATGACATATGCAATATGCCGCAACCACGCATGGGACGTTTTGCCCCGCGTCCCACGGCGTTTTTCCACAGCCTGCGGCCCGCCAGCATTCTGCTGCCGGCAGAAAAAACTGCGCCATGCGCCGCATTCCTGACTCAGGTGCTTTCAAAAGTAAATTTGAAATATCTTGCTAATCCCGTTAGAAAAACTGAATGCAATCGCAGTCCGGAGCCAATGCACACACCCCTCCGGAATACGGGAGACGCTTTATCCATGCCGGTGAACCTGCAAGGAATCACCCTGCGCCAGCTGCGCGCCTTCGCCGCCGTGGTGGAAACCGGCTCCATTGCCGCCGCCGCCCGTTGCCTGAACGTAACGCCACCGGCCATTTCCCTGCAATTGAAGCAGCTGGAATCGAATGCCGGCGCACCGCTGCTGGAACGCACGCCGGATGGCATGCGCCCCACCCTGGCAGGACAGGTATTGCTGGAAGCAGCGCACCAGGTGGACGGCATCCTGAAGGATTCGGCGCAGACCCTGCGCAACATGCTGCACGCCCACACCGGGCTGGTGCGTGTTGGCGTCGTTTCCACCGCCAAGTATTTTGCCCCCGCCGCGCTGGCCGACTTCCGGGCCGAGCATGAAGAAGTGGAAATGCGCCTGTTCGTCGGCAACCGCGAGGCTACCATCCGCCGCCTGATGGAATACGAACTCGACTTTGCCATCATGGGCCGCCCGCCACGCGACTTTGCGGTGCAGCAATCCATCATCGGCCCGCATCCGCACGTGCTGGTGTGCCCGCCCGATCATCCGCTGAACGGCCGCAGCCGCGTGCAGCCCGCCGATCTTGCCCACGAAACCTTCCTGCTGCGCGAAAACGGCTCCGGCACCCGTGCCCTGACCGAGCGACTCATCGCCCGCCTCGACATAGAGCCGAACATCGGCATGGAGATAAGCTCCAACGAAACCATCAAGCAGGCCGTCATGGCCGGACTGGGCGTGGCACTCATCTCCGCCCACACCGTGGCACACGAGCTGCAGGAGGGGCGCCTCGGCATCATCCGCGCCCCCGGCCTGCCCATCATGCGCCAGTGGCAGGTGGTGCGCCGCAAGGAGAAGCACCTGCTGCCCACCGCCGCCGCGCTGTGGGACTTCCTGGCCGCCCGTGGCGCTGCCTACCTGCCACGGCTGAGCCAGCTCTCATGATGCCAAGTGCATGAACAAGATCATGTCAGGCAGCTTGCCCGGCACACAACCCCCGGCCATGCGCCGTGCACATCTCAACACCACTCACGCGCCATCCTGCCGCAGACGCTGCAACGCCCGCCAGCCGATGTCCGTGCGGCAGAAGCCTTCCGGCCAGTCGATCTTCTCCACCGCCGCATAGGCCCGCTGCTGTGCATCGGCGATGTCCTCGCCCAGCGCCGTGATGTTCAGCACCCGCCCGCCGGCGGCAATGAGCGCGCCATCCCCGTTCAGCGCCGTGCCGGCATGAAACACCTTCACCCGCGGGTCTTCCTCCGCCTGCTCCACGCCGGAAATGACACTGCCCTTCTCGTAAGCGCCGGGGTAGCCCTTCGCCGCCATCACCACCGTCAGCGCCGCCTGCCGGCTCCAGTCCGCCGCACCTCCGGCCAGATCACGCTCCACCGTGGCCTGCATCAGCTCCACCAGGTCCGTGCGCAGGCGCATCATCAGCGGCTGACATTCCGGATCACCAAAGCGCACGTTGTATTCCACCAGCTTCGGCCCTTCCTCCGTCATCATCAGCCCGGCATAGAGCACGCCACTGTAGGGGTGCCCCATCTCCGCCATCGCCCGCACCGTGGGGCGAATGATGCGCTCCATCACCAGCGCCTGCTGCGGCTCGTCCAGCACCGGTGCCGGCGTGTAGGCCCCCATGCCGCCGGTATTCGGCCCCTCGTCGCCATCGTATGCCCGCTTGTGATCCTGCGCGCCAGTGAGCGGCAAGACGTTCACGCCGTCGCACAGGGCAAAGAAGCTGGCCTCCTCGCCCTCCATCTTCTCTTCCAGCACCACCTTCGCCCCGGCAGCCCCGAAGGCCCCGCCGAAGATGTCGCGAATGGCCGCTTCCGCCGTTTCCATGTCATCGGCCACCACCACGCCCTTGCCGGCAGCCAGCCCATCGGCCTTCACCACGATGGGCGCGCCCACCTTCCGCAAGTGCGCCAGCGCCGTTGCCTCGTCCTCGAACACCGCATATTCGGCGGTGGGGATGTCGTATCGACGACAGATGTCCTTGGTGAAGCTCTTCGAGCCTTCCAGCCGCGCCGCCGCCTGCGAGGGGCCGAACACGGCAATGCCCGCCTCGCCGAGCGCATCGGCCATGCCCGCCACCAGCGGCGCTTCCGGCCCCACCACCACCAGCTTCACGTCATTGCGCTTGCAGAAATCGATAACGGCGGCGAAGTCGTCAATGTCCAGATCGACACACTCGGCCTCCGCGCAGATGCCGGCATTTCCCGGCGCGGCAAACAGCGTGCCGCACAGCGGGCTTTGCCGCATCTTCCACGCCAGCGCATGCTCCCGTCCGCCAGCGCCAATCAGCAGGATGTTCATCTCTCTCGCTCCCCGATGGCATGCATGAACCGTTCAGCCGCGTTTATTCACCGCTCCACCGCCGCTGACAACCCCTGCCTGCTTCCCGCGCCACACAGGGCAGCCAGCGCAACGCGCCCTGCCCCAGCTCCTGCAGGCGCTGCGGCAGCACCAGCATCACCGGCGTCAGCACCAGCGTCAGCAGGGTGGCGAAGCCAAGGCCGAAGACGATGGCGGTGGAAAGCTGCACCCACCACGAGGAAATCTCGCTGCCCTGGTAGATGTGGCCGGAGAGCCAGTCCACATCCAGCTCGAACACCAGTGGCAGCAGGCCGATGATGGTGGTGATGGTGGTGAGCATCACCGGCCTCAGCCGCTGCACGGCGGAAAGCAGCGCCGCCGCCCGCGCCCCGAAGCCGCGCCGCCGGTTGAGCTGATAGGTATCGATGAGCACGATGGCGTTGTTCACCACGATGCCCGCCAGCGCCACCAGCCCGGTGCCGGTCATGATGATGGAGAACTTCTGCCCCATCACCAGCAGGCCGATGAGCGCGCCTGCCACCGACATCACCAGCGTGAACAGCACCAGCGAGGCATGATACACGCTGTTGAACTGCGCCACCAGGATGAGCAGCATGATGAGCACCGCCGCCAGCACCGCCTTGCCCAGGAAGGCCTTGGCCTTGTCCTGCTCCTCGTCCGCGCCGCGGAAGCGGAAGTGCACGTTTTCCGGCCACTTCTGCTCCGCCAGCCAGGCCGCCAGCACCTGCTGGCGCTCGTTGCGGTCAAACCCCGCATCCCTGTTCACGTTGGCCTTCACGTAAACGGAATAGAAACCGTCCTTGCGGGTGATCACGTCCACCTGCGGTGCCGTCTCGATGCGCGTGAACTCCGAGATGGGCACCAGCCCCACCGGCGTGAGCAACCTCAGCGACTGCAGCTTGCCCGGATAGCGCTCCTCTTGCGGAAAACGCACGCGGATATCCAGCTCGTCTTCCGAATCCATTGGCCGGTAGCTGCCGATCTTCACCCCGTCGGTCAGCAACTGCACCAGGGCACCCAGCGTAACCACATCCGCGCCAAACCGCCCCGCCTCCTCGCGATCCACCACCACCCGCCGCTCGAAGCCGGGCAACGGACGCTCGTCCTCTATGTCGATGAAGCCCTCCATGCGCTCAAGCTGTGCCGAGATCATCCCGGCCACGCGGTTGGCGGTGGCCAGGTCATTGCTCAGCACCTGCAGGCGAATGTCCTTGCCCGTCGGCGGCCCCTTCTCCAGCTCCTTTGTTTCCACGATCACCCCGGGCACGCGGCTCGCCACCTGCCGCACCTCCTGCAGCGTCTCCCACGAAGAGCGACTGCGCTCGCGATAGGGCGGAAACTCCACCAGCAGCCGCCCGATGACATCGCGCGGCTGATCCAGCCCGCCACCCACGCCAACGGAAAGCCGCCCCACCCTGCCGGCCAGCGTGTGCACGATGCTGACGTCCCGCACCTGCAGCACCCGCTCTTCCACTGCCCGCACCAGCCGCAGCTTCTCCGCCGCCGACAGGTTGCCACGCCCGCGCACGTTCACGAACATCTTGTCCGGCTCGATGCGGGCAAAGAACTCGCTGCCCGCGTTGAACTTGCCATAGGCCACGAACACCCCGGCAATCAGCCCCATCCCCACCGCGAAGACCAGCAACGGGCGGCTGACGCACCCACTCAGGAACCGCGCATAAGCGCCTGAAACACCTGCAAGGCCGCGCAATTCATGAATCACTTTCTCATCTGCTCCAGCGCGCGCCAGCCGCCCCAGCGTGGCCAGTGCATCACCGCTCGAGGAGCGCCGCAACAGGTATCCCCCCAGCACCGGGATGACGATCATCGCCACGAACAGCGAGGCAGACAGCACGATGATGACGGTAATCGGCAGGTTGGCCATGAACTTGCCGGTGATGCCGGGCCAGAACAGCAGCGGCAGAAAGGCCGCCAGCGTGGTGGCGGTGGAGCTGGCAATCGGCCAGAACATGCGCTGCGCCGCCGCCGTGAAGGCCTGTGGCGGGGCCAGCCCTTCGGCCATGCGGCGGTCGGCGAACTCCACCACCACGATGGCGGCATCCACCAGCATGCCCACCGTCAGCACCAGGCCGAACAGCATCATCACGTTCATCGTCTTGCCCAGCAGCAGCATCAGCGCCATGGCGATGAGAAAGGCTGCCGGAATGGAGATGCCCACCAGCAGCGCCGGCCTGCCGCCCATCACCGCCATCATCAGCACCATCACCAGGAACACGGCGGTGAGCACCGCATTCTGCAGGGAGCCGAGCACGGTGCCGATGCGCCGCGATTCATCAAACGCGACGTGCACGCGAATGGGCTGCGGCCAGCTCGCCGTCATCTGCCGCGTCAGCGCCTTGGTCTTCTCCACCATGGCAAGGATGTTCGCGCCCACGCGCTTGACCACCTCGATGGTCATTGCCGGCTTGCCGTTCACCCGCGCATATTGCCTGCGCTCGCGAAAGGTGCGGCGCACCTCGGCCACGTCGGCCAGCGTGATGACGCTGCCATTGGCCGCCTTCACCGGCAGTTGCAGCACGTCGCGCACGTTGCGGAACAGCCCCGGTGCCTTGATGGCCAGCCTGCCCTGCTCAAGCCGCATGCTGCCCGCCGGCACCTGCCGGTTGAAGCGCTGCACCGCCTGCACCAGTGCCGTCAAGGATATGCCGTAGGCATTCAGCTTGCGCTCGTCGAAGATGACTTCCACCACCTCCTCGCGCTGGCCGGAAAGCCGCGCTTCCAGCACCTCCGGCAAGGCCTCGATGGCATCGGCCAGCCGCTTGGCGTGGCGATACAGCGTGCGTTCCGGCACATCGCCGGAAACCGCCACCATCACTGCCGGCGTCAGCGCGAAGTTGATCTCCTCGATCACCGGCTCCTCGGCCTCTTCCGGCAGCTCGGCCTTCGCCTCGTCCACCTTCTGCCGCAGGAGCTGCCCGGCGGCATGCGCATCCACTTCCGTCTCGAATTCGGCAATGACGCTGGCACCATTCTCCCGCGCCACCACCGTCAGTTCCTTCAGTTGCGGCAGGCCCTTCAGCTTCTGCTCCATGGGCCGGGCAATGAGCTGATCGGCATCCTCCGCCGAAACGCCCGGCATCGCCACGTTCACCACGAACACCGGCACCTGTATGTCCGGGTCGGCCTCGCGCGGCATGGTGAGATAGGCATACAACCCCGCCACCACCAGCAGCACGAAGCCCACCACCACCAGCACCCGCCGCTCATGGATTCGCTCAAGCCATGTCATGGCCGCTGCTCCACCGGTGTCTGCCGCCCGCCTGCTGCCGAACCAGCGCGCACCACCGCCCGCACCTTCTGCCCGGCCTTGACGAAATGCTGCCCGCTGACAATCACCCGCGCACCGTCATCAAGGCCCGCAACCATCACTGCCTGCCGTCCTTCCTGCACGATGCGCACAGGGCGAAAGGCAACCCGCTCATCCTGCCCGACAATGCGCACCCCCAGCCGCCCGTCATCGGCCAGCAGCAGGGCAGAGAGCGGCAGCCGCACCACCGGCTGTGCCGGCAGCGGCACAACGAGCCGCGCCGTCATCCCGGCGCGCACCTCCCGCTCCGGGTTCGGCATCTCGGCCTCGATGCGAAAGGTGCGCGTGGCCACGTTGGCCATCGGCGCAATGTAGGCAAGCCTGCCGGAAAGCTCCTGGCCGGAGGAAACCCGCGCCGTTGCCGCCATGCCCACCTTGAGCCTGCCCACCTCCGGTTCCGCCGCATCGGCCACCACCTTCAGCGGATGCAACACCACCAGGGTGGCACACGGTGCACCGGGAGAAAGCACGTCGCCCACCTTCGCCACCTGCCGATACAACGTTGCATCAACGGGCGCGCGAATGGTGCGCCACGCCAGCGCCAGCTCCGCCCGCTGCACGGCGGCGCGCGCCTGCTCCAGCCGCGCCTGTGCCTGCTTCAATTGCGCATCGGGCAGCGTGCCGCGGGCAAACAGCCGCTGCGCCGCCCTTGCATCGCGCTCCGCGCTCACCAGCGCCGCCTTCGCTGCCGCCAGCTCGGCCCGCTCGGAGGTTTCGTCCAGCCGGCACAGCACCGCTCCGCGCTTCACCCGTGTTCCCTCGCGCACTGGCGTTTCCACCACCTCGCCACTCACCCGCGCCCGCACCTGCAACTGCTGCAACGGCTCCACATGGGCAGAGAAGACAAGCCGCGGCTGCCACGGCTCATGGCGCACCCGCACCACCTCCACGGCAAACAGTTCCTGTTCCTTCTTCTGCTGTTGCTGCCGTGCCGCGGCATCATCCGGCACCTTCCGCTCTTGCGGCAGCAGCCCCGATGAGCCAGCGGCAAACCATGCCACCGCCAGCAGCAGCAACAGCAGCGCCCACATGCGGGAACGCCACCTCATGCCTCATCCTCCCGCTTGCCAGCGCCCTGCCCTGCCGCATCCCCGCCATCAGCCTCGGCACCATCAACCTCAGCGCCCAGCGCCCTGCCGCCCTCCTGCGCGAAGGCCTTCAGCATCTCTTCCCGCCGCTCCTTCAGGAAGCGGATGGCGGTGCCCAGCATCGTCCGCCCGTAGTCGGCCACGAAGCGCGCCCCGGCATCTTCCGGCGGACAGCGCCGCATTTCCTCTTCCAGTTGCTGCAGCTCGCGCTCCTGCTCCTCGATGTAGGCATCGTAGATGACGGCCAGATGCGCCGGGTCGATGCAGCGCATGAACATCATCTGGAACAGGAACTCGCTCTTGAACTTGTCGCGTGCCGGATCGGTGGCCAGCGCCTGCGCCAGCGCCGAGCGCCCCTGCGCAGTGATGGAATAGACCTTGCGCGGCGGCCTGCCCTCTTCCGCCACCTCCGTGCGCACCGTCGCCAGCCCCTCCTTCAGCAGCTGCGCCAGCGCCGGATAGATGGAGCCATAGGAAGCATCGATGAAATGCGAAAACGCCCCTTCCTCCACCCGCTTGCGGATCTCGTAGCCCGTGGCATCTCCCATGGAGAGAATGCCGAGGCACAAGGTGCGCACGTTCATGCCCATGCACCAGCTCCTCTTTCAATCGATATATCGACAGTGGATATATATTGTTTCGATATATGATGAACCGATAATTCCGACATGACAAGCGGAAAAACCGGCAATGGTCAGTTCATCAACGCCCCAACCTCACCATGCTGTAAGGCACATCCTTCGGCAAAAGATGCTATGCTCTCTCCATGCGTTGGCATCGCGCACATCTTCTTCTGCTCATGCTGCTGCCCGCGGCCACGCCGCTGCATGCCGCCCCGCCGCAGCCCAAACCGGCCTTGCCCGGCTGGCAGGCGAACGTGTTTGCCGAGCTGCCCGGCGATGTGCGGCTGCTGGTGGAGGATTCATCCGGCGCGCTGATCGCCTCCGGCTACCGCGATGGCGTCATCTGGCGGCTGCTGCCCGATGCCGATGGCGATGGCCGCACCGACGGCATCAGGGTGCTGGCGAAGGGCCTGAACCTGCCGCACGGGCTGGAGCTGGACGATGGCTGGCTCTACGTGGCGGAGGAGCATCGCGTGGTGCGCTTCCGCTATCGCGATGGCAAGCTCACCGGCGCACCGCAGGTGGTGCTCACCGGCATGCCGCGCGGCGGGCATGTCAGCCGCACCATTCGCAAGGGGCCGGATGGCTTCTTCTTCGTCTCCATCGGCTCAAGCTGCAACATCTGCATGGAGAAGCACCCCTGGCGCGCCGCCATCATCCGCTTCCGCGTGAACGATGCGGGCAAGGCGGAGAACGTGGAGATATACGCCAAGGGCCTGCGCAATGCCGTCGGCTTCGACTGGCGCCCCGGCACCGGCGAGATGTATGCGGTGAATGCCGGCAGCGACTGGATGGGCGACGACCGCCCGCGCGAGGAGGTCAACCGCATCGTTCGCGGCGGGCATTACGGCTGGCCCTTCGTGCATGAATACGGCATCCGCGACCCGAAGTTCTGGCGCGTGCGGCCAAAAGGCGTGCGCTTCATCGAGCCGGTGCACACCTTCACCGCCCATTCCACGCCACTGTCCATCCGCTTCCTGCGGCATCAGCCGGATGTGAAGCCCGGCAGCGTCGCCCTGGTGGCCCGCCGCGGCTCATGGAACCGCACGAAGAAGGCCGGCTACGACGTGCGCTGGGTTGACTTTCACGCAAACGGCAAGATCACCGACAAGCCCTTCCTCACCGGCTTCCTGCGCGGCCAGACCACCCTGGGCCGCCCCGTGGACGTGTTCGAGGCAAGGAACGGGCACATCTACATCACCGATGATCACAACAACGCCATCTACCGCGTGCTGAAGAAGCGCTGAACGCTCCACCACAACGTCCCTGTGCCACCACTGCGAACTCCATCGCAGATCCTGACAGGCACTGGCGTTGGCGGATATGTGCTGTAGATGCCCGCTTCCACGGGCATGACGGGATGGCGTCAGCCCTCCGAGGCCGAGGAAAACGGATACGTCTCAGGCACTCTCATGCGCGGCAATGGCGAATGAAGGGCAGGTCAACAGGCGGCGAACAAGCCTCAGCCCTCCCCCTTCTCCTTCCCGCCGTGCACGCGCTGCGCCAGGGCGGCTTCGATGAAGGCGTCCAGGTCGCCGTCCAGCACGGCGTCGGGGCTGGTGCTTTCCACGCCGGTGCGCAGGTCCTTCACCAGCTGGTAGGGTTGCAGCACGTAGGAGCGGATCTGATGACCCCAGCCGATGTCGGTCTTCGCCTCCTGCTCCTTCATCGCCTCCTCTTCGCGCTTGCGCAGCTCGTGCTCATACAGCCGCGCCCGCAGCATCTTCCACGCCTGCGCCCGGTTCTGGTGCTGGCTGCGCTCGTTCTGGCACACCACCACGATGCCGGTGGGAATGTGCGTGATGCGCACCGCCGAGTCGGTGGTGTTCACGTGCTGCCCGCCGGCACCAGAGGCCCGGAAGGTGTCGATCCGCACGTCCGAATCGGCGATCTCGATCTCGATGTTGTCGTCGATTTCCGGATACACCCAGACGGAGGCGAACGACGTGTGCCGCCGCGCCGAGGAGTCGAACGGCGAGATGCGCACCAGCCGGTGCACGCCCGACTCCGTCTTCAGCCAGCCATAGGCGTTATGCCCCTTGATGTGCAGGGTGGCGGACTTGATGCCGGCCTCTTCGCCGCGCGATTCCTCCACCACCTCCACCTTGTAGCCGCGCGCCTGCGCCCAGCGCACATACATGCGCATCAGCATGGAGGCCCAGTCCTGGCTCTCCGTGCCGCCGGCACCGGCGTGGATTTCAAGGTAGGCGTTGTTGGCATCAGCCTCGCCGGAAAGCAGCGACTCGATCTCGAGCTTCGAGAGCTCCTCGCGCATGGCGGCAATGGCCTCCTCGGCCTCGGCGACGATCTCCTCGTCGCCCTCCGCCTCGCCCATCTCGATCAGCTCGACGTTCTCTTCCAGCCGCTGTTCGAACTCGCGGATACGCCGGATCTTCTCGTCCAGCATCTGGCGCTCGCGCATCAAGGCCTGCGCCTGCTGCGGATCATCCCACAGCGACGGATCCTCGGCTTTGGCATTCAGCTCTTCGAGGCGGGACAGCGCATTGTCCCAGTCAAAGATACCTCCTCAGCAGTCCCAGCGACTGCTTGATTTCGTCCACCATGCTGGCGGTTTCCGCACGCATCCCAGTATCTCCCGAATCCGTTGCCGGAGCACGTTCCGGCGGCTCAATAAAGGCCACCGGTGCCCGTCGTCAAGTCGGAATCCTCTTCCACCACCGGCGGTGCCGCAACCTGCCCGCCACCACCACGCAGCGCAGCATCCCCGCCCCCTTCGGCAGCACCCTCCGCACCGAAAATCTGCACGCCGACGGCAGCATTGTCATTGGCCGCCGCACCACCCAGGCTGGCCCCGATGACCGCCCCGGAATCCTCCTCCTCCTCGGGCGGCTCCTCGCCCGGCTTGAAGGCTTCCAGAATCACCCCTTCATCACCAAAGCTGGCGCGTTTGCCCGTTTTCGGGTCGATGGGGATGAGCTGCATGCCCGGCGGCGTGCGGAACGGCACCGGCGGCTTGCCCTTCAGCACCTCGCGCAGGAAGGTGGCGACGATGGGTGCCGCCAGCTGCCCGCCAGTGGCCTTCTTGCCCATGGAGCGCGGCTTGTCGTAGCCGATGTAGGTTCCCACCACCAGGTCAGGCGTATAGCCGATGAACCACGCATCACGGCTGTCGTTGGTGGTGCCGGTCTTGCCTGCCACCGGCCACGGAAAATCCTTGAACGCCGTCTTCGCCGTGCCGCGCTGCACCACGCCCTGGAGCATGGAGGTGATCTGATAGGCCGTATAGGGGTTTATCAGCTCCTCGGCATGCTCGATGATTTCCGGCTCGGGCTGGTTTTCCCAGCGCTCTGCCGGGCACTTCGGGCACTCGCGCTTGTCATGCCGCCACACGGTGCGTCCGTAGCGGTCCTGGATGCGGTCGATGAGCGAGGCGGTGATCTTCTTGCCGCCATTGGCCAGCACGCCATAGGCCGTTGCCAGCTTCAGCAGCGTCGTCTCCCGCGCCCCCAGCGATGCGGAGGGAACCTGCGGCAGCTTCTCGTAGATGCCCAGCTTCTCCACCAGCGAGGTAAACTTCTCCAGCCCCATGTCCATGGCCAGCCGCACCGTCATCACGTTGCGCGACTGCTCGATGCCGCGGCGCAGCGTGGAAGGGCCGTAGAACTTCTTGGAATAGTTGCGCGGCGTATAGGTCTCGCCATTGTCCAGCTGAATGGTGATGGGCGCATCCAGCACCACGGAAGCAGGCGTATAGCCATTGTCCAGTGCTGCCGCATAAACGAACGGCTTGATGGCCGAGCCGGGCTGGCGCTTTGCCTGCACCGCCCGGTTGAACTGCGACAACCCGTGGGAAAAGCCGCCCACCAGCGCCTTCACGCGCCCCGTGTGCGGATCCAGCACCACCATCGCACCCTGCACCTGTGGCACCTGCATCAGGTGCCAGCGCCCCTCGCCGGCCGGTGCCACATACACCACATCGCCCACCTTCAGCACATCCGCCGGCCGCTTCGGCGGCCCCGAGCGGCGGCGCTTGCGGCGCTTCTCCTCGGCCGCAGGCGGTGCCGGCTTGGCCCATTGCATCAGCGCGAAGGGGATCTCGCCCTGGCGCACCTCGCCACCCTTCTCCTCCGGGCGCAGGGCAATGACGGCGGCATCTTCCCGCACCTGCAGCACCACCGCCACGTTCCACGGCCGCATGTCGCGCGGCAGCCTGAACTTCATCAGCGCCGCGCCAATGTCTGCCGTTTCCGGGTTGTCGATGCGCCCGATGGGCCCGCGCCAGCCCTGCTCCCTGTCAAATGCCACCAGGGCGGAGGTGAACACCCTGCGCGCCACCAGCTGCATCTGCGGGTCCAGCGTCGTGCGCACGGAAAGCCCGCCGGAATACAGCGCCTCCCGGCCATAGAGCTGGATAAGCTGCCGCCGCACCTCTTCGGTAAACGACAGCGCCGAGAACTGCTTCACGCCAAAGGGCCGCGGGCGCACCACCAGCGGCGTGGCCACGGCACGGTCGTGCTCCGCCCGATCGATGTAGCCGTTCTTCAGCATCTGGCCCAGCACCCAGTTGCGCCGCTCCAGTGCCTCGTCGTGATTCTTCACCGGGTCCAGCTTGCCGGGTTTCTTCGGCAATGCGGCAAGGAAGGCCATTTCCTCCACGCTCAGCTCGTCCAGCCGCTTGCCGAAATAGGCCAGCGCCGCCGCCGCCACGCCATAGACGCCACGCCCCAGGTAGATCTGGTTCAGATACAGCTCCAGGATGTAGTCCTTGGAAAAGGTGGCCTCCAGCCTGAAGGCGATGAGCGCCTCGCGAATCTTGCGCGTCAGCGTGCGCTCGCTGCCCACCAGGAAGTTCTTCGCCACCTGCTGGGTGATGGTGGAAGCACCGACGAATCGCCGCCGCTGCCCGCGCACCACGTAGCCCAGGTTCTGCACCACCGCCCGCGCCAGCGCCATCGGGTCCACGCCGGGGTGTGAATAGAAGTTCTTGTCCTCGGCCGAGATGTAGGCATGGATGAGCTGCCGCGGCATCGCCTGCACCGGCACGAACAGGCGCTTCTGCCGCGCATACTCGGCCAGCAACGAGCCATCACCGGCATGCACCCGCGTTACCACCTCCGGCGCATAGTTCTTCAGGGTGGAGGCATCAGGCAACGTCTTTGAAATGTCCCACAGGAAATACCCTGCCACCACCGCAACGGCGATGAACAGCACCGAAACAACGGAAAACAGATATCCGAAAAAGCGCAGCATTCCTCATGCATTCATCAGAAAACCGTGCGCCCCACCACCGCGCATCTTTCGTGCCGACAGCCCGGAACACGGGCCAGCCGACACCTTCGATTCGCCGCCAGGCGCAAAACGCATCACGCACCCGCAACATATGGCATGTCGGCAGATACTCAAGGTCTTTCGTGCAAATCACGGCAAAAGCATGACGGCATAACGCAACGCACCCTGCGAACCACATGCTCGACAGGGCTCAAGGGCACCGCCCCACCCTTTATCCACACCGGGATGATCTTACCGAAGGGCCAGGCGATTCTTCAACACCTTGTCGATGGTCTGCGCCATGCGTGCCGCCACCTTGCGCCGCCACGCGGCGGAGCGCATGTTGCGCACATCCTGCTGGTTGGTGATGAACCCCAGCTCGATGAGCAGTGCCGGGATCTCCGGCGCACGCAACACGCGGAAGGCCGCCGAACGCACCGGGTTGCGCCTGATGCGCGCCACCCCGCGCAGGCCTTCCACCAGCCGGGTTGCCAGCAGGTGCGAATTGGCGTTGGTTTCGCGCTGCGTCAGCTCCACCAGGATGTCGCGCACATCGCCATCCGCCACCACGTCATCCGGTGCACCGATGAGGTCGGCGGCATTCTCCTTGCGCGCCAGTGCCGCGGCATCGGCGTCCGACGCCTCTTCCGACAGCGTGTAGATGCCAAGCCCCCCCACCCCGCGCCGGCGAAAGCGGTCTGCATGAATGGAGATGAACAGCGCCGCCTGGTTGTCCCGCGCCACCTGCACCCGCTGCCGCAACCTGAGGAAGGTATCATCCTCGCGCGTCATCACCACGCGGTATCCCCGCGCCTGCAATGCCTTGCGCAAGGCCAGGGCAAAGCGCAGCACGATGTCCTTCTCCTTCACTCCGCCAATGCCGATGGCCCCCGGATCACGCCCGCCATGCCCGGCATCGACAACGATGACCGGGCGCACTCCTGCAGGCTTCTCTGCCTCCTTCGCCCTTTCTGCCGGATGCTTCTGCGGCTGGCCGGAAGCCACCTGCCTGCCCGCTTGCTCCTGTTGCACCATCGCGCGGCGGCTCTCTGCCCGCGCCTCCCTGCCGCCTTCGTCATCGGCACCAAACCCCAGCGGCAACGCCTCGATCAACGCGCCAATGCCCGATATGCCCGACGGCGCGGCAGCCGCGGCGGCCTCCTCCACCAGCCTGCGATAGGCCGCCTTCACCTTGTCCAGCGCCCCGCTCGGCGCATTCCCCGGCGACACTGCCGGCACGGCAGAGCCACGCTCTTCCCCCTTGCCCCCTGTGCGTTGCGGTGCAGCAACATCATCCAGCGCCGCCACCTCCACGCCCAGGAGCCGCGCCAGCGTTTGCGCATCGGTGCGCGCCAGCCGCACCACGAGCCGCGCCTTGCGCCCCCGCGCCGCCACTTCGGCATGGGCATTCACGATCAACGCCGGTGCCCGCAGGGGAAAACTCAGCAACACGCCACCGGGCACCGAGCGCAACCGCACCCCGCCCAGCAAGGGGGACTTGCCGACGGCCTGCTCCTCAGCCTGTTTCGCACCACCTGCCCGCAATCCCGGCACCAGCACCTCCAGCCGCAGCGGACGCACCTGCACGCCGGCATCGAAGGAAATGGCCCTGGAAACTTCCAGCACCACCTGCGCACCGCCCTGCACCGGTTCCACCTTCATCCCCAGCAGGCGTGCGGAATCAGCTGCCGCCGCCAGCCGCACATCGGCGAGAACGAACAACAGCCCCAGCAGCCACAACAATCCCGACAGCCATGACACCCCGGCAAGCCGTGCGTTCATGCGCATGTCAGCCCACGGCGGAATGCACACACCCCTGCCCGGGCATGCCGCCTGCTGCCGCTGCTGTGAACCGGAAATGCCCATTTGTCCGCCAAACCTGCCAGCCACCGGAAATGCATCATCCCCCTTGCGCGCATCCTCATCACCGCGCGCAATGCCCGGGCAGCAGGCGCAATGCGCCCACTTTCCCACCTGCCCGCCAACATGGCAACAAACGGTTAACCATTGGTTGCTCGCACGGCAGCGCACTTCCCGGACCACGCCCCGCTCCCCGCTTTGCCACGGCAGCCGGGCAATTGCCCGCCATTGACAACATGCGCTTGCCAACCGCCCTGCATCGGCTTACAAGGAAGAAGCCGACTCGCGAAAGGAAAGCTGGCATGGCTGCAGGGCATGAAAACACCACACCCTCGGTTCATGTCCCCTTTTCGCAGGCGGCTGGCAGTGCTGCTGCACTGTCGCGGATGCAGGAGATTTCTTCATCCCGGCCACCGGCCTGCGCCTCACGGTGCCGACCGTTGTGCCACGGATGAATTCTTTTTCGCGCTGCCTCCGGCTCTGCCGGCAGCAGCCCGTGGGGTGCGGCTCAGGTGATGTCCGGGAACCGCCACACCACGAACGGATGTATGGGAGAGCATTGCGCAGCAAGCGGCTGAAGGCCTGTTTCTGCAGGATCATCAGGACAAGCCTGCTGCGGCGCAATGCCGGAATGGAAACGTTGAACGGGCAGGATGTGCAATGAGTGCACGTGCATTTGCCCGGGAGCAGTCTTGATGCCGGGCCTGCAGCCCCGGCAGTATGCGTGAACCCACGAAAGCCAACCCATGACGGCGCATCTCACAACTTCGCAAGGCACATCCGGCAAGGCGCTACCCGCCGCCCTCCAGGGCGGAGGCATGGCAGCCTTCATCGTGCCGGCGGAACGCACGCCAGCGGCCACAGGCATGGGCCGCACGATGCACCTGCGCCGTCTCAACAGCAATGCAGCACCGCCACACCGCCCGCCGGAACCGCCCCTGTCATGGGCGCGCGTTTCCAGCGATGGCTGCGTGGCGGGCGGCATGGAGAGTTGCCGAGATGGCCACATCGAAGACCAGCAAGAAAACCAGGCGCATGCTCATCGACGCCTCGCACCCGGAAGAAACCCGGGTGGTGGTGATTGACGAGAAGGGCCGTATCGACGAATTCGACTACGAATCCTCCCAGCGCACCCAGCTGAAGGGAAACATTTACCTCGCCCGCGTTACCCGCGTGGAGCCTTCCCTGCAGGCCGCCTTCGTTGACTATGGCGGCAATCGCCACGGCTTTCTCGCCTTCAGCGAGATCCACCCGGATTATTACCAGATCCCGGTGGCCGATCGCGAAGCGCTGCTGAAGGCTGAAAGTGCCGCCCAGAATGCCGACGATGCCGCCAATGGCGAGGACAACGGCGAGGCCGCAGCCAGCGAGGCCAACCAGGAAGCCGGCGAGGCTGCGCAAGACTCCGAAGCCTCGGAAGCCGATGAGTCCGAAGACACCGGGGAAGACGTCAGCAGCGTCGGTGCCGAGGATGCGCTGGACGAGCTGCCGCTGCGCAGCAAGGCGGCCCTGCGCCGGCGCTACAAGATCCAGGAGGTCATCCGCCGCGGTCAGGTGATGCTGGTGCAGGTGGTGAAGGAAGAACGCGGCACCAAGGGCGCGGCACTCACCACCTACCTGTCGCTGGCCGGGCGCTATTGCGTGCTGATGCCCAACACCGCCCGCGGCGGTGGCATCTCGCGCAAGATTACCGACGCCCGCGACCGCAAGCGGCTGAAGACCATTGCCGAGGAGCTGAAGGTGCCCGCCGGCATGGGGCTGATCATCCGCACCGCCGGCGCGCAGCGCACCCGTGCCGAGATCAAGCGCGACTTCAACTACCTGCTCAGGCTGTGGGAGAACATCCGCGAGCTGACGTTGCAGTCCACCGCGCCGAAGCTGGTGTATGAGGAGGGCAACCTGGTCAAGCGCGCCATTCGCGACCTTTATACCAAGGACATCGCCGAGATCCTGGTAGAGGGCGAGGCCGCGCACAAGGAAGCCCGCGCCTTCATGAAGATGCTGATGCCCTCCCACGTGCGCAACGTGAAGCTCTACAAGGAGGACATCCCGCTGTTTGCCCGCTACCAGGTGGATGCACAGCTCGACGGCCTGTTCTCCCCCATCGCGCCATTGCCGTCCGGCGGCTACCTGGTGCTCAACCAGACCGAGGCGCTGGTTTCCATCGACATCAACTCCGGCAAGTCCACGCGCGAGCACTCCATCGAGGACACGGCGCTGAAGACCAACCTGGAAGCGGCGGAAGAAATCGCCCGCCAGCTGCGCCTGCGCGACCTCGCCGGGCTGATCGTCATCGACTTCATCGACATGGAGGACAAGCGCAACATCCGCCAGGTGGAGCGCAAGCTGAAAGAGTCGCTGAAAGGCGACCGCGCCCGCATCCAGGTGGGCCGCATCTCGCAGTTCGGCCTGCTGGAGATGTCGCGCCAGCGGCTGCGCCAGGGCATGCTGGAAAACGCCACCCGCCCCTGCCCGCACTGCTTCGGCACCGGCATCATCCGCTCTGTCTCCTCCGCCGCCCTGTCGGTGCTGCGCGGCATCGAGGAACACCTGGCCAACCGCAGGAAGGGAAGCGACAACACCTTCACCCTGCGCTGCCATCCGGACAGCGCCTTCTACATTCTCAACGAGAAGCGCGACCACCTCACCGGGCTGGAGCACCACTTCGGCGTGTCCATCTACGTGGAGCCGGACCGCGACATTGCCCCGGCAGCTTTCGAGATAACCACCGCCAAGCGCAACTGGACGGCCCCTTCCGCCGGCTCCGGCGCGGTGCGGCTGGAAACGGCGCTGGCCCCGGAAAGCGAAGAGAACAAGGGCGAAGCCACCGAGAGCAAGACCGCCACCAAGGCAGACGCCGCGGAAGGCGAAGAGACGCCCGCAAAGAAGAAGCGTCGCCGCCGTCGTGGCAAGCGTGGCGGACGCAAGGCCCGCAAGCGCGCCCAGGCCAAGCTGGAAGCCCTGCAGCAGGAAGCCGGCAGCGATGCCGCCACGCAGGCCGAAGCCCCATCCCCCTATCGCGTGGTGGACATGGGCGAGATGGTCATCATCGTGCGCAACCGCACCTATCAGCCGGCCTCCGAACAGCAGGCTCAGGCATCCGATGCACAGGATGCAGCCGATGCCACCACGCAGGCAACGGACGAAACTGCCAGCCAGGACGGCAAGAGCAGCAACAAGACCCGCAAGCGGCGCTCCGGCCGCCGTGGTGGCCGTGGTCGCGGCAATGCAGCAAAGGCACCAGCCGACGCTCAGGCAGCCACGGATGCACCAGCCGATGCCGGCCAGCCCGCAGCCGAAGCCGCGGAAAGTGCAAAAACGCAAGACGCATCAGCAGACACCACAGCGGTGTCGCGCCCCGATGCCACACCGGCAGAAGCCACGACCGACTCCACGGCCGGCGAAACGGCAGATGCCGCACAGCCATCGCCCGCCGCAACCGATGCTGACGACAGCGCAGACACGGCCAGCGCCGGCACGAAAGCATCACGGGAGGCTGCAACATCAGGGGAAGCTCCGGGGAAAGCTCCAGGAGAGGCTGCAGCGGAACCGTCCCGCTCGCATGAAACCGCGGCGGAAAACGGCAGCAAGGCCAGCAGCGAACCCCGCGGCGAAGTCGAAACCGAGGCCGTTGTCGATACCGTAACGGACGGCAAAACCCCTGATGCGGATGATCAGCCCCCGCTGGCCGCCCGCGCCACCGACAAGACAGGCTGATCCCGCAAAAACCGCAGCATCAGCAGGAACAACAAAAGGCTTCCCCCACATGAGGGAAGCCTTCGTTTTTTCCGATCTTGCAGAAAGATCAACGCGGCTGCGCCTGCAACCAGCGCGCCAGCCGCTCGCAGGCGCGCTCCATGTCCGCCTCCGAACCACAGTAGGAAAGGCGCAAGGCACCCTGTCCCTCCAGCGGGTCGAAATCCACCCCCGGTGTGAGCGCCACGTGCGCCTCGTGCAGCAATCGCCGCGCCAGCGCCACGCTGTCATCGCTCAAGCCACGCACATCCACATACAGGTAGAAGGCACCATCAGCCGGTGCCACCTTGCCCAGTCCCATGCCCGGCAAGGCATCCAGCAGGAAGGCGCGGTTGGCCGCATAGCGCGCCTTGCGCTCCTGCAGCTCGTCCTCCGCGTCAAATGCCGCCAGCGCCGCATGCTGGGCAATGGCCGGCGCGCTGATGAACATGTTCTGCGCCAGCACTTCCACCGTGCGCGTCAGCCATTCCGGCACCACCATCCAGCCCACGCGCCAGCCCGTCATGGCGTAATACTTGGAGAAACTGTTGATCACCACCACGTCATCGGAAAAGGCCAGCGCCGTCTGCGCCTCTTCCCCGTAGGTCAGGCGATGATAGATCTCGTCGGAAATGAACGCCCTGCCCCGCCCCAGCACCAGCCGCACCAGTGCCTCCAGCCGCTGCGCCGGAATCATCGCCCCGGTGGGGTTCACCGGTGAGGCCAGCAACACGCCGCGAGCGCCATCATCCAGCGCCTGCGCCACCCCCTGCTCCGTCGGCACCCAGCCCTCGGCCTCCCCTGCCGGCAGCAGAATGGTGTTCACGTCCAGCGCCCACAGGATGTTGAGATAGGCCGGATAGCCGGGGTTGGCCACCGCCACGAAATCCCCGGTATTGAACAATGCCGTCAGCGCCAGCGTGAAGGCGGCAGATGATCCGGTGGTGATGAAGATCCGCTCCACCGGCACGTCGATGCCGTGCTGCTCGGCATAATACCGGGCAATGCGCTCCCGCAGCGGCAGAATGCCCCTGGCCTCGGTATAGCCCAGGTCATCGTTGCGCATGGCGGCGGCAGCGGCTTCCAGCACCTTGCGCGGCGCGGGGCCAACGGGCTGCCCCACCTCCATGCGCACCACATCCACGCCAGCTGCCTGCAGCTCCTGCGCCTCGCGCAGCACGTCCATGACGATGAACGGCCGCACCCGCGCCCCACGCCGCGCAACCCCCACCCCCGGCTTTGCCATCCCGTATCTCATCTCGCACCCTCTCAGGCCCGCAGCCGCACGTTTCCCTGCCACCGCACAACTGCATTGTCTTGAAACATCCACATTCACGCGCCAGAAACGAACATCATGATGACGAGAGGGAATCGGCAACCCATGCATTCATCCATCGCGCGCCTGCTCTGCAGCTTTCTTGCCGTGCTGCTGCTGCTCTGGCAAGCCCCGGCCATGCAGCAGGCGCAGGCCCAGGGCCGCGGCCTGCCGCTGGTGCGCGATGCCGAAATCGAAGACCTCTTGCGCACCTATGCCCGCCCCATCTTCCGCGCCGCCGGGCTGCATGCCGCCGCCGTGCGCGTTCACCTGCTGCAGGATGCGCGCATCAACGCCTTCGTTGCCGGCGGGCAGCGCATTTTCGTCAACACCGGCCTGCTGCAACAGGCCCGGACCCCCGGCGAGGTCATCGGCGTGCTGGCGCACGAGACGGCACATATCGCCGGGGCGCACCTGGTGCGCATGGGCATCGAGCTTAACCGCCTCTCCACCCTTGCCATCATCCAGCAACTGCTGGCCGCAGGTGCCATGGCCGGTGGCGTGGCAACAGGCCAGTCCGGCGCGGTGCAGGCGGGCAAGGCCATCATGCTGGGCGGGCAGTCCATGCTGCAGCGCCAGTTCCTGGCCTATGCCCGGGTGCAGGAATCAGCCGCCGATCAGGCCGCGGCACGCTACCTGGAGCGCGCCGGCATCTCCGGCCGCGGCATGCTCACCATGTTCCAGCGCCTCGCCAGCCGCTCCATCGCCTCGCTGGCTCATGCCGACCCCTATGCGCTGACCCACCCCATGCCGATGCGCCGCATCCGCGACCTCGAACAACGGCTGAAGCGCAGCCCGCATTTCAACCGCCCCGACCCGCCTGCTCTCGTCTGGCGTCATGCCATGATGCAGGCCAAGCTCACCGGTTATCTCAGCAGCCCGCGCGCCGTGTGGCGCAAGTATCCGGGCAAGGACACATCGCAGCCCGCGCGTTATGCCCGCGCCATTGCCGCGCACCGCACCGGTGATGCCCGCACCGCCCTGAAGCTGCTCGACAGCCTCATCCGGGAAAAGCCGAAATACCCCTATTTTCATGAGCTGAAGGGAGAGGTGCTGCTGCGCGCCGGGCGCACGCAGCAGGCTGTGCGCGCCTTTGCGCAGGCAGCCCGGCTGGCCCCGCGCAATGGCCTCATCCGCCTGCAACTGGCGCAGGCACAACTGGCTGCCGGAGGCACCGCCAATGCCCGCGCCGCACTGAAGCAGCTCACCGCTGCCCGCGCCACGGAAGGCGGCCGCCCCATGCTGCACCGGCTGAAGGCCCGCGCCCACGCCACGCTGGGCAACATCGCGCTGGCCGAGCTGGAAACGGCGGAAGCCGCCCTGGCCGCCGGCGACATCGACCTTGCCGTGCGCAAGGCCCGCCGGCTGGTGAAGCGGGAAAAGAAGGGAACCCCCGTATGGCGGCGCGCCAATGACATCCTGAACACCGCCAGGCGCATGAAACGTGCCAAGAGGTAAAGCCCATAACGCCAAACGCAAAGCTCACGAAGGTGTGTGCCTGCCGCATGTGGCCATTCACCCCTCATTCAGCCAGGCTGCCCGATGCTGCCCGCCGCAATGCAATCCGATCATGACCGAGCGAAATCCTGTCCAACACTGAAAGGAGACGACATGCGCAAGATGTTCATCGCCACCACCGCGGCACTGGCCACTTTTGCGGCCCTGCCGGCGCTCGCCCCCGTCAAGGTGCAGGCCGCCGAGTTCACGCCACAGCAGAAGAAGGCCATCGAGCAGGTGGTGCGCCAATACCTGCTGAACAACCCCGAAATCCTCATCGAGATGTCGCAGAAGCTGGAAGAGAAGCAGGCCCGCCAGCAGGCCGAGCAGGCAAGGGCGGCGCTGAAGGCGCATGGCGACCTCATCTTCCGCAACGCCAACGATCCGGTGTTCGGCAATCCGAAGGGCAGCATCGTGGTGGTCGAGTTCTCCGACTACAACTGCCCCTACTGCCGCCGCGCCCTCAATGACGTGAAGAAACTCGTCGAGCAGCACAAGGACGTGAAGGTGGTGATGAAGGAGTTCCCCATCCTCGGCCCCGGCTCCGATGAGGCCGCGCGCATCGCCCTTGCCGCCTACAGGCAGAACCCGAAGAAATATTACGAACTGCACAAGGCCCTGCTGGGCTTCCCCGGCCGGGTGAACGGCAAGGTCGCGCTCTCCATCGCCGAAAAGCTGGGTTATGACGTGAAGAAGCTGGAGCAGGAGATGAACGGCGATGCGGTGAAGAACACCACCGCCCTCAACCTGCAGCTGGCACAGACGCTGGGCATCAACGGCACCCCGGCCTTCATCATCGGCAATGAGATCATCCGCGGTGCGGTGGGCTTCGACGCCCTGAACGCCGCCGTGGAGCGTGCCCGCAAGCAGCAGGGCCAACAGCCTGCGGAGAGCGGCAACAAGAAATGACGATCCCCCCTGCTCCGGCAGCAGACGTCATCTCGCCTCTCAAGAAGAAGAAGGCGCGTGCCCGGTAGCGAGCACGCGCCTTTTCTCTCTGCCATCTTCTGCGCCACCCGCGCACGGGGCCAGGCCCGCCACGCCGTTCAGGCATCTTGCCGAACGGCAGCCAGCACACCGCCGCCATTGCCACAAGGCGCAGGCAGCATCGGCTCAGTTGGCGATGCTGGCCAGCTTGGCGGTGTCATCCACCACCTTGCCCAGCTCGCTGCCCAGCCGGCCGAAATCCGGCATGGTAACGAGGTTGGCCAGCGGCCTGGTGTAGGTCTCTGCCTGCACGAACCACGCCAGCCGCGGGGCATACCACTTGTAGTCCGTCAGCATGTCGGTGGCCGGACGATAGAACTTCGGATTCAGAAAGGCCTTGCCCCAGCGCACGTAGCGGTTCACGTCCAGGTGCGAGGCGGCAGACTTCCACAGATCCATGTTCAGCGGTGCCATCATCCACTTCACCATGCCCGCCGGGTTCATCGCCTTGATGCCGGCCGCCGCCATCTTCTCGTAATTGGTCATGCCGTTGAGCCAGGTGTTCCACATCACCGGCTCGGTGGCGCAGTTGGCCATCACGTGCACGGTGCGCGGATCATTCACCACTTCCATCAGCTTGAAGAAGCGGGCCGGGTCGTTCATCGTCTCCGCCATCACCTCGGCATCGGTGAAGGCCTTCAGATAGGGCTTGATGGAATTGAATTCCGCTGCCGAGGCATTCTGGCACTCGGTATAATAGGCCACCGCCTTCTCGAACTTGTGCTCGCCGGCATCCTTCTCCACCGCCAGGGCCGGAGCCGCCAGCATCGCCACCGCCGTCATCGCACCGGCAATCGTCTTGGTGAAACGCATCTTCTTCCTCCTGAATGATCATCTGGCACGCCAGAAATCCCACCCCCGGTTGATGCGCCCATTAGTATATTCAAATTTAATAATATGCAAGACTTCACATATGCAACTTCCCCCATATGCGACATTTTGCGCCTGCCGGGAAGCTGAATACATGAAGGGCATGGCTGGAGAAGCCGCGCACTTTCTTCATCTGCAGCACCCTGCCGCCCGTTCGGGCCCGGGCCATCGCTTGCAACAGAGAATGGCGAAACCGGCTGCCAGTCTCCCGCCCCAGCCTTGAGCGCATGCCTTCCCCCGCGGGCAACACGAGGCACAGGCCTGTTCATCCCTGCAGCCCCAACCCCTTCATCTTGCGATACAGCGCCGAGCGCTCCATGCCGATGGCCTGCGCCGTGCGCGAGATGTTGCCGGAGAAGCGCGCCAGTTGCGCCTTCAGGTATTCGCGCTCGAAGGCTTCCCGAGCCTCCTTCAGCGGCAGCGCCAGCAGCTGGCCCATGTCCAGCCCGCCGCCCGCCGCACTGCCTGCCCCCTCTTCCGGCGGCAGCATGTCCGGGGTGATCTCCGCCACATCCTCGCCACCGAACAGGATCATCAGCCGCTCCACGTAGTTGCGCAGCTGCCGCACGTTGCCCGGCCATTCCCGCGCCTGCAATGCCGCCAGCGCCGCCTCGGACAGGCGCTTTACCGGGTGCCCCGTCTGGCGCGAATACTGGTCGATGAAATGCTCCACCAGCGCCGGAATGTCTTCGCGCCGCTCGGCCAGCGACGGCACCCGCAGCGGCATCACCGCCAGCCGGTGATACAGGTCGGCACGAAAGCGCCCCTGTTCCACCAGTGCCGGCAGGTCCTGCGCGGTGGAGGAAACGATGCGCACATCCACCTGCACCGGCCGCGAGCCACCCACCCGATGAAATGGCTGGCCGGTGAGCACCTGCAACACCTTGCTCTGGGTCTGCAGCGGCATGTCCGCCACCTCGTCGATGAACAGGGTGCCGCCATGCGCCTCTTCCAGCCTGCCGATGACATGCTGCCCCGGCACCGGCTCGCGCCCGAACAGCTCTTCCTCCATGCGTTCCGGCGACAATGCCGCCGCCGGCAATACCACGAACGGTCCGTTGGCGCGCCCGGAGCGCGCGTGCAGCATGCGCGCCGCCAGTTCCTTGCCCGAGCCGGAGGGGCCGGAGATCAGCACCCGCGCATTGCCCGGTGCCGCCTTCTCTATCATCTGCCGCAATTGCCGCATGGCCGGCGAATCGCCCACCATCTCCCAATCACCGCCCCCGCGGCTCTTCAGCTCCATGTTCTCCCGCTTCAGGCGCGAAAGCTCCAGGGCGCGCTGCACCACCAGCACCAGCTTGTCGGCCTTGAACGGCTTCTCGATGTAGTCGTGCGCACCCTTGCGAATGGCCGCCACTGCCGTCTCGATGTTGCCATGGCCGGAGATGATGATGACCGGCAGATCCGGATGCGCCGACTTGATGACTTCCAGCAGCTCCAGCCCATCCAGCTTCGAGCCCTGCAGCCAGATATCCAGCACCACCAGCGCCGGGCGCCGGCCGTTGATCTCCTGCAGTGCCTGCGTGCTGTCGCCCGCCAGCCGCACCTCGAAGCCCTCGTCTTCCAGGATGCCACCAATCAGCCCGCGAATGTCCGCCTCGTCATCAACAATGAGAATGTCGGCGCTCATGCGCGTTCTTCCTCCTCACGCTTGCCATCATCATGCCCGGCCGCTTCATTCCTGGCCGCCGCCCGTTCCTCCGTATCGGCCGCAGCGCCACCACCGTCATCATGCGCATTCCCCGTTCCGGCATCTGCCGCACCATCAGGCGCGCCATCTCCCATGCCGCGCAGTGGCAGCCACAGGCTTACCATCGCACCACGCCCCTGCGGCGCATCGGCCAGCTCCAGCCGCCCGCCATGCTCCTCCATGATGCGCTGCACGATGGCCAGCCCCAGCCCGGTGCCCTTCTTGCGCGTTGTCATGTAGGGCTCCGTCAACCGATGCCGCTCCTGCTTCGGCAGGCCCTTGCCATTGTCGATCACCTGGATGGCCACGCCCTCTTCCTGCCGCACCAGCCGCACGATGATGCGCCCCTCCAGATCCGGCTCTTCCTCGCGCCGGGCCTCGATGGCCTCGCGCGCGTTCTTCACCAGGTTGGTCAGCGCCTGGGTGATGAGCCGGCGGTCGAACTCCAGCTCCAGCGGTGCATCCGGCAGCTCCAGCTCTATGCGGATGTCCTCGCTGCTCACCCGTTGCAGCAGCAGTGCCTCCTTGATCACCTGCACGATGTCCTGCCGTTCGGGGTGCGCCTGCGGCATGCGGGCGAAGGAGGAGAACTCGTCCACCATGCGGCCGATGTCCTCCACCTGCCGCACGATGGTGTCCGTGCACTGGGCAAACACTTCCGGGCTGGAAGTGATCTCCTTTCCGAACCGCCGCCTGAGCCGCTCGGCGGAAAGCTGGATGGGTGTGAGCGGGTTCTTGATCTCGTGGGCGATGCGCCGCGCCACGTCGGCCCAGGCGGCATTGCGCTGCGCCGTCAGCAGCTCGGTGGTGTCATCGAAGGTGATGACGTAGCCGAACAGCTCCTTGTCGCCGCGCTCCACCACCGCGCGCACCATGAAGGTGCGCTCCTCGCCGTTCACCTCCATGCGCACGTGATCCTGCCCGAAGCCGGAGCGCCGCGCCTTCGCCTTCTCCAGCACCGGGGCGAAAGCCGGCACCACCTCTTCAAGCGACCGGCCCACGGGGTTTTCCCGCTTCAACCCCAGCAGCTCCCGTGCCGATCGGTTCAGCAGGCGGATGCGCTGCTGCGCATCCAGCCCCATCACGCCGGCGGAAACCCCGGCCAGCACCGCCTCCATGAAGCGGCGGCGCTCATCCAGTTCATGGTAGGCATCCAGCAGCTGCTGGCGCTGCTGCTTCAGTTGCCGGGTCATGCGGTTGAACACGCGCAGCAGCGTGGCCACGTCGCCCTGCCCTTCCGGCTCCGGCAACTGCACGTCGAAATTGCCCCGCGCCAATTGCCGTGATGCACCAATCAGCCCCACCACCGGTGCCACCAGCCGGTCGGCCAGCCACATCCCGAACCAGATGGCCGCCAGCAGGAAGATGAAGGCAACACCGGCATAGACGAAGGCGAACGTAACCTGGATGCCGAAGCGCTGCTTCTTGAACGACAGGAACTCGTTCAGCTCCTGCTGCGCTGCCGTGAGCTGGCGGATGACCTCCGGATCCACTGCCCGGTAAATGAGCACGTAAAGCCCCGGCAGCTCTTCCAGCTTCATCATGGCGCGGATGAAGTTGTCGCCCGGCCCCGGTCCCGTTACCAGCACCTTGCCTTCATCGGCAATGCGGAAGGCATCCGGCGGCGGCGGGCGGAAGCGGATGCGCTCATCTGCCGTGATGGCCGCCTCCAGCCGCTGTTGCCGCGGGTTGAGGATGAACACCGCCGGCACCCCGCGCACCGCCGCCAGCACGGAGATCTCCTGCAGGAACTGCGGACGATCTGCCGCCAGCAGTGTCTTGCGTGCCTCTATCTCCCGCGCAAACCCGCGCACATCCACCCGCGCCTGCGCCACCTTGTCCTGGATGTAGGCCTCCGAGACGATGATGGCACGCCGCACGATGCTCTCGATGCGCTCGGAAAACCACGCATCCAGCCCGCGATTGAGCGTTACGGAAGCGAACAGCGCCACGATGATGGCAGGCACCGCCGCAAACAGCGACAGCAGGCCGACAATGCGCCCATGCAGCCCCGCACCGGCCAGCCGCCGCCGCCGCGCCCGCACAAGCCATATCACCTGCCGCGCAATGAGCAGCGCCAGCAGCAGCACCATCACGCCATTGGCCGCCACCAGCCACCACACCAGCTGCGGCGTCGGCCTGATGGGTGTGAGGCCGGTAAGGACGAGATAGGTGACAAGCCCCAGCACCAGCGCCAGCAGCACCAGCGCCAGCCCGATGCGCCCGGTGCGCGGGCGGCGCATCACGTTGATGTCCGGCGGCTCGGCCACCGGCATCATGGCGGGCGAGGCACCCGCCCGCGCCGTCATGCCATTGCCACCCTCTCCACCGCTTGCCACGGAAGCCACGCCCCATCATTTGCAAACAATCGCCCGCCGGATGCACGCAACCGCCCCCGCAGGCCGTTCCGGACAACCATGCTGTCGCCTTTTTACAACAGAATGTGGCGATTCTGCACACTTGCCGTGGCGTGCAGGCATGTCGAAGCATCATCTGTGGAGAAAATGATGTTGCACACCTGCCGCATCTTCCCGATGCCGGGTCAGGCGCAAGGCATGTGGCACGCTGCCGGCAACCGGCAATTCGGGCCAACCACGAATCTCTTGAGACAGGCCGCCGAGGGTTTGCCCGCCCCCTCTTCGCCCCTTAGGTTCATTCCACCGTTACGGATTTTGCCAGGTTGCGCGGCTGGTCCACGTCCGTACCCAGGAACACCGCCGCGTGATAGGCCAGCAGCTGCACCGGAATGGCATAGAGCAGCGGCGAAATGAACGGGTCGGCCGCCGGCACGGTAATGGTTTCGAAGGCCTTTGCCCCATGCTCCATCGCCCCGGCCTCGTCGGTGATCAGCACGATCTTCGCACCGCGCGCCGCCACCTCCTCCATGTTGGAGACGGTCTTCTCGAACAGCGCATCACGCGGTGCAATGACCACCACCGGCACCTTCTCGTCAATGAGCGCAATGGGCCCGTGCTTCAGCTCGCCGGCGGCATAGCCCTCGGCGTGAATGTAGGAGATTTCCTTGAACTTCAGCGCCCCTTCCAGCGCCAGCGGATAGTTGATGCCGCGGCCCAGGTAGAGAATATCGGAGGCATGCGCCAGCTCGTGCGCCACCTTTGCCACCTTCTCTTCCTGCTCCAGCGCCTGAACCACCAGCCGTGGCACCTGCTGCAAGGCGCGCACCAGTTCCTGCTCGCGTTCGGCATCCACGTGTCCGCGCTCCCGCGCCACGGCAAGGGCAAAGGCCGCCAGCACCACCAGCTGGCAGGTGAAGGCCTTGGTGGAGGCCACGCCGATCTCCGGCCCGGCAAAGGTGCGCAGCACCACATCGCTTTCCCGCGCGATGGTGGATTCCGGCACGTTCACCACCGCCGCCACCTTCTGCCCGCGCGCCTTGCAGTAACGCAGCGCTGCCAGCGTGTCCGCCGTCTCGCCAGACTGCGAGATCACCAGCGACAGCCCGCCCGCATCCAGCGGCGCTTCGCGGTAGCGGAACTCGGAAGCCACATCCACCTCCACCGGCAGCCGCGCCAGCTGCTCCAGCCAGTATTTGCCCACCATGCCGGCATAGAAGGCAGTGCCGCAGGCCGTGATGGTCATCCGCCCCAGCGCCTTCAGGTCCACCGGCAGCTCGGGCAGGCGCACCCGGCCATTGGCAAAGTCGAGATATTCGCTCATGGTGTGGCCCAGCACGTCCGGCTGCTCGTGCATCTCCTTGGCCATGAAGTGCTTGTAGCCGCCCTTGTCCACCAGCAGCGATGCGGCTTGCGTGAACTGCATCGGGCGGATGACATGGCGGCGCTCGCCATCGAGGATCTCGAATCCCTCGCGGGTGAGGAACACCACGTCGCCATCCTCAAGGTAGGTGATGCGCGAGGTGAAGGGGGCCAGCGCAATGGCATCGGAACCCAGCATCATCTCGCCCTCGCCATGCCCCACCGCCAGCGGCGAGCCGCGCCGTGCACCGATCATGAGGTTGTCATGCCCCTCGAAGATGATGGCGAAGGCAAATGCGCCGCGCAGCTCTTCCAGCACCGAAAGCACCGCCTCCTTGGGCGTTGCACCTTCTTCCAGCGCCACGTTGATGAGATGCGCCACGATCTCCGTGTCGGTATCGGATTCGGGCTGAATGCCGCGGTGCTGCAACTGCTCGCGCAGCTCCTTGAAGTTCTCGATGATGCCATTGTGGACGATGGCCACCCTGCCGGCGATGTGCGGATGGGCATTGGCCTCGCTGGGGCCGCCGTGGGTGGCCCAGCGCGTGTGCCCGATGCCGATGGTGGACTGCAGGTCTGCATCAGAGAGCTTCTGCACCAGGTTGCGCAGCTTGCCGGCCGCGCGCACGCGCTTCAGCACACCGTTCTCCAGCACGGCAATGCCGGCGGAATCATAGCCACGATATTCCAGCCGCCGCAGCGCCTCCACCAGCCGCATGGCCACCGGTTCGCGCCCCAGGATGCCGACAATGCCGCACATTGAAATCTCTCCCCGTTTCCCTTGCCGCGGTTCATCCTTTCCGCCGCGCCTTCTCCGCCGCCTTGCGCTCGCGATACCGCGCTGCCCAGCCTTCGGACATGCGCTGCTCCGCCCGCTCGATGGCCAGCGCATTCTCCGGCACATCCCTCGTGATGGTGCTGCCCGCTGCCACCAGCGCACCGTCTCCCACCTTCACCGGTGCCACCAGCGCCGTGTTGGAGCCGATGAAGGCACCCTTGCCGATATCCGTGCGGTGCTTCATGTAGCCATCGTAATTGCAGGTAATGGTGCCGGCACCAATGTTGGCATCCGCCCCCACCCGCGCATCGCCGATGTAGCTCAGGTGATTGACCTTTGCCCCCACCTCCACGGTAGCGTTCTTGATCTCCACGAAATTGCCCACCTTCGCACCGGCCTCGATGACGGCACCGGGACGCAACCGTGCAAACGGCCCCACCTGCGCCCCCTGCTCCACCACCGCTCCTTCCAGGTGGCAGTGGGAATGGATGACCACGTCATCAGCCACGCGCACACCGGGGCCGAAAACCACGAACGGGCCAATGATGACATCGCGCCCGATTTCCGTATCGACGGAAAGAAACACCGTGTCCGGGGCAGTGAACGTCGCCCCGGCGCGCATGGCCTGCTCACGCAAGCGCCGCTGCATCACCCGCTCGGCCTCGGCCAGCTGCACGCGGTCATTCACCCCCAGCACGTCCTGTTCATCACACAGCGCAAGGCCCACCCGCAGCTCTTCACCACGCGCCAGCGCCACGAGATCGGTAAGATAGTATTCGCCCTGTCTGTTGTCGGCGGAAAGCCGCGGCAGCAACCTGCGCAGCAGCCCGGCATCCACTGCCATGACGCCGGAGTTGCAAAGGCTTATGCGCAACTGCTCAGGCGTTGCATCCTTTGCTTCGACTATCGCCTCAAGTTCCTGCCCGTCAGCCGTGGTCAGCAGCCGCCCATAGCTGCCCGGATCTGCCGCCTCGAACCCCAGCACCGCAACAGGCCGCTCGGCAGAAACCAGCGCCAGCAGCTCCTGCAGCACTTCACGCCGCAGCAGCGGCACGTCGCCATAAAGCACCAGCACCGTGCCGCCGAAACCTTCCAGCGCCGGCAGGGCCTGCATTACCGCATGTCCGGTGCCCAACCGCTCCGCCTGCTCCGCCAGCAGCACATCGGGAGCTTGCGCACGCGCTTCCGCCGCCACCGCGGCACCTTCCTCGCCAGGGCCATGCACCACCACCAGCCGCGCCGGCTGCATGTCTTGCGCCAGCCCCAGCACGTGCCCCAGCATGGAGCGATTGGCCACCTGGTGCAGCACCTTCGGCAGACGCGACTTCATGCGCGTGCCCTGCCCCGCCGCCAGCACAATGATGGAAAGATCCCGCATGCAAGCCTCCGAAAACAGGCCGTCCTGATGTCTTCATGAAAAACAGGCAGGCTGCAATCAGCTACAACCTGCCCTGCTTATCGCAAATGCGTTGCCGTTGAAATACCTCTCGCCCGGCGCTCTCAGCGCACCTTGGCTCGCAACACCTCCTCCGGCAACAGGCGACAGAACTCCACGGCAAACCCCTCCGAGTGATGACGCACCACCCGGCCGCGTGTCTTGCCCAGCTTTACCAGTGTGCCGATGGCGGGCATCACCGGGCTGCGCACCGATGCGCCGGAAACGGAAATGTCGATGACCTCGCACGGATAGCTGCGCCCGTCCTCCAGCTCTATGCGCGAGCGGGCGTCCTTGGGCTGGTAGCGCTCGTAGCGGCGCTTTTCCACGCCTTCGCCACGCGCCTTGGCCTCCACCCATCTGATCTTCTCCGCCAGCCGCTTGCGCCCGGCCTCACCGAGGCGCAGATGCAGGGTGAAGCGCCGCCCGTCAACATCCACCACCTCACCCTCGATGCGGCCAATCTCATCGATGTAGGCAATGATATGCTCGCCCTGCTTCACTTCCGCATCCGAGGAGATGATTGCCTGCTCCGTCGTCAGTTCTCGCAGCCGGCAGGCATGCTCGCTCTTATCTTCCCGCATGAAGCGCCCCAGCAGAATGAGGGGAAATTCAGAGCCTGCAGCCGCCACAACAGGCCGCGCATTGGCGTTTGAAAACAGCATGGTATCCACATGCTCCAGATACATGGCCCTGTCATCTCCCCACAAGGCGGTGTCGGTTGGTTGCCGCAACCTACCAGATGCGTCGTAAACGCCGGGTAAAGCCTCTTGCAAGCAGTCGAACGGATGCGTATTGAAAGCAGGTGGTGAATACAGGTGGGCATGCAGACATGCACACGTGCAATCACGCTGCAGTGCTCACGATGCAGGATCACGATACAGCATTGGCAAACGGGGCGTAGCGCAGCCTGGTAGCGCATCTGCTTTGGGAGCAGAGGGTCGCAGGTTCGAATCCTGCCGCCCCGACCAGTGAGAAACGGGAGGATACGAATCAATGGTGGCGCGCATCTACAGGCCGGCGCGGCCAGCCACGCAGTCCGGCGAGGCCCGCTCGCGGGAATGGGTGCTGGAGTTCGAGCCGGAGGCGGATTACGGCCGCGAGCCGCTGATGGGCTGGACGACGATGTCGGACATGAAGCGACAGGTGAAGATGCGCTTCGATAGCCGCGAGAAGGCGGAGGCCTATGCCCGCCGTCATGGCATCCCCTTCATCGTGCTGCCCGAGCACGAGAAGACGGTGAAATCCAAGTCCTACACCGACAACTTCCGCGCAACGCGCAAGGTGAACTGGACACACTGAAGCGATTGGCGCACGCAATGGCAACCATGCAGGACAAGAGCTGGCATGGCCTGCCAACCTGCATTGGCAACAGAGCGCACCGCAAGCCGCACGCACTTGCATATTGCATAGGGACACCAACGGAGTGAGTGCCGCCCCAGAACCGGTGTTGCCTGCCAACCTACGCTGGCAACAGAGCACACCATAAAGCCCACATGGTGGGGCCCCGTAGCTCAGCTGGATAGAGCAACGGACTTCTAATCCGTCGGTCGGAGGTTCGAATCCTCCCGGGGTCGCCAATGATTTCACGGAGAACACGGAAACTGCAGACAAGGATAAGGTGGCTCCCGGAGGGCCGCCACCCCCTCGCA
>JALSGQ010000159.1 GCA_026982665.1 Hyphomicrobiales bacterium | reverse complement strand
CAATGACCACGCCATTGCCGACAGGCAAGAATGGTCGGAGCGGCCGGACTTGAACCGGCGACCCCCACACCCCCAGTGTGGTGCGCTACCAGGCTGCGCTACGCTCCGCCATGAATGAACATGTGAACTCAGCGGCAGGTGCTGGGCAAAGTGCGTGGCGACTACACCGCTTTCGCATGCTGCCAGATATATGGCACGAGCAACATACGAAGCTTGCAGAACACGCGGCGCGTGAAGGATACATCACCCGGCGAACCACCGCCAGCCGCCAGACCTATAGCACCCTTTGCCCCCAGGCAAAAGCGCTTTTGCAGGCAGGCGCACGATTTTTCTCATCCCCCGCCAGCACTGGCTGCCTGCTTTCCCTCAACCGAATGCTGTCCATCTTCCCGGTCCGGTGCAATGGCATCATCAGCAGCCTGTTCCAGCAGGCCGGCAAGCCGCTTCTCCAGCCCTTCGGCAGCTTCCGCCACGTTCTGCAACATGCCGTGCGCCTGTTCCAGTGCCTGCAAGGCCTCCTGCAATGCAGCCTTGCGGGTATCGTCCAGCGCAGAAGAGGAAGAAGATACAGGGGTGATTGCACTCGCGGCAGCAGCTTCCCGCGTTGCTCCCTTCGCAGCCGCTGCCTTTTCACCATCTGCCCTGCCCTGCCTGACAGGAGTGGTGGCTGCTGCCCCCGCCTGTTTTCCTGCGGCCTGGACAGGGGCCACGGGCAGCCCCGCAGCCGGGGCCATTGCCACCTCGCCGCGACCAATGGCGATGACGTGGGCAATGCCGTGCTCGCGCAGGATCTTCTGCACGCCCTTGATGGTATATCCCTCGTCATACAGCAGGCGACGGATCCCGCGCAGCAGGTCAACGTCCTGCGGCCGGTAATAACGCCGGCCGCCGGCGCGTTTCATCGGCCGCACCTGGGAAAAACGCGTCTCCCAGAAGCGCAACACATGTTGCGGCACATCCAGTTCCTCAGCCGCTTCGCTGATGGTGCGAAAGGCATCCGGCGCCTTTTCCATGCCCCCTCCTTTCCCGGATGTTGCCTCATCCGAGTGCACGATTGCCGCAAGCCCGCCAGCGAATCCCCATGTGATTCATGTTATCACAACTACAAGATTTGGCGAAAAGTCCCAACTCGGGGGCTGGCGAAACGGCAAAACAGCTTGCGGGCACGGGCAAAGCGGCATGGCGCATCACGATGCGCAACACGCCCTCGCGACATCGCATGCGAAACCGGAGGCGGAAACTCAGTCTTCCTCTTCGCCGTTCACGCGCGCCTTCATCTTGGGGCTGGCGCGAAAGCCCGGCACCCGGCGGGCCGAGATGATGGCTTCTTCCCTGGTGCGCGGGTTGCGGCCTATGCGCGGCTTCTTGTGATGAATGCGAAAGGTGCCGAAGGAAGAGAGTTTTACCAGCTCCTCCTTGTCCAGCGCCTCGATGATCAGCTCCAGCACCTGGCCCACCAGCTGCCGCGATTCGCTGCGCGACAACCCCACCTTGCGGTGCACGGCCTCTGCCAGGCTGGCGCGGGTAATGGTGTCTTTCTTCATCGATGTCCCCCTGCTCGCCGCCCCCCATCACGCAGCGGCCACAGTCATGCCGTTCCTGCCCTGCCATTGCCTGAGGCTTGCCTGCAAAGCCAGACGCCCTGTTGTGGGACGAAAACCGTCGGTCAGGCCATGCCGCATTCCCCACGCAGGCATGCCGCAGCAGGGCCGGCGCATCTGCAGAACCATGGCAAGAGAGAAATGGACAAACGAAAAGCTGCGCCAGACTAGAGTCTTGCAGCAAAAACGTCAAGTATCACGACGGACTGCGAACACCGAAATCACCCCCTGCCCTGCAGATGCATTCGCTGCACGCGAGCAGGCATTCACAACCGCAGCAGCGCCGCGCCCCAGGTGAAGCCGCCACCCATTGCCTCCAGCAGCAGCAGGTCGCCACGCCCGGCACGCCCCTGCCGCACCGCGGCATCCAGTGCCAGCGGAATGGAGGCTGCGGAAGTATTGCCATGTTCGGCAATGGTCAGCATCACCTTCTCCGGTGCAATGCCCAGCTTCCTTGCCGTCGCATCCAGGATGCGCACATTGGCCTGATGCGGCACGAACAGGTCGATGTCCTGCGCCGATACCCCGGCCTGCTCCATCACCTCTTCCATCGCCTCGGCAATGCGCGCAACGGCGTGGCGGAACACCTCGCGCCCCTGCATGCGCAGCTTGCCCACCGTGCCGGTGGCAGACGGCCCGCCATCGGTGTGCAGCAGCTCGCGATAACGGCCATCGGCCCGCGCTACCGCGTGCAGCACGCCGCGGTCGGCATTGCTGCCCTGCCCTTCCTCGCCCCGCAGCACCACGGCACCTGCACCATCGCCAAACAGCACGCAGGTGGAGCGGTCAGCCCAGTCCAGCAGGCGGGTAAGCGTTTCCGCGCCAATCAGCAGCACGTTGCGCACCTGCCCTGCACGGATGAGGGAATCGGCCACCGTCAGCCCGTAGATGAATCCGGAGCACACTGCCTGCAGGTCAAAGGCCATCGCCCCTGCCGGCACGCCCAGGTTGGCCTGCACGATGCAGGCCGTGGCAGGAAAGGTGTAGTCCGGCGTGGTGGTGGCCACCAGCACCGCATCCACGTCCCCGGCTTTCAGCCCGGCGGCCTGCAGGGCGGCCTCCGCTGCCTGCGTGGCCAGGTCGGAAGTATTCTCCCCTTCCGCTGCCACGTGCCGCTGGCGGATGCCGGTGCGGGTGCGGATCCACTCATCGGAGGTATCGACGATGGCCGCCAGGTCATCGTTGGTCAGCACCTTTTCCGGCAGATACGAGCCGGTGCCGGCAATCACGCTGCGAAGCATGGCATCCCCGTCTGCAGGCGTAGAGAAGGTCCGAGGCCGCGGACGCCATGTCCGCGCGGCACCGTTTTCTGCCCCGGTGGCAGCCGTCGCGTCAAGGAAAAAGCGGGATTGCAGCAATGCATTCCACCTGCCGCGCAGCGGCAGCGTCATCCGCCATGTCCGCGCCAGGCCTTCGGCAGCTTCACATCACCCCCGGCACGCTCCCATCAGCCCCATCGTTTCCATCAGCCGCCGGCTGCCGTCGTGCGGCGGGCACCCGTGTGCTGCCGTGCTGCCGCCTCCTCTTCATCTGCCTGCAGCAGCTCGCTCATCTGCTTCTTGGCCGCCAGGTCCTCGGCAATCTTGTCGATGAGGTCATGGCGCACCACCTCCCGCGCATGTTTCAGCGCATTGGCAAAGCCGACATCATCCGTGCCGCCGTGGCTCTTCACCACGATGCCGTTCAGCCCCAGGAAGATGCCGCCATTGCTGGCGCGAGGGTCCAGCTTGCGTTTCAATGACAGGAAGGCCCGCCGCGCCAGCAGCGCACCGATGCGCGACAGCCACCCGGCCTTCAGCTCCGCCTTGAGGAAATCGGCAATCTGCCGCGCCGTGCCTTCCGCCGTCTTCAGCGCGATGTTGCCGGTGAAGCCTTCCGTTACGAACACATCCACGGTGCCGCAGGCAATGTCATTGCCTTCCACGAAACCATGATAACGAATGGGCAACGCCGCATTGCGCAGGATGCCGCCGGCCCGGCGCACTTCCTCCACGCCCTTGATCTCCTCCACGCCCACGTTCAGCAGCCCGACGGAGGGTTGCTCCAGGTGCAGCAGTGCCCGTGCCATGGCCTCGCCCATGATGGCATAGTCCACCAGCTGCTCGGCATCGGCACCAATGGTGGCACCAAGGTCGAGCACGATGGAATGCCCGCGCATGGTGGGCCACAGCCCGGCAATGGCCGGGCGCTTGATGCCCGGCATGGTGCGCAGCACGAATACGCTCATGGCCATCAGCGCGCCGGTATTGCCGGCGGAAACGGCAGCCTGCGCCTCGCCCTTCTTCACCGCTTCCAGCGCCAGCCACATGGAAGACACCCGCCGCCCCTTGCGCAGGGCCTGGCTGGGTTTCTCGTCCATGCGAATGGCAACATCGGCATGGCGCAGCTCGATGCGCCGGCGCAGGGCCTCCGGCGCACCATCCAGTGCCACCTGCAGACGCGCCGAATCGCCAAACAGGAGGATGCGAATGTCATCATGCCGGCGCAGTGCGCGCAGCACGCCGGGCACCGTCATCTCCGGCCCGTCATCACCCCCCATGGCGTCCACTGCCAGTGTGCAGACTTCGGCCAAGCTCACAGCTCCCCCCATCCATGCATTCACGCCAACCCTGCACGAGGCCATCCCCCGAACGGCCGCCGCTGCCACCCCGAGAGCACCCCAAGAGCATGCGCACGCGGAGCCCAGCGCAATCAACGCACAGCATACAGCAACAGGTGCGGGCTGCGCAAAAACACCCCTGCCTCTTCATGCGCAAATGGGCTGCATGCCTCAGTGCCCGTCCCTGTCCTTCAGCACGCGCAGCACGGCAAACGGGTTGGGCCGCTGCGCATCCTCCTGCCCATCAGTGGCAACCGCCTGCCCTTTTTCTGCCCGCTGCGCGCCTGCCTCCACCCCCTCGGCGACTTCCGCGGCATCGCCACCGGCATGCACGTCAACGAAATCGGTGCCCGGCTTCTTCGGCCACGGATCCAGCGCCAGCGCCAGGTGCTCGGCCACCAGCTCGCCCAGGTCGATGACGCCATCCTCGATGATGTCCGGCGCATCCGGCGCATCCGGCTCCAGCGCCACCGTCGCTCCTTGCGCCTGCAAGGCCCGCGCCCGGGGTGAATGCGACGGCACGAACAGGCGCTCCACCGGCACGTCCAGTGTTTCGTCGAACAGCTCCAGCGTGCGCACGCATTCCTGCCGCACCTGCGCCTGCATCCGCCCCTTCACCAGGAAACCCTCGCGCACCGGCCGCACCTGCAGCCGCGCCGTCAGCGCCATCACCGCCGGCAGCTTCATGCGCCGTGCCAGCGCCGCCAGCTCCTCTTCACTGGCGCCGACCTCCCGCTCCACGCCCTCGCCGATGTCTTCCACCGCCAGCGGGCGGGAGAACTCCGGTTGCATCGCCTGCCCTGCCATTTCCTCAAGATCTCCAGCATCAACGTGTTTGCGCATCATCACCACCACCCGCTGCCGGCCGGGGCCAGGCAATGCGCCCCTGCTCCAGCTCCCGCAGCGGTGTCATCGCCAGCGTGCGATGCACCTGCCGTGCATATTCGGCCAGCGCCCGCGCACAGGATGACACATCCCCGCCCTCCTGCACAGCCTGCCGTTCTTCCGCCTCTGCCTTGCCTGCGCCACCCTCTGCCTGTGCATCGACGAAGATATTGCGCCGCAGGGCCTGCTGCAACGCTGCCATGTCATCTGCCTGCAAGGCCGCCTGATAGACCTTGAGCTGCCCGTAGAACAGCTCCGCCAGCCTGCGCATGCGTTTTGGCACCGCCAGGTCGCTCACGCCGATCTCGCGCAGCGCCGAATCCATGTCGTCGAACATGCGCTCCTGCAGCAGCCGCGCCAGCTCGCGGCGGCGCGAGGCATCTTCCTCGGCTGCCAGGGATGACTGCGAATCGCCAGCATCGGCAGCGACAGCTGCTGTGCTCTCGCTGGCTGCTGCAGCAGCATCAGCCACCACGACGCCCCCCTCATCCAGCAACCGCTGCAGCAGCAGGATCACGTGCAGCGCCAGCAGCTGATAGCGTCCCATCAGCGTATCCGGCACGCCCAGCGCCGCATGAAATGCCGGCTGCCGCGCCTGCGCCACAATCGCCGCGTAAAGCGCCTCTGCCGAGGGCCGCATCGTCCGCCTTCGCCGCCACCACCGCAACAGCATTTGCCTTCTCCGCCCTGATGATGCATTGGCACATGCACGTGGATGCCGGCAGGCAATGGCAACCCGCTCATGCCCCTGAAGAAGCAGCCGCATGTTGCAACAGGGTTGCCAGCCGCTGCCGCGCTGCCATCATGGCAGCAGGACATCAACGAGATACAGGTTGACACGACTGCTTGCCGAGCCGCAATCGAACCGCGAACCGTGAGCAGGAACGACCGCCCAACCGGAGTGCACGACCATGAAGCGTGGCCCAGCAGCCGACCATTGTCCAGCCTTTCACGCACCCGATGTTCAAGACATCGACACCCCCGCAAGGCAGCCTGATGCCAACCGCCGCCGCCTGCTGGCGGGTGGCGCGGTGCTGGCGGCAACGATGCTGCTGGCCGCCTGCCAGCCCACGGTGTTGCACCACGGCTACCTGCCGCGCAAGGGCGACCTCGAGCAGCTGCGCGAGGGCATGAGCAAGACGGAGGTGGAAGCGCTGCTTGGCTCACCCTCCACCACCGCCACCATCGATTCGGTCAACGACAGCTATTATTATATCTCCAGCACCACCAGGCAGACCGCCTTCCTGCGCCCGCAGGAGGTGGATCGACGGGTGCTGGCCATCCGCTTCGACCGCAACGGGCTGGTGAAGAGCTTCGCCCTCTACGGGCTGGAAGACGGGCAGGTGGTGAACATCAACGACCGCGAAACCCCCGCCGCCGGCAAGGAACTGGGCATTCTGCAGAGCCTGTTCAGCCGCTACATGTAACCGCGTGCAATCACGTTCGGGCAGCTGCCGCCAGCAAGGCTGTCTGCACGCTTTGCAAGACACGGGAACGTCAATGGCATGGGGCGCAAGCTTATCACCATTGCCACCGTCCTGGCCGCCGCGGGCTGGGCTGTGAACACCTGGCAGCCGCAGTGGCTGGCCAGCGTGCCCGGCTGGCGGCATCTGCAGCAGAACGCATCAGACTGGTGGCAGCGCGCCGCATCGAAGCTGGAGCTGCCCGTCGGCCTGCCGGGAAAGGACACCTGGGCGCAGATCACCGGACAGGCACGGGATGGCGGACGCAGTCTTGCCGGCGTGCATGGCCGCGCCCGGGTCATCGATGGCGATTCGCTGCAGGTGAACGGCGTGGAGGTGCGCCTGCATGGCATCGATGCGCCGGAGCTGCGCCAGACCTGCCGCGATGCCTCCGGCAGGCGCTATCCTTGCGGGCGCATGGCGCGGCAGCACCTGCGGCAACTGGTGCGCGGGCGCACCATCCGCTGCCGCCGCATCACCACCGACCGTTATCGCCGCATGATAGCCCGCTGCACCCTGCCTGATGGCACCGACATTGGCCAGCGCATGGTGCGCGACGGCTGGGCCGTTGCCTTCGTGCGCTATTCCCGCGCCTACGTGGGCGACGAACGCCTGGCCCGGCAGGCGCGCAAGGGGCTGTGGCAGGGGCGTTTCGTCCCCCCTGCCGTGTGGCGGCGCATGCAGCGCCCATGACAACCTCAGGCATGGCGCTGATGCCCTTGCGCATTGCCTCGCCAAAGCCACATGGCTTGGAAAAGATCATGCAAGCGGCTTGTCAATGCGGGCATGCAGGCGCAATCTGCTGGTCCGCGAAGCGCATGGCCCGCCCCGACAATGCGCTTCTGCAAGCAGCCGCCTGATACCGTGTGCGGCAACGTCGGCAGGATGTAACGCCAATGCAGGATCCGGAATCAAGAACACCACACGCCCCGCCACCCTTCCCGGCCACGCAGCCAC
>JALSGQ010000158.1 GCA_026982665.1 Hyphomicrobiales bacterium | reverse complement strand
CGTGAATTCAACAAGTAAGTGCAATTAAAATTAAATCGTTAGAGAAGTGGGTAAGTTGAAGTTAGGCTTATGCATTTATCAAACGGCAATTTGAGGAGCACACATGGCTTACAAACAACTTACCCAAGAACTACGGTACCAAATATACTTCCTGAATCAAATAGAATACTTGCAAAAAGAGATTGCGTTAACTATTAATGTGCATCCTTCTACTGTCAGCAGAGAATTGAGAAGACATTGTGATAATAACGGTAAATACAGCTATGAAGCCCATAAAATGGCGCTTGAAAAACGAAAAGGAAAGGCAAAGAAGCGAATAAGTTCTGAACAATGGCAAACGATTATTGACTACTTGAGGGATGAGTTAAGTCCTGAACAAATCCACATACGGTTAAAACACTTAAAACAATTCTTAGTTAGTCATGAGTGGATTTATCAGTACATTTTAAGAGACAAAAATCAGGGTGGCAGCTTATATAAATACCTACGCTGCAAGAAGAAAAATAGAAAGCGTTATGGCGTTAAACGTCACTCTACGAGTATCCGCAATAAGGTTAGCATCGAAGAGCGTCCTAAGATCGTTGACAGTCGCAGACGTTATGGAGACTGGGAGGCCGATACTGTTATTGGTCATCAAGGGGGAGCTGTTCTTGTGACTTTAGTTGAGCGTAAATCAAGATTAAGCTTAATGGGTCTATCAATTAATAAAACAGCTCAAGCGGTTAAGGATGTTATTGTAAAGTTGTTAGCGTCCCTCTCTAGTTGTGTACACACTCTAACCTATGATAATGGTTCTGAATTTGCACAGCATGAAGTAATAAATGAATCTCTTAACTGTAAGAGCTACTTCTGTCATCCATTTTCCTCGGGAGAGCGTGGCACTAATGAAAATACAAATGGACTTATCAGACAATACTTACCCAAGAAAATGAGTTTTAATTACATCTCTAAGGGTTACATTCAATGGATCATTGATAAGTTAAACAATAGACCTAGGAAATGTCTTAAGGGCAGAACCCCTAATGAGGTATTCTTTGCTGGAAATAGGATTGCACTTGCGAGTTGAATTCAC
>JALSGQ010000157.1 GCA_026982665.1 Hyphomicrobiales bacterium | reverse complement strand
AGCTGCTGTGGCGATATCAGCCCGCCGTGCCGCGCCAGCACGCGGCCTGCCCTTGCCAGCCGATACAGATGTGCGGGTGTGCGCAACAAGAAAGAAGGCCTCGTTCGTGAAGGGTTTGCCCCACCAGCCGCGACTTTTGCGCCAAAAGGCACGGCAGGGCAAGCATGCGCCATGATGTTGGTCAACAGGGGACGGTGGAGAATGTACGCCCCTCAACGGCGGTTGCCCTTGCCGGCATCGCCGGCGTTGCCTTCGTTGCCGCCCTTGGGCAACGGGGCGTCATCGCTGGCAGTTACCAGGGCGAGGCGCTTGAAGCCGGCACCGGAGAGCGCGCCCATCACCTTCATCACCTTGCCGTAATCGACGTTCTTGTCGGCGCGCACATAGATGCGCTCGTTGTAGCCCTCGCCAGCGATGGCCTTCACCCTGGCGGAGAGGATGTTCACGTCTTCCACCTCCGTATCCATCAGAAACACGCGGCCATCGGCCTTCACCGTTACCGTTACCGGCTCCTTTTCGCCCTGCAGCGGCTTGGCCTTGGTCTTCGGCAGCTCGATGGGCACACCGACGGTGAGCATGGGCGCGGCCACCATGAAGACGATGAGCAGCACCAGCATCACGTCCACGAAAGGCGTTACGTTGATCTCGCTCATCGGTGCCAGGCGCGAACGCCGCCGCCGCCCGCGCCTGCGGCCCACGCCGGGATCGGCTCCATGCAACCCTGCCGCCATGGTCATTCCTCCGTGGCACTCACCCGCCCAGCTGGCGCGAGAGGATGGCGGTGAACTCCTCGATGAAGTTCTCCATGCGCGAGGCCAGGCGCGAGATGTCATGCGAGAACTTGTTGTAGAAGATCACCGCCGGAATGGCCGCCAGCAGGCCCAGTGCGGTGGCAAACAGCGCCTCCGCCAGGCCGGGTGCCACCACCGCCAGGTTGGTGTTCTTGGAAATGGCGATGGCCTGAAACGAGTTCATGATGCCCCACACGGTGCCGAACAGGCCGATGAAGGGGGCAATGGAGCCGGTGGTGGCCAGCACCAGCAGGCGGCGTTCCATGTTGAGTGTCTGGCGCTGCAGTTCCACGTCCATGATCTTCTCCAGCCGTTGCAGCAGGCTGGCCGGGGACTGCTGCGGTGCACCGGCGGCCTGCGAGCGCTGCCATTCCTCCATGGCGGCGAGGAACAGCGCGGCACTGCCCACGCGCCCCTGCTGCTGGGCCAGCGCCTGGATTTCCGGCAGCGTGCGGCCGGACCAGAACAGCTTGTCGAAGGAATCGATGGCGCGGCGCATGCGCCGCACGGTGGCGAACTTCTCGAACACCACCGCCCAGCAGACGATGGAGGCAACCACCAGCCCGATCATCACCAGCTTCACCACCAGCGTGGCCTGCAGGAACATGTCCCACATGGTGAAGCCGTGCTGGCCCATCTGCTGTGCCACTTCCACTTCCATGTCCCTACTTTGCCCCCTGTTCATCAGCCGCCAGCCGCCGCATCTCTTCCCGCGCCCATTGCGGCAGCCGCGCCGGACGGCCCGAATCATCGATCACCGCCACGGTTACCGATGCGGAGAAAATCGGGCCGGTTTGCGGCAATTGTTCCTGCCAGTGCGCGCCGGGCTGCGCCAGGTGCACCTCCTGCCACGCTTCCAGCCGCACCGGCGTTGCCCGCAGGATGTGCGAGCGCACCTCCAGCACGTCGTCCAGCCGCGCCGGGCGCAGGAAGTCGCACTGCATGCGCCGCACCACGAAATACAGCGCCCGCCCGTCATCGCCAGACAATTCGCCGTGATGCACGCCCAGCAGGCGCAGCCAGTCGGAGCGCGCGCGTTCGCAGAAGCGCAGGTAGCTGGCGTGATAGACCACGCCACCGGCGTCGGTGTCCTCGTAATACACCCGCACGGGCAGCACGTGGCGGCGGCCATCGTCCAGCAGCCGACCGGCGAGGTCCGGCCATTGCGCCGTGTTGCGGGATGATGCGGCCTTGGCGCTCATGCCCCCTCTCCGTCGTCCGCTCCGGCATCGTCCGTGGCCTCGCCGAACAGGTCTGGCTGGCCAGCCAGCTTCTGCGGCACCATCAGGCCAAGGTGGCGGAAGGCCTTCGGCGTCAGCACCCGTCCGCGCGGGGTGCGCGCTACCAAGCCCTGCTGGATGAGATAGGGTTCGATGACCTCCTCCAGCGCGTCGCGGGCTTCTGAGAGCGAGGCGGCAATGGTCTCGATCCCCACCGGCCCGCCGCCGAAGTTCTCGGCAATGCAGGAGAGATAGCGCCTGTCCATCGCATCCAGCCCCAGCCCGTCCACCTCCATGGCCGTGAGTGCCTCGTCCGCCACCCGTGCATCCACCACTTCCACCTTCAGCACGGCAGCAAAGTCGCGCACGCGCCTGAGCAGCCTTCCGGCGATGCGCGGCGTGCCGCGGGAGCGGCGGGCGATCTCGCGCGCACCGTCATCGGCAAGAGCAAGGCCAAGGATGCGGGCGTTGCGGTGCACGATCTCCAGCAGCTCCTCCTCGTCATAGTATTGCAGGCGCAGCGGGATGCCGAAGCGGTCGCGCAGCGGCGTGGTGAGCAGGCCGGTGCGGGTGGTGGCACCGATGAGGGTGAACTTCGCCAGATCAATGCGCACGGAGCGCGCCGCCGGGCCTTCGCCGATGATCAGGTCAAGCTGGAAATCCTCCATCGCCGGGTAGAGCACTTCCTCCACCGCCGGGTTGAGGCGGTGGATCTCGTCGATGAACAGCACGTCGCGCTCTTCGAGATTGGTCAGCAGGGCGGCGAGATCGCCTGCCTTGGCAATCACCGGGCCGGAGGTGGCGCGGAAGTTCACCCCCAGCTCGCGCGCCACGATCTGCGCCAGCGTCGTCTTGCCCAGCCCCGGCGGGCCTGCCAGCAGCACGTGGTCCAGCGCCTCGCGCCGCTCCCGCGCGGCGGCGATGAAGACGGAGAGGTTGGCCTTCACCCGCCGCTGGCCGATGAAGTCGTCCAGCACCTGCGGGCGGATGTGCGCCTCCAGCTCGTCCTCCGGGCGGCGCTGGCCGCTGATGATGCGATCAGTGGACACGGGGATGGTTGCCTCGAACCTTCATGCCATTCCTTGCATTCATTCCATCGTCCGCCGCTTATAACAGCGGGAACGCTCATTGCGAAAGCTGCTTCAGGGCAAGGCGGATCAGCTCTCCCGTGTCCGCGTTCTCGCCTGCATCCTGCATCGCGGCACCGACGGCAGTGGTGGCCTGCGACTGCGTATAGCCGAGGTTGACCAGTGCGGAGACGGCATCCGCTGCCGCCTGCGAGCCGCTCGCTGCTGCCGCCGCGCCGCTGGCGGCGGCCAGCCCCGGCGCTTCCAGTTCCAGCGCGCCGGTGCCGATGGTCAGGGCCTTGTCCTTCAGCTCGGTGCAGATGCGCCGCGCCAGCTTCGGGCCGACGCCCTTCGCGCGCGCCAGCATGGCGGCATCACCGGCAGCGATGGCGGTGGAAAGCTCCGCAGGGGAGAGGGCAGAGAGCAGCGCCAGCGCCACCTTGGAGCCGACGCCCTGCACCTCGGACAGCTCGTTGAACCAGTCGCGCTCCGCCTCCTCGGCGAAGCCCACCAGCCGGATGGCGTTTTCGCTCACCAGCATGCGGGTAAAGACCTCCACCGCCTCGCCGGGGGCAGGCAGGCGGTCTAGCGTGCGGGCAGAGCACTCCACCAGGTAGCCGACGCCGCCGACGTCGATCACCACCCAGTCCTCCCCACGTGAATCCATTCGCCCGCGCAGCTTGGCGATCATGCTTGCCCCTCCCGCATCATCAGGCCAGTCCTTTCATCATGGCGGCACGATAATGGGCATGGCAGATGGCCACGGCCAGCGCATCCGCCGCATCAGCACCTTCTGGCCGGGCCTGCGGCAGCAGCATGCGCACCATGCTCTCGATCTGCCTCTTGTCGGCATGCCCGGCACCGACCACCGCCTTCTTCACCCGGTTCGGCGCGTATTCCGCCACGCTCAGCCCGCCACCGGCCAGCGCCAGCATGGCCGCGCCGCGGGCGTGCCCCAGCTTCAGCGTGGCGCGAGCATCGCGGTTGACGAAGGTTTCCTCGATGGCCGCCTCGTGCGGCGCATGCTCGGCGATGATGGCGCTCAGGGCCTGGTGGATGGCCAGCAGCCGCTCGGCCAGTGGCGCGGATGCATCGGTGTGGATGATGCCGCAGGCCACATGCGAAAGGCGCGAGCCGGTGCTGTCGATCACGCCCCAGCCGGTGTGGTTCAGCCCCGGATCGATGCCGATGATGCGAATCGTGGTTGTCATGGGGAAAGGGTAGAGCAGGACAGTCGCCACATGGAAGCCATGCTTGACTTGGGTCTCGGAAAACCGCAAGAACGGCGGCAAGCCGATCACTCAATCGTGGAGCACGAAGGTCATGGAAAAGGTCAGGCGCATCGAGGGCGTGGCGGCACCGCTGCCCATCGTCAACATCGACACCGACATGATCATTCCCAAGCAGTTCCTGAAGACCATCAAGCGCTCAGGGCTGGGCAAGGCGCTCTTTCATGAAATGCGTTACAACGAGGACGGCTCGGAGAATCCGGACTTCGTGCTGAACCAGGAGGCCTACCGCGAGGCCAGCATTCTCATCGCCGGAGACAACTTCGGCTGCGGTTCCTCTCGCGAGCATGCGCCGTGGGCGCTGAAGGACTTCGGCATCAAGGCCATCATCGCGCCGTCCTTCGCCGACATCTTCTACAACAACTGTTTTCAGAACGGCATGCTGCCGGTGCGCCTGAGCGAGGGGGAAGTGGAGCACCTGATGAAGCTGGCGCAGCAGAAGCCGGGGGCGGTGTTCATTATCGACCTCGAGGCACAGGAAGTGCAGGCACCTGACGATTCCGTCTATCATTTCGACATCGACCCCTTCCGCAAGCACTGCCTGATGGAGGGGCTGGACGACATCGGCCTCACCCTGCAGAAGGAAGAGAAGATCGCCGCCTTCGAACGGCAGTATGCCGAGCGCTTCCCCTGGCTGTGAGAAAACGCTACCGGCAGGCGGGTGCTGCGGCTGCGTGGCAATGTTTCCGCCTGGGCATTGTTTTTCCCGAAGACAGGCATTCCAGCCTGCACCGCAGGCTGGAATGCCTGTCTTCAGATTCGACGGCGTAGCTGCCGTGCCAGACCACCAAAGGTATCCACCAGTGCCTCGTAGATATGGCGCTTGAACGGCACCACCAGCTCCGGCGTGTTCTCCAGCGCTTCCCAGCGCCACAGGTCGAACTCCGGGCGGTGTCCGGGCACGTTCAGATCAATATCGCGATCACTGCCGAGATGACGGAAGGCAAACCACTTCTGCTTCTGCCCGCGATACTTCCCGCCCCACACCTTGCCCAGCAACTCTTGCGGCAGGTCATAGGTCAGCCACTCCGGCGTTTCGCCCAGCACCTCCACCTGCGCCGCATCAACGCCGATCTCTTCCGCCAGCTCGCGCTGGGCTGCACTCAAGGGGTCTTCGCCCTCATCGATACCCCCCTGCGGCATCTGCCACATGCCGCGCTCGTCGAACGACACCGGCAAGCCGATGCGCCGCCCCATGAACACCCGCCCCGCATCCGGCCCCTCGGACTTGAACAACACCACCCCCACGCAGGGCCGATACGGCAGCGCCTCAGCTCCCGAAACACCAGTCATCACAGCCCCCATCCCTGCCAGCCTGCACCATCACCAGCGCACATGATGCTGAACAATCCATCATCCCACATCCGTCGCCCATGACACGCGAAACACACCTCAGCGCCCCGCCCCGGCAGGCAGCCGCGCCAAGGCGGAAACCGGCACCAGCGCCACCGTATCACGCATGGCCAGCCCGCCCAGCCACTGGCGCAACTGCTCCAGGTTGACGGCATCGGCGGAAACGACAAGCAATGCCCGCCCGCCCTCGCGCGCCTGCTCCAGCGCCTGTTCCATCAGTGCTCGCGCCTGCGCCGGCTTCAACCCTGGCGGCACCCGCACATCCGCCCGCAATACCGGCACTCCCACCACCAGCCCCAGCTCCGGCATCATGCTCTGCGCCGCGGTTCCGTCATCCACCACCAGCAACCCGCGCCGCTTCAGCACGTGCATCACCGGCACCAGCGCCTCGCCCTGCTGCAGGAATTTCTGCCCCGCATAGCTCACCACGCCCACATACCCCACCGCCTTGCCCAGCAGCCGCAGCAGGCGCTCGCGATTGCCCGCAACATCATCACTGCGCAATGTCAGCGGCCCGGGATTGACGGCAGGATACCCCCACGGCTCCATCGGCACCTGCAGGAAGAACTCGTGCCCGAGCCGCCGCGCCTGCGCTCCCAGCCGCCGCAGCCCCTTGCCGCGCGGCGCAAAGGCCATGCTCACCTCCCCCGGCAGCCGCCGCAGAGCCACATCCGTCAGCCCCGCCTTCAGCCCCAGGTCCACCACCAGCACCGCCAGCTTGGGCCGGGAGGAAAACAGCACCGCGCGCGGCACCGGCCTTGCATATGCCTGCCACGGCTTGCGCCCGTTGCGGCCGACCTTCGGCAGCGGACCATGGGCGGATTTCTCCACCAGCCCCCGCATCGGTGCCTTCGGCAAAGGCTGCAGGTCGCTTGCCATCTCGATAACCACCTGCCCGCCACTGCCGCTACCGCCCGCCGATGCCCCCCCTTCCTCTTCCGGCAGCTTCGAGACATCGAGAATCCTTGCGCCACCAGCCGTGCGGGTCGCCACCTTCGGCCTGCCCGAATCGCCATCATGCCGCCCGGTTGCCGCCCCCGGCATATCATCTGCCACTTCCGGCACCGTATCGTCAGCTTCCTCGCGTGCTGGAGCCACCGGCTCGGCCGGGCGCGGCGGCAACGGCCGCTCGGCCACCACCGGCTGCGGCGCAGGGGCAGGCTGCATCCACGCCCATGCAAACAGCCCGGCAAGTCCCAGCAGCACCAGGGCAAATGCCACCACGGAAGGCTTGCCACGCAACCGCAACCTCTCGCGCCAGCTGTGCCGTCTCAATGGCGTATGCAACGGATCTTCAGCCATGCATCCCCCGCAAAGAACAAGCGATTCGTCATGCGCGCATTATAGGCACATCCCCCGCCAACACCAGCGAAGGAAATCGACAAGCCATTGAGAAATGAGGAATTGAGAACCCCCGATGAGCTCGCCTGCCGGCCGCTCAGTTCTTCTCGTCAGGCGAAGGCGGCAGGGGCAGCACGGCAATGCCGTCTTCCAGCAGCTCCTCCACCTCCTCGCGCGTTGCCTCGCCCCATGCCGGCCGCACTTCCTCCATCGCCGCCCGCCGACGCGCCTCTTCGGCAAAATCCCGTCCCACGTAATCGGCATGGCGACGCACATGCTCATGCACGGCCCGCGCCAGCGCCCGCAGTTGCGCCGCCACATCACCCCCGGCATCAGGGGTGCCATGCGCCGCAGCGGCGTCTGCCAGCGGTGGCGATGCAGCATGTCCACCTTGTGCAACAGCACCAGCCTGCGAGGCCATGCTGGCAGATGCATCATGCGCATCGGGCAACGGAGCGCTCCGCCTGCCGGTGGCCACTGCCGGTGTCATCAACTGTTTGCGCACGTCCACGCTGCCACACACCGGGCATTCCACCAGCCCGGCATCCACCTGCCGGTCATAACTGGCGGAATCCGAGAACCATGCATCAAAGGCATGGCCTTCGGCGCATATGAGGTCATACCTGATCATGCCATATCATGTTGCTGCAAAAGGCTCCCTTTGCAGCCATGATAACGTCATCACCACTCGCCCTGCAATCGCCGCAGCCTTGCCCGCAGCGTGTCCATCTCTTCCAGCAGGTCGATGATGAGCGCCAGCGCCTGCGGCTCCAGCAGGAAGTCCTGCCGCAAGCGCGCCGCACGCTGCAACCGCGCCACCGCCGAGCCGGAAAAGCGCCATTCCCGCACGCCGTGGCCACTCACGGGTTCTATCAACCCCACTTCCACGTATTCCACCAGTGTATCCGCCGGCACGCCGGTCATCTCCGCCAGCTCGAACAGCGAGCAGGCGGGGCGTTCCTCCAGCAGTTCACCAGCCAGGGGGGTGATCACACGCCTGTTCATCGCCCTCATGCTCCCAGTTCTGCCCGCGGGTCGAATGCCAGCTCCCGCTGCATCTGTTCGTAAAGCTCTCTTGCCTTGGGGTTGTCAGCCGGCGGCAACACCACCTTCAGCGTGGCATACAGGTCTCCCGGCTGCCTGCCGGGAATGCCCTTGCCCTTCAGCCGCAGCTTGCGTCCGCATTGCGAGCCGGCGGGAATCTTCATCTCCACCGCACCCGCCGGAGTCGGCACCTTCACCTTCGCACCCAGTGCCGCTTCCCAGGGGGCCACCGGCAGGTCGATGAACACATCGCGCCCTTCCACGCGAAAGCGCCGGTCAGGCCTGAATGCCACTTCCAGGTAAAGGTCCCCCGCCGGCGCACCGCCCATGCCGGGCCGCCCCTGTCCTTTCAGCCGAATATGCTGTCCTTCCCGCACACCTTTCGGAATGCGCACCGTCAGCGTGCGGTTGCGCATCACCACGCGGCCATCCGGCTGGCGCTCCGGCACCTGCAGGGAAATGGTGCGCTCGGCCCCCGTATAGGCATCGGCAAGGTCGATCTCGATGCGCGCATGCACGTCTTCTCCCTTCAGGCCGCCAGACGCACCATCGCCGGCATGAAAGTGAAAGCCGCGAAACCCACCGGCCTCGCCAGCCCCGCCGGCAGCACCAGCGCGCCGCCCCATGCCGCCGAACAGCGCCTCGAAGAAATCGGAGAAGCCCCCGGCATCACCACCGGTGAAATGAAACTCGAAGCCACCGGCCCGCTTGCCGGCACCCGCCGTTCCGGCACCGGCACCAAAGCCGAACTGCTCCTCCCAGCCCGGCGGCGGGCGAAACTCCTGCCCGGCCCGCCAGTTGGCACCGAGCTGATCATAGGCCTTGCGCTTCTCCGCATCGGAGAGCACCTCGTAGGCCTCGTTGATTTCCTTGAACTTCGCCTCGGCCCCCGGATCCTTGTTGATGTCCGGATGATACTTGCGCGCCAGCTTGCGGAAGGCGCGTTTTATCTCATCCGCGCTGGCGTCGCGCGAAACCCCGAGAATCTCGTAGTAATCCTTGAATTCCATGCAGCCTTCCTCCGTAACCGTTCATGTCCGCCCGCCCCTTTGCGCGCATGCAGGCAGCCGGCCAATGCTGCTGCTTCAGATGGGGGTGCGGGGCAGCGCTGTCAACGCACGGAAAACCATGCTCTGAACGCAAGGCTGCTATCGACAACAACTCCATCTTGTGGCACACTTATTTGGCATGCGGAACGGCGGGAGGCAACATCCGGCAACCGTGGCGCATGAGCCAGCCTGCAACACCGGGAGGCCGGCATTCATCCGCGTCGAGGCCCCACGGAGGTCCGGCACCCGCAACCACGTGCAGATTGAAAGGAAAACCACCAAGACGGGAGGATGGTGCACATGTCTCTGGAAGCCCACATCCGCGAACTGGAAAACCGGCATCAGCGCCTCGAAGACGAGATTTCCGAGCTGATGGCCCATCCCAGCGTGGATGATCTGGAGATACGCAAGCTGAAGCTGGAGAAGCTGCACCTGAAGGAAGAAATCGAGCGACTGCGCAAGCAGGCAACCGCTGCCTGACAGGCACCCCGCGAAGCTGCAGAAAACCTGCGCAGGACCACGGGCTTCGGCAGTCGAACGTGAACAATCAGCCCTGTGGAATCACGGGTATTGCCTGCGGGCGTTGGGCAATCAGCATCAACCGGCGTCATGCCTCATTCGGAAGATGAAGGTAACGGATGCTGCCGCCCATGACGGCGCGGCTGCGTGAGGGGCTGCTTGACCCGAACAATACCGCATCCAAGGCATGGGCGGACACGGCCTGGATATCCAAAGGGAATCCCATCAATGAACGTCAACAGGCCACAGGACAGCCCCGAAGTTTTTCTTCAGGGAAAACAAGGTGTCCTGCCGCCCCGGGGTGTGGCCCGGCAGCTGCAGCTCACACCCGCATGGGCATGAGCACATACAGCACGCGCGCCTCGTCCGAATCACGGATGATGGTGGGAGAACCGGAATCCGCCAGCTCGAACACCGCGGTATCGCCGCCGAACTGGCCGATGATGTCCAGCAGGTAGCGGGCGTTGAAGCCGATTTCCATCTCGCCGCCGTTGAAGCTGGCGGCCAGCTCTTCCTCGGCCGAGCCGGCATCGGGGTTGGTTACGCTGAGCAGCAGCGATGCGGGCGAGATGACGAACTTCACCGCCCGCCCCTTGTCGGCAGAGACGATGGAGACGCGATCCACCGCCTGGGCGAACAGCCTGGTGTCCACCTCCAGCCGCTTGTCGTTGCTGGTGGGGATGACCCGCTCGTAATCGGGGAAACGGCCATCGATGAGCTTGGAAGTGAGCACCACGCCATCGATGGCGAAGCGAATGGTGTTCTCCGACAGCGCCACGGCAATGTCGCCATCGGCAGCATCCAGCAGGCGCAGCAGCTCCTGCACCGCCTTGCGCGGCACGATGATGCCGGGCATGCCCTCCGCACCGCCAGGGGCAGGCAGCTCGGCGCGGGCCAGCCGGTGGCCGTCGGTGGCCACGGCGCGCAGCAGCACGTCGGTGTCGGTTTCGGTGGTGTGGAAGTGAATGCCGTTCAGGTAATAGCGCGTTTCCTCGGTGGAGATGGCAAAGCGCGTGCGGTCGATGAGGAAGCGCAGGTCTTCGGGGCTGATGCTGAAGGTATTGGTGGGCTCCACCGCCGCCAGCTCCGGAAAGTCCTCCGCTGGCAGCGAGGAGAGCATGAAGCGCGAGCGCCCGGAGGTGATGACCACGCGGCCCGGTTCCGGCTCGTCCAGCTTCAGCTGGCTGCCCTCGGGCAGCTTGCGCACGATGTCATGCAGCAGGTGGGCCGGCACCGTGGTGGCACCGGGCTGCTCCGTCTGCGCCACAGTGTCCTCCACCACTTCCAGCTCCAGGTCGGTGGCGGTCAGCCGCAGGCCATCATCCCGGGCCTGCAGCAGCACATTGGCCAGGATGGGAATGGTGTTGCGCCGTTCCACCACGCTCTGCACGTGAGAAAGCGCGTTGAGAAACGCTTCCCGCTCGATGGTGAGCCGCATGCTCTACTGCCCCTCGCTTCTCTTGATGTTTCACACCCCTGCCGGGGACGGCAACTGTAGGCGCGCAAGCCATGCGCGGCAAGATGCGACATGATGCACGCCGGGGGCGGTTGTGGAAAAATCAGCGCCGCCCGAAGCCGGGCGCGGCGGTGTCCTGCCCGGCCTCGATGATTTCGCGGCGGATGCGGCGGGAGCGCTTGAACAGTTCGTGCAGCTTCTCGCCCTCGCCCCAGCGAATGGCGCGCTGCAGGGCTGAAAGGTCTTCCATGAAGCGGCCCAGCAGCTCCAGCACCGCCTCGCGGTTGTTGAGGAACACGTCGCGCCACATCACCGGGTCGGAGGCCGCCAGCCGCGTGAAGTCGCGAAAGCCGCCGGCAGAATACTTGATGACTTCCGATTCGGTAACTTCCTCCAGGTCCGCCGCCGTGGCCACGATGTTGTAGGCAATGAGGTGCGGCAGATGGGAGGTGATGCCCAGCACCAGGTCATGATGCTCCGGCGTCATGGTTTCCACGTGGGCACCGGTGGCCTGCCAGAAGGCGGTGAGCCTGCGCAGCGCCTCCTCGTCGGTATCCGGCAACGGGGTGAAGATGCACCAGCGGTTCTCGAACAGCTCGGCGAAACCGGCATCCGGCCCCGACTGCTCGGTGCCGGCGATGGGATGGCCGGGGATGAAGTGCACCCCTTCCGGCACGTGCGGGCTGACATCGCGGATCACCGCCGCCTTCACCGAACCGACATCGGTGAGGATGGCACCGGGCTTCAGTGCCGGGGCGATCTTCTCCGCCACCTTGCCCATTGCTCCCACCGGCACGTTGAGGAACACGAGGTCGGCATCCTGCACCGCTGCCGCCGGGTCGGTGTGATATTCATCGGCCAGCCCCAGCTCGCGGGCGCGCGTGATGGTTTCCTCGCTGCGCGCCGCGCCGCTGATGCGCCCTGCCAGGTTCTCGCGCCGCATCACGTGCGCCAGCGAGGAGCCGATCAGGCCCAAGCCGATGAGCGCCACCTTGTCGAACATCGGCCTTTCATCATCCTGTGCGGAAGGCATATTCATGCCGTCTTCCCTTCATGCCTTTTCGATTGCAGCCTGCTCCGGCTTGCGGTTGCCTGCCTCGCCATCCGGAGGGCGAGGCGGAGCGGGCACTTCAGCGTTCAAGAAACTCTTGCAGGCATTCCACCAGCAGGCGGTTGGCCTCTTCCGGCCCGATGCTCACGCGCAAGGCGTTGGGAAAGCCGTAGCCGCCCACCCGCCTCAGGATCAGCCCGCGCCGCTTGAGGAAGGCATCCGCCTCCATGGCCGACCTGCCCGGCGTATCGGGAAAATGGATGAGCAGGAAGTTGGCCACCGAGGGCGTTACCTCCAGCCCCAGCGCGGCAAGTTTCTCGTGCAACCAGTCGCGCCAGCGGGTGTTGTGCGCCACCGCCTTTCTCAGGTGCTCCTGGTCGCGCATGGCCGCCGCACCTGCGGCCAGCGCCGCGACATTGACGTTGAACGGCCCACGAATGCGGTTGATGACATCCACCACCTGCGCCGGGGCGTGCATCCAGCCGATGCGCAGGCCGGCCATGCCATAGGCCTTGGAGAAGGTGCGCGTCATCACCACGTTGTCATGCTCCGCCACCAGCGCGATGCCGGCCTCGTAGTCGTCGCGCTCGACATATTCCGCATAGGCCGCGTCGATGACAAGCAGCACCCGCGTCGGCAGCTCGCGCCGCAGCCGCTGCAGCTCGGCGAAAGGCAGGTAGGTGCCGGTGGGGTTGTTGGGGTTGGCCAGATACACCAGCTTCGTGCGCTCCGACACCTGCTCGATGATGGCATCGACGCTGGCCGTCAGGTTTTCCTCGCGCGCCACCACCGGCACGCCACCGGCGGCGCGGATGGCGACGGGGTAGATGAGAAAGCCGTGCTCGGTGTGGATGGCCTCGTCCCCCGGCTCCAGGTAGGCCTGCGCCAGCAGCGTGAGCAGCTCGTCCGAGCCGTTGCCGCAAACGATGTGCTGCGGGTTCAGCCCGTGGCGCTCGGCAATGGCGGCGCGCAGGTCATGTGCGGTGCCGTCGGGGTATTGCGTGAGGTCATCGGCGGCGGCGCGAAAGGCCTCGATGGCCTTCGGCGATGGCCCCAGCGGCGATTCGTTGGAGGCCAGCTTGAACACCCGGTTCACGCCCTGCACCGCGCTTTCTCCCGGCACGTAGGGGGCTATGTCGAGAATGCCGCGGCGCGGGCGGGGAAGGTCGTGCGTTTCACTCATGGCTGCTGCCCTGCTGGATGAATGAACCCGCAAGGGGTTGTGCGCTGCTTGTGTCGGTGCGTCAAGCACTGTTGCGCGGGGCCGGGGCCAGCGGGGTGGGCAGCGGCTGCCAGCCGGGCACCAGCAGGGCCGGCTTGCGCTCCTTTCGCAGGGCCGGCACCTGCTTCACGGCTTCTGCCAGCAGCAGGCCGGACAGGCCGGGAAACAGCAGCCTGCCGGCACGCTCCCAGGTGGTGGCGGAACCGCGCAACAGCCGCAGCCGCCACGGCGGCATGAACAGCAGATGAGCGGTTTGCTGCAGAGTGAAATGGGCATCGGTCAGCAGTTGCTGCAGCTGGCGGCGGGAGAAGGGGCGGCCGTGGCCGAAGGGCGTGCGCTCGGCCCGTGCCCACAGCCCCGTGCGGTTGGGCACGATGAACACCACGTGCCCGGAAGGTGCCAGCACCCGCCACAGCTCTGCCAGCATCTGGCGGCGTGCCGGGGTCAGCTCCAGGGCATGGACGACCAGCGCCAGGTCGATGCAGCCATCGGGCAGGGGCAGGGCACCTTCATCCACCAGCACGGTGGCAGCAGGGGCGTCTGCCGGCCAGCGCGCCGCGCCCTGATGCGCCGGCATGAAGGCGAAAATGCTGCGTTGCTGTCCGTGATAGAGGTCAAGCCAGGGGGTGGCGAAGCCCAGGCCCAGCACGCGGGCATCGGGCGGCGGAGACGGCACGGCCCGCAGCCGCGCGGCCACCAGCCGCTGCACCTGCCGGCCCATGGGGCTTGTGTAGAAATGCCGCAGCGCGATGATGTCCATGAGGCGGGTCTTTGCTGTTTTCGCTGCCCTTTGCCCTCCCTATATTACAAGGTGGCAGGTGGTGCCAGCGATGCAGGAAAGTTGCGCCTGTCATCATGGCGCATCAGCTGCCGGGTCGGAATGTCGGGGGGCGAGGCGTTTGTGCGGAAGCATGCCGGGAAGTCCTTCTCGTGGATGCAGGCAGTCAAGGGCCGGCAGCCGTGCACTTCATGGCAGCATTTCCGCACCAGGCAGGAGGCTTGAGGCATGAAAGGTGCTTGCGATCCCACCATCGAGCCGCAGTCGAAATTCGATTTCCGGCTGGTGCGTTGCCGCACCGACAATTATGCGGTGCTGATGCATGATCCGGAAAGTGGTGCGACGGCGGTGGTGGACACGCCGGAGTTCGGCCCCATTGACGAGACACTGAGGCAGGAGGGCTGGAAGCTCACCCATATCCTCAACACCCATCATCATCACGACCATGTGGATGCCAACGAGGCGCTGAAGGAGAAATACGGTGCCACCGTCATCGGCCCGGAGAAAAATCGCGGGCAGATTCCCGGCCTCGACCAGGGCGTGAAGGATGGCGACAAGATCAGCTTCGGGGGCGAGGTCATCGATGTCATTGCCGTGCCCGGTCATACGCTGGGGCACGTGGCCTATTACCTGTGCAACGCCAAGGTGGTGTTCACGGGGGATACGCTGTTCTCGCTGGGCTGTGGACGGATGTTCGAGGGCGATGCGGAGATGATGTGGCATTCGCTGGACATGCTGCGCCACCTGCCCGAAGACACGCTGATGTATTGCGGGCATGAATACACGCTGAACAATGGCGAATTCGCCCTCACCGTGGAGCCGGGCAACGAGGCGCTGCAGAAGCGCGTGGAAGAGGTGCGCGAACTGTTGCGCCAGCGCAAGCCCACCATTCCGGTCTCCATTGGGCTGGAGAAGCGCACCAACCCCTTCCTGCGCCCGGAATCACCGGAGATTCGCGAGAAGGTGAACATGAAGGGGGTGGAGAACTGGCGGGTGTTCGGCGCGTTGCGGGCGCTGAAGGATCAGTTCTGAGCGCGCGTGAAGCGGTGCATGGCTGCCGTGTCCGGCAGCTGCGCTGTCAACAGCTGGCGGAAGCGTTGCAGTTGCGCCTCGCCGCCGAAGGCTGCCCGGGGCAGCCAGTGGTGCACGTTGTGCGGCTGGTGCAGGATGAAGCCGGCATCATGCTCCGAGACGGCAACGAGCGACTTCCACGGCAGGGTTGCTTCCTCGGCCTCCTCGCCCTCGCCGATGCGCACCTGCAGGCCGTCCTTGCCGATGCGCCAGTGCATCGGCCTGTTGGCAATGGGCAGGCGGGCGAAGGTGCGGCGGGCAAAGGCCCGCGACAGTGGCCAGTCGAACACGAAGTGCAGCAGCGCCAGGGCGATGACGGCAAGGAAGGTGAACCACATGTCCCAGCGCAGCGCCAGAAAGGCGGTGATGGGCAGCGCGGCCAGCAGTATCCAGCTGCGCACGCGGATGCGCTTCTGCCGCCGCCCCCATTGCCACAGGGCATGATTGGCGTCGAGAAAGGTTGCCTCGTCCATCACGTATTGCAGCTCGATGGCAGCGCCCTTGCCTGCATGGCGTCGTGATTTTCGCCTGTCATTGCTCATGCACTGCTTCTCCGGTCTTGCCGTGTCGCGTGGTGAGGTGCCACCGTATCGTGCGGCATTGCAGCGTGGAGGCTGATCATGCCTTCACACCGGCGAAGGGGGCTGGCGTGGCGGTTTCATCCAGCGGCCAGCGGGCGCGGGCGGGCACGTTCAGGGGAGCGGTTTCGCCGCGCAGCAGCATCCATGCACCTGCATGCGCTACCATGGCCGCGTTGTCGGTGCACAGCTCGGGCGGTGGTGCAGCCAGCCGGAAACCTTCTTCCGCCGCCACGGCCTGAAGGGCCGCGCGCAACGCCCGGTTGGCCGCCACGCCGCCGGCCAGCACCAGCCACGGGGCCTGTGCCTTGCCGCTGCTGCCGGCCTCATCGACGGGTTCGGCAGCGATGGCATCGGCCTTGTCGGCCGTGCTGGCGGTGGTGGCGAGTGCAGGGTGCATCTGCCGAAACCGGCGGCAGCCACAGCGCACCCGGTCGGCCAGCGTTTCCGCCACCGCCTGCTGGAAGGAGGCGCAGATGTCGGCCTTGTCCTGCTGGCTCAGGCTGGCGCTGCCGCCCAGATCGAGAATGGCGGTGCGCACTGCCGTCTTCAGGCCGGAGAAGGAGAAATGGCATTCGTCCCTGCCGCGCATGGGGCGCGGGAAGGCAAAGCGCGTGGCATCGCCCTTTGCCGCCAGCCGCTCCACCTGCGGGCCGCCGGGATAGCCCAGCCCCAGCATCTTTGCCACCTTGTCGAAGGCCTCGCCGAGGGCATCGTCGATGGTGGTGCCGAGGCGGCGGAAACGGTTGATGTCCTCCACGCTGATGAGCTGGGTATGGCCGCCGGAAACCAGCAGCAGCAGATAGGGCGGGCGCACCTGCGCGTTGCCCTCGCCGCTGCTGAGCATGGGACTCAGTGCATGGGCCTGCAGGTGGTTCACCGCCAGCAATGGCAGACGATGGGCCAGCGCCACCGCCTTGGCGCTCATCAGTCCCACCAGCAGCCCGCCGATGAGGCCCGGGCCGGCGGTGGCGGCCACGGCGTCGAGATCGCGCCAGCCAATGCCGGCTTCCTGCAGCGCCTGTTGCATCAGCCTGTCCAGCCGGCTGACGTGGGCACGGGCGGCTATCTCCGGCACCACGCCACCAAAGGCTGCATGTTCGCGCACCTGCGAATAGACGAGGTTGGACAGCACGCTGGCAGTGGCATCGGCATGCAGGCGCACCACCGCCGCGGCGGTCTCGTCGCAGGAGGTCTCTATGCCCAGCACCGTCAGCGGTGGCGTTGGGCGGGTGTTTTCGCTTGCCTTGTTCATGTCTCCCTTTTATCCCTGCCGCAGCGGCGTTTCCATGCCTTTCGTGTTCATGTCCGGCGCGTGCATGCCCGGCGCGATGGAGAAGGATACATGCGCAGCATTCGCATCGGCACCCGCGGTTCGCAACTGGCGCTGGCGCAGGCGCATGAAACGAAGGCGCGGCTGTGCGCCGCCCACGAGCTGCCCGAAGAGGCGGTGGAGATTATCATCATCAAGACCACCGGAGACATGGTGCGCGACCGGCCGCTGGCGGAGATCGGCGGCAAGGGACTGTTCACCAAGGAGATCGAGGAAGCGCTGCTGGACGGGCGCATCGACATGGCAGTGCACTCGATGAAGGATGTGCCGGCACAGCTGCCGGCGGGGCTGGAGATCGTCTGTCATCTGCCGCGGGAAGATGCGCGGGATGCCTTCCTCTCGCCGAAGGCCCAAGGCATTGCCACGTTGCCCGAGGGTGCCAGGGTGGGCACTTCCTCGGTGCGCCGCGCGGCACAGCTGCTGGCGGTGCGGCCGGATGTGCAGATCGTGCCGTTTCGCGGCAACGTGGATACGCGGCTGCGCAAGCTCGAGGAGGGCGTGGCCGATGCCACGTTCCTGGCCTGCGCGGGGCTGCGGCGGCTGGGGCTTGAGCGGCACATCACGCAGGCGGTGCCGGTGGAGGAGATGCTGCCGGCGGTAGCGCAAGGGGCCATCGGCATCGAGACGCGGGCTGATGATTCCGACACGCGGGCGTTGCTGGAGCCGCTGAACGATGCCGGGACCGCCGTGCAGGTGGCGGCGGAGCGCGGTTTTCTCATCCGGCTGGAGGGCTCCTGCCGCACGCCGCTGGCAGCGCATGCGGTGGTGGACGGGGATTCGGTGTGGCTGCGCTGCGAGGCGCTGACACTGGATGGCAGCCAGCGCTGGCAGGTTGAACGCCGCGGTGCGCTTGCTGATGCGGCCCGGCTGGGCGAGGATGCGGCGGAGGAAATCCTGGCCCGGGCCGGTGATGCGCTGGTGCGCTGAGAAGTTGCGGCTGGGGCCGGAAGTGGCCGCGGGAGCTGCTCCACCGGTGGTCATGAACCGCTTGAAGGCATGCTTGTTCACGCGTGGTGGTGCTTCACACCTGCATGGTGGCAACGGCGTCGCGGGCCTTGACGAAGGCCTGCAGCACGGTCTCGATCTCTTCCGCCGTGTGGGCGGCGGAAACGGAGCAGCGCAGCAGGGCGAGTTTCTTCGGGGTGCCCGGCGGCAGCGCCAGGTTCACATACACGCCGTGTTGCAGCAGCGCGTTCCACATGGCCACCGCGTATTCCTGCGTGGGGCAGATTACCGCCACCACGGGCGAGACGGCCTCATGCCCCAGCTCGAAGCCGCGCTCCTTCAGCCCGTTGTGCAGCAGTGCGGCGTTGTCCCACAGTTTCTTGCGCAACTGCGGGCGACGGGCAATCTGGCGCAGGATGCACAGCGTGGTGGCCATGCTGGCAGGTGAGGGTGCGGCGGTGAACATGTAGGGGCGGGAAGCATAGCGCAGCACGTCGAAGTCCGGGTGATCGCTCACCGCGTAGCCGCCTATGCCGCCCAGTGACTTGGAAAAGGTGCCGACGACGAAATCCACCGCCTGTTCCACGTCCTCCTGCTCGGCCAGGCCGCGGCCATGTTTGCCCAGCACGCCGAAGGAATGGGCCTCGTCCACCAGCAGCTGGAAGTCGAACTCCTGCTTCAGCGCCGCAATCTCCCGCAAGGGCGCGGTGTCGCCGAGCATGGAATACAGCCCCTCGACAATCACCAGCCGCCCGCCCTCGCCGGCATCATGCCTCTTCAGGCGGCGGCGCAGGTGCTCCACGTCGTTGTGGCGGAACAGCACCACCGTTGCGCCGGAAAGCCGGCAGCCATCGAAGATGGAGGCATGGGAATCCATGTCGATGAAAATGGTGTCTTTCGGCCCCGCCAGCCCGGCGATCATGCCCAGGTTGGCCTGAAAGCCCGTGGAGAACACCATGCAGTGCTGCCGCCCCATGAACTCGGCCAGCGCCTGTTCCAGCGCCACGTGCAGCGCGTAGGTGCCGTTGGCGATGCGCGAGCCGGTGGTGCCGGTGCCGTATTCCTCCAGCGCCTTGCGGCCAGCCTCGATGCATTCCGGTTCGAAGGTGAGGCCCAGGTAGTTGTTGGTGCCGGCCAGCACGGTTTCGCGCCCGTTGATGATGGCGCGGGTGGGGGAGAGCAGCTGTTCGTTGACGAGCTGCACGGCATCGGTGCCCAGCTGCACCAGCGCATCGTGCCGCTGTTTCAGCTTGTGGTATTTCTTCAGCAGGTCGGGCATGGTCTGCTTGTTCTCCCGTGCATCGTTGATGGATGGTGCCGGCTTTTCGGGCCGGGTGTTGCCGGATTGCTGCTGGCGAAATGGGCGTGGCCTGAAAGTGCCGTTTCGGGTGTTGGCGCCGACAGGAAGGCACAGGCACCAGAACGGCTGCCTCAGGCGCTGCCGATGCGGGATTGCACCAGCGCCACCAGGTCGGCAACCGTGCGCACATCGGACAGGTCATTGACGGGAATGTCAATGTCGAAGGCGTCCTCCACCTCCATGACGAAATTCAGCACATCGGCCGAATCGATGTTGAGATCGGCGGCAATGTCGGTGTCAGGAGCAAGCGCCACGCCCTGCTTGTTGTAGGGGGCCAGCAGCTCCATGATGGTGGTCTCCACCTGCCGGTTGTCATTGTCCGTGCTCATCGGTCCCTCTCTCGTGGTGCCGCCGCTGCCTGTGCATGCCTGCCATGCGGCGGGGTGGCGTCATGCATGTTTCTCCGGCATGGCCTTGCCGACATCAGGCAGCCGCCTGCCGGAGAGGCGTCCCTGCCGCTGCCACCATGCAAGCGTGCTGGCGAAACCTTCAGCAAATTGCACTGCCGGTGTCCAGCCCGTGCGCTCCTGCACCCTGGGGGAGCGGGCCACCCAGTCTGCATGATACAGCTCGTTCACCTTCTGGCGCGACAGCATGAAGGCGCGGCCGGTGAGCGCCGCCACGCCGTCGGCAATGCTTGCCGCCGTGGCCAGCACGGGGCGCGGCAGCAGGAGCAGGTGTTGCCGCCTGCCGAACAGGCGGGAGGTTTCCGCCGCCAGCGTGCGCCAGTCGTAGCCACCTTCACGGCCGTCGTCCAGCTCCAGCGCAAGCCCGCCAATGGCGGCCTGATCGGCCTCGGCAACGGTGGCCAGGGCGGTTGCCAGATCATGCACATGCAGCAGGGAGAAGCGTTGATCGGCCCGGCCCGGCACCAGGCCGATGCGGCGCGAAAGCTGGGCAATGAGGCCGAAGGTGGCTTCATCACCGGGGCCATAGACGGCAGGCGGGCGCACCACCACGGCACGGCTGCCCAGCTCCGCCAGCACCGCCTGCTCGCTCAAGCGCTTGGAGCGGGCATAGGTGGAAAGGTGCGGCTCGCGCGCGGCCAGCGAGGAAACATGCACGAAGCGCGGCACGCCGGCGCGCGCCGCCAGCCAGGCCAGGTGTTCGCTGGCGCGCGTGTTCACCTGCAGGAAGTCCTCCTGCCGTGCCGCCTTCACCAGCCCGGCCAGGTGCACCACCACATCTGCCCCGTCCAGCAGTTGCCGCAGTGCCTCGCCGTTGCGCACATCGCCTTCAACGAAGTCGAGTTTCACGCAACAGCCGTCCATGTCCACGCCCACCGTCTGAAGGGCGCGGCGCAGGCGATTTTCATCGCGCGCCAGCACACGCACCCACCAGCCCTGCGCCAGCAGGGCGCGCACCGCATGGCGGCCAATGAAGCCGGTGCCGCCGGTAAGCGCCACCATGCCGCGCCAGCCGCTTGCCGGGGGACCTGCCGCGGAGGTGGCCGCCGAATCTGCAAGAGACGTGCCCTTCGCCGTCATCATGGGTATTACGGTGCCCCTTCCTTGTGAATTTTGCGCGTTGGCAGCAATCATATATCAATGATTGTGCGGGTAATGATGATACATCTTTTAATTGTTGCAGCATCTCGCATCATGGTCATGGCATGGCTGCCGGTCATCGGCAAGGTGGCACCTTGCATGCATGCCGCATGATCCCGGGATGCAGGTGTGTCAGCTGGTCTGGCGGAGGATTTGTCGTGCACGCTCTGCAACTGTTGCAGCAAAGGCCGGATCTCGTCATCCAGCTGGTACTGGATGGCTTGTGGGCGGGGGGCGTGCTGGCACCGGTTGCCCTTGGCATGTGGCTGGTATGGCGTGTGCTGCGCATCATCAGCCTGCATCAGGGCGAGATGGTGATGCTGGGCGGCTTCATTGCCTGGCTGGGCACGCAGGCGGGGTTGCATCCGGTTCTGGGCGTGCTGCTGGCGGCCATGGTGCTGTTTTTTCTTGGCCGGGGCGTGCATCGGCTGCTTCTGCAACGGCTCGATGGAGCAGATGTTTCTTCCGTGCTGCTGGTGTCCTTCGGCCTTTCCATCACGCTGCAGCAGCTCATGCTGGTGCTCTTCGGCGCGGAAGCGCGCATGGTGGATGGCGAAATGGGTGTTTCCCTGTGGTTGGACGGCAGCATCGTGGTGCCGCAGGCACAGGTGCTGGCGTTCGTGATGTCGCTGGGCATCTGTGCCGGAGTGTGGGTGCTGTTGCACAAGAGCCATGCGGGCCGGGTAGTGCTGGTGGTGGTTCGCAAGGAGCCTGCCGGTGATGCAATGCCTGTGCGCGGCCAGCCCGCGGAGAGCCCGGGGGCGCTGGTGCATGCACTCAATGCCGCCTTGTGCGGGGCTGCCGGTGCGCTGCTGGTGATGGGCTGGTTCGTGCATCCATACATGGGGCTTGTCCACACACTGCAGGCGGCTGCAGTGATGATGATTGCCGGGGCGGGCGGGCTGCCGGTTCTCCTTCCTGTCGCCTTGGGGGTGGGCATTGCCGATGCATTTGCCGGGTTCCTGCCGGGGGGCGGATGGCAGCCTGTGCTGCCTCTCCTGCTGCTGATGACGGCACTGCTGGCGCGATGGGGCATCCGCAGGCGCAGAAGAGCGGGGCTGCGTGGCAGGGCAGATGCAGCGACATGGATGGCGAGGGTGCAATGATGGCTGTCCCGAGGACATCAGGCATGCGGGCTTGGGACATGAAACCACCGGAAATGCGGGCGTCGGGCATGATGAAATACGCGCATGGCGGGCATGTTGCAGCACTGCTGATGCTGTTGACGGCAGGCCTTGCCGTGCCGTGGGTGGTGCCGGAACTTCTCGGCCCGCTGTCCCGGCTGTGGCTGTTCGTCGTGCTGGCCTTGAGCTGGAACCTGCTGGGCGGGCAGGCAGGATATCCATCCCTTGGCGACATCGCGTTTCCTGTCATTGGCATGCAGGTTGCCGTGATGGTGCAGGCAGAGCTGCATGAGCCGGCGATGGTGCCTGGGGCCGTGGCAGCAGGAGGCAGCGAAGCATTGTCCATGCCCGACATGGTCCGGACATTTGCCGGGCTGGCACCGGGAGTGCTTGCCGGCGGGGTGATGGCGGCGCTGGTGGCGATAGTTGCAGGCGGCATCCTGCTGCGTCTGCCACGGCAACATTTTGCCGTTGCCACCGCGGCGCTGGCAGTGGCGGTGGTGGGCATGGGGGCAGGCTGGCCGTTCGACAGCGGAGGCAACGACGCACCCGTTCTGCCGATGGCTGCCGGCGGGCCATGGCTGCTCTACTGGTGGAGCTTCCTGCTGGCGGCGCTGGCGCTGGTGTTCCTTGCATGGCTGCATGCCAGCCGCTTCCGCCTGGCACTGGTCGCCATCCGCGATGACGAGGACAAGGCCGAAGCGGCCGGGCAATTCGTCTTGCGCAACAAGGTGGCGGCCTGGGCCATTGCGGCGTTTTTCACCGGCATGGCCGGTGCCGTTCATGCCCCCCTGGCAGGCAGCACTTCTGCCGACATGGCGGCTTTCAATGGCCTCGAGGTGGGGGTGTGGATGATCCTGATGGTTCTGGCTGGCGGGCGCGGCAGCTTCTGGGGGCCGGTTGCAGGAGCCATTGCGTTGTTCATCCTCTGGGAGCTGATGCGGCTGTGGGCACCGCAGTTGCAGCTCCTGCTGGCGGGGGTGATGCTGGTCATGACTGCCGCCTTCCTGCCGCAGGGGCTGGCCGGCTGGTGGCGGCAGCGCTTTTTGCATCTTTCCGCTGTTGCCGGAGCTTGCGGCAGAGGCGGCGTGATGGCTTGCAGGCATGCCGGTGTCGATTCCGATGCCGACGCTGATACTGATGCTGACGCTGACGCGCTTGCTGGTGTTGACCATGTCGTGGCAGCAGGAAGCGGCTGGCGGGAGGCCCGGCATGTCTGACACCATGCATCGCCTGACATTCTTCAGGCCATTGCTGGAGGTGCGCTGCATCAACGGCATCGACAGCATTGGCAACAGCAGCAGGAAGGATGCAGCCTGTTCCCTTCAGGCTGTCTCGCTGTCGGTGGAGCGGGGCATCATCGTGGGAGTGGGCGGGCCTGCCGGTGCCGGCAAGACGCTTCTGCTTGATTGCATCAGCGGCATGCGCTCCATTGATGCTGGCGAAATATGGTTCAACGGACATGAAATCTCCCACCTGCGCAGCGGGTACATCGCCCGCATGGGGCTGGTGCGCACCTTTCACCCGCCGCGGGTCTTCCGCTCCCTGAGCTGTCTTGAGAACATGCTCACCGCCCTGCCGGCGGAGCGGCGGTTGCTGCCCGGCCTGTTTGCCTGGCCACGGCGGGCTGATCTTGCCCGTGCAACCGAGCTGCTGGCTTTCGTCGGCCTGCACGATGGATGCTGGCAGCAGGCGGGTGCATTGCCCGTGCATCAGCGGAAGCGCCTGGAGCTGGCCATGGCGCTGATGAGCGAGCCGAAGATGCTGCTGGTGGATGAACCGGTCGCGGATCTCGATGCAGCCGGTGCAGAGGACATGATGGAACTGTTGCGCCGGATCAATGCCGAGCTGGGCACGACCTTGCTGGTTGCCACGCAAGACATGCACTGGCTGGAAGGTGTGGCGGATTACATCCACTGGCTGGAGCAAGGCCGGGTGGTGGCCGCCGGCACGCCGCAAGAGCTGGGGGTGAGGCACCAGGAGCCGGTGTAACGACTTGTTAACCATGTTGCAGCATGCTGCGGCATTGGGCAATCATGTCCGGGCGGTCATTTTCTGGCCACAGAAGCATGTTCTGCCTTGCGTCGGCTGGCCTGATGGGCCATTCTTCGAGGCGCCGCGGGGGCGTTTGGTGCGCCTGGTGAACGAAAGGTCGGAAACCGGGCGGCACATGCCACACGAAAAACAGGGGTGCCGGGATAAAAACAGGGGCACCGGGACAAACTGCGTGGCATCGCCGCTGCATCGGGTGAGGGGACGGTCTTGCGCGACAGCACAGGAAACGCCAACAGTCAGGAAAACGGGAAGGCAGCACCTGTTGCCGGCAAGGCTGGCAATGGCAAGATGGCTGCCAAAGCTGCGTTGTCGCGGTCTGCACCATCGTCGGCTGCCGCACCGCTCAAGCGCAAGGCAGGTCGGGTGCGGCACCTGCCATTGCTGACGGTGCTGGGCGTGGCGGTTGCCGGTGGCCTGGCCGGGTTGGTGGCGGTGCTGGCGCTTTATCCCGCCATTGGCGAGCGGCTTGCCGGCAATGCCCATGCTCCGCAGCAGACCACGGTTTCCGGCGCATCCGCCGCCTTGCCGCTGCCTTTCACCACCAGTGCCGATGCCGCTGTCAGGGTCAGTGCCGAGCAGATCATCGCCGATGGCAAGGATCACATGGGCGCACCGTTGCTGACCAGCTTTGCCACGCTTTCCACCTCTTCCGTGCTCAGCGATACGCCGCTGGTGCTGCAGGCATCGCTCTCGGTGGAAGAGCCGGTGAGTGGCACGGCGGAGATTCTCAAGACCCCGCCGCCGGAGCCGGTGGACAAGACCTTCGTGCTGAAGAAGGGTGAAACGCTGGTCGGCAAGCTGGTGGAGATGGGCGTGAAGCTCACCCTTGCCACCCTGCTGGCCGAGGAGCTGGAGCGCGTCTATCCGCTGAACAAGGTGCGGCCGGGGCAGAAGTTCGTGGTAACGCTCGAGCAGCAGCCGGACATCTATGGCATCGAGGTTACCTATCCCGTCTACCTGGCCTTCAGCCCGCAGCCCGGCAAGCAGGTGGTGGTGGAGGCCGATGACGAAGGACAATTCGTCGCCAGCCTGAAGCAGCAGCCGCGCGCCAACAAGCCGCAGATGACGGCGCAGGCCGATTTCATCCGCGTGCGCGGGCGCATCACCTCCTCGCTGTATGCGGCGGCGCGCGATCAGGGCGTGCCCAAGTACATCATCTCGCAGATGCTGCGGGCGTTGTCGCACCAGGTGGACCTGCAGCGGCAGATCAAGAAGGGCGATACCTTCGAGATTCTCTACGGCAAGCCGTTCTCCGGCACCTCGAGCCGACGCAAGGTGCTGCATTATGCCGCACTCAACCTGCGCGGACGCAAGATCAGCTTCTATCGCTACACCACGCCGGACGGCAAGACGTCCTATTTCGATGCCAGGGGGCGTTCGGCCCGCCGCGGCCTGATGCGCACCCCCGTTTCCGGCGCGCGCATCAGCTCCGGTTTCGGCATGCGCCGCCATCCGGTGCTGGGCTACAACAAGATGCACACCGGCGTGGACTTCGCCGCACCCACGGGCACGCCCATTCGTGCCGCTGGTGATGGCGTGGTCATCCATGCCGGCTGGCGTGGCGGCTATGGCCGCACGGTGATGATCAAGCATCCCACGGGGCATGTAACCCTCTATGCGCACCAGAGCCGCATTGCGAGGGGCATTCGCAAGGGCGTGCGGGTGCGCCAGGGGCAGCTTATCGGCTACGTGGGAGCCACGGGGCGCGTAACCGGCCCGCATCTGCACTTCGAGGTGCATCTGAACGGCCGCAAGATCAACCCGCTGCGCGTGCGCACCGCCACCCGCCAGCAGCTGAAGGGCAAGGCGCTGCAGGAATTCCGCCGCCGCATGGCCCGCATCAACAAGCTGCTTGAAAAGACGCCCGTTACCACCCACGTTGCCCGCAAGTGATTGATGCCGGCACTGCCGGTGGCACATTGATCCATCTGCGGGAGCATGCGCATGAATACCCGGGAGCACGAGGTGCGCGCCGCGCGCGCCGACATGGGCGATGATCTCGTCCTTCCTTTCACCGTCGATGCCCTGAACCTGCGCGGGCGCATCGCGCATCTGGGCAGCGTGGTGGATACCGCCATTCGCCAGCATGACCTGCCGGAGCCAGTGGCCCGCCTGCTGGCCGAGCTGATGGCGCTCACCGCCATGCTCGGCTCGCTGCTGAAGGTGCAGGGAAAGCTCATCATCCAGGCGCAGACGGATGGGCCGGTGCATCTGCTGGTAGCGGATTTCGCCGCGCCGGATGCCATGCGGGCGCTGGCCCGTTTCAATGCCGGCGAGGTTGCCAACCTGCAGCAACAGGGACAGGCCACGTCAGAAGCCTTGCTGGGCAACGGCCAGCTCATCTTTACCATTGACCAGGGGCCACACACCCGCCGATACCAGGGCGTGGTGGCGCTTGATGGCAGCCTGCAACAGGCGGCAGAAGACTACTTTGCCAGCTCCGAGCAGATTCCCACCCGCGTGAAACTTGCCGCAGGCACCCTTACCGATGCCGAGGGCGAGCACTGGCGTGCCGGGGCCATGATGGTCCAGCACCTGCCGCCAGCCGCCGCAGACAAGGCAACGGAAGAGGAGCGTGCCCGGCAGGCGGAGCAGAACACCGATGACTGGGAAACGGCGCAGGCACTGTTCGACACGCTTCAGGACCAGGAGCTGCTGGACCCGGCCATCTCGCCGGAACGCCTTGCCTACCGCCTGTTTCACGAGCAGGGAGTGAAGGTGCACGAGCCGGTGCGCCTGCGCTGGGACTGCGCCTGCGACCGAGCAAAACTCGGGGAGATGCTGCGCCGCTTTTCGGCAGAGGAGCGTGCGCAGATGGTGGAGGATGACGGCCTCATCCACGCCACTTGCCAATTCTGCAACACCACCTATACCTTCCGCCCCGAGGAGCTGGAGCAGCAAGAGGGCGAAGGGGGCGAACAGCCACCGCTGGAGTGAAGGACATGGGGCAGCAGGCCGTCATCGATTCGCTTTACTGCTGGCCGGTGAAGGGTTTTTCCGGTCAACCGCTGGAGGATATGTCGCTGCGCGCGCATCGGCCCTTCGAGCATGACCGGCTGTGGGCCATCGAGCGTGCAGGGCCGCTGTTCGACCCCGACAACCCGCGCCACATCCCCAAGGGCAAGTTCTTCCAGCTCGTCAACACGCCACGGCTGGCCCGCCTGAAGAGCCGTTATGATGCAGACACCACCACCTTCACGCTGCTGGAAGATGGGCAGGAGGTGGCATCCGGCCGGCTGAACACGGCAGAGGGGCGTGCCGCCATCGAAGACTTTCTCAGCCATTGGCTGGGGGAGCTGGCACCGCAGCACCCGCGCGTGGTGGGGGTGGACGAGCATCATTTCTTCGATGTGCCGCAGCCCTTCGTCTCGCTCATCAACATCGAGACGCTGAAGAGCCTGGAGCCACACGCAGGCGTACCGCTGGCGGCGCAGAAGGAGCGCTTCCGTGCCAACATATACATCACCGGCCTTGACCCGTGGGCCGAGATGGAGTGGGAAGGCAGAACCCTGCTGCTGAACGGCGAACCTGCCTTCATCGCGCGGGAGCGCATCGGCCGCTGCGTGGCCACGGAGGTCAACCCCGAGACGGGCGAGCGTGATACCGTCATCCCGCGCATGCTGCTGACCACCTTCGGCCACAAGGACTGCGGGCTGTATCTGGAACCGGTTGCCGATATCACGCTGAAGCCCGGCGATGTCCTCTCCGTGGCCTGAGAACGCCTCTTGCCTTTTTGCTTCCGGCGCGGTTTGCTGAGGGCCAATCGGGCAACCCGCATGCAGGAATTCGCAAGCCATGAGCACAGATGCCGCAACCGCGCCTTCCGTTGACGAGAAGGAAGTGGCCCAGTTCTCCGCCATTGCCGCCGAATGGTGGAAGCCGGACGGCAAGTTTGCCGTGCTGCACAAGTTCAACCCCGTGCGTCTTGCCTACATAAAGGATCACGTCTGCGCCGCCTTTGGCCTGGACCCCAAGGCGAAGAAGCCGCTGACGGGCATCCGGCTGCTGGACATCGGTTGTGGTGGCGGCCTGTTGAGCGAGCCGCTGGCGAAGATGGGGGCGGAGGTTACCGGCATCGACCCGTCGGAGAAGAACATCAAGACGGCAATGGTGCATGCCGAGGAGCAGGGCGTGGTGGTGGATTATCGCGTCGGCACGGCAGAGGCGCTGGCCGAGGCCGGCGAGCGTTATGACGTGGTGCTGAACATGGAGGTGCTGGAGCACGTCAACGACCCTGCCGCCTTCACCCGCACATGCGCCAGCATGGTGAGGCCCGAGGGGCTGATGTTCTGCGCCACGCTCAACCGCACCATGAAGTCCTTCCTCATGGCCATCGTCGGGGCGGAATACGTGTTGCGCTGGCTGCCGCGCGGCACGCACCAGTGGGAGAAGTTCATCCGGCCGGAGGAGCTGGAAGAGTGGCTGCAGGCCGCCGGCATGACAGTCATCGACCGCACGGGCGTGGCCTACAACCCGTTCACCGGCCAGTGGCTGAAGGCACCGCAGGACATGGACGTGAACTACATGCTGCTGGCGCAACGCCTGCCATGATGATGATGGCCGACTGCTCTGGCCTGCTGGTTCATGATGGTTCACGATGCAGATGCTGGCCGCATGGCTGTGAGGTAAAGCAGTTCGAAGGTGGCGGGCACACGCCCATCCATTGCTGCGTGGGACAATTCGTATTCCGCCGCCGCCAGCCCCAGCAGACGGCGGCATACCGGGGTGCGCGGGCGCTGCCGTAGCGGATTGCTCCAGCCCGCCTCCTTCAGCTCGCGCATCAGCGCCAAGGCATCAGGGTAGCGCACCGTCAGCCGTTCCACGTCGCTCACCACGCCGGAGAACCCTGCCATGCCGGCCAGCCCGGCCAGTTGCCGCATTTCCAGGAATGGCGCAACCCGCCAGCCGGGCGGCAGGTCTTCCACCGGCAGGCCACGTTCCTGCGCCAGCAGGCGCTCTGCTGCCACCCAGGCGGCGCGCAGCTCCCGCAGCGTTTCGCCTCCGGGCAGCGCCGCCAGCAGCAGCCCGCCAGGACGCAGCACCCGCCGCCATTCCCGCAGCGCCTCCGGCAAATCGTTGACCAGCGCAAGGTCGAACAGCACCAGCGCAACATCAATACTGCCCTGCGCCAGCGGCAAGCGTTCGTGATCCAACACCAGCGCCGGCAACCTCGTGCCGGGCGGTGCCTCCTCACCCGCTGCCAGCCACTGCCCCCACAGCACCTGCGCACCGGGCACGTTGCGCGCTGCCCATGCCTGCACCTCTGCCGCCAGCCACCCCGGCCCGCATGCCAGCAGCCGCACCGCTTCCGATTCGCTCCCGCATCCGGCAGCACCTGGAGCCTTTACCGCAGGCTTGGGATCATCCCCGCTGCCCACCCCGCCATCATCACGCATCACCAGATCACGCCATGCCTCGTCCAGCCGCGCCAGCAGCTCCTCCCCCGCCGGGCGCAGCAGGTAATCCGGCCCGCAGCATCCGGCGGCACGCCGCTGTTTCAGCAGCGAGGTATCGAACGGCCCGGATCCCTGTTTCTTCATCTCGTCCATTTCTGCCGCAATTCATTGCCACCATGCATTCGTGCATCGGCGCATCGCATCCGGTGCGGGAGCAGACGCCACCTGCACCTGTTGGTGATGACCACACTTTCAGGTGCGCGCAAGCGCCAAATTGCGCTATACCCCTATCGGAAGAGAAAAAACGCTGACGGAGCAACGGCTCATGACCACGCGCACCACGCCCCGGCCGCAAGATGCACAGGCCGCCGCAACGGATGGCACCACGGACGATGCCAACACCGAGGCCATCGTTGCCAAGGCCGAACAGGCAGGCGAAAGGCTGGCCGCCGTGCGCGCGGAGATCGCCCGCATCATCTTCGGCCAGGAAGAGGTGGTGGAGCAGGCACTCGTCGCCATCCTGGCCGGCGGCCATGCCCTGCTGGTGGGCGTGCCGGGGCTGGCCAAGACGCTGCTGGCCACCACGCTTGGCACCGTGCTGGGGCTGGACGAGAAACGCATCCAGTTCACGCCGGACCTGATGCCGGCAGATATTCTCGGCTCCGAGGTGCTGGAGGAGGATGAGCACGGCAAGCGCCATTTCCGCTTCATCCCCGGCCCCATCTTCTGCCAGCTGCTGATGGCGGACGAGATCAACCGCGCCAGCCCGCGCACCCAGTCGGCGCTGCTGCAGGCCATGCAGGAGCGCTTCGTTACCATTGCCGGCCAGCGGCACGATCTGCCCTCGCCCTTTCACGTGCTGGCCACGCAGAACCCGCTGGAGCAGGAAGGCACCTATCCCCTGCCCGAGGCCCAGCTTGACCGCTTCCTGCTGGAGATCATCGTCGATTATCCCGACCGCGCCGCCGAGGAAGCCCTGCTCACCGCCACCACCGGTGCCCGGACTCCAACGCCGCAGGCAGTGCTGAACGCCCGCCAGCTGCAGCAATACCAGGCGCTGGTGCGGCGCATGCCGGTGGGCGAAATGGTGGCAAGGGCCATCCTCGACATGGTGCGTGCTGCCCGCCCCGGCCAGCCGGAGGCAGATGCCTTCATCAACGAAACCATCGCCTGGGGCCCCGGCCCGCGTGCCGGACAGGCATTGATGCTGGGCGTGCGCGCCCGCGCCCTGCTGCTGGGGCGGCTGGCGCCCTCGCTGGAGGATGTGCGGGCACTGGCGGCACCGGTGCTGCGCCACCGCATGGCGCTCACCTTCTCTGCCCGCGCCGATGGCATCACGCTCGATGACGTGCTGCAACGGCTGACCGAACGCATTGGATGATGAACCGGACAGCATCAAGACGGCCCCTGTGCACGCATTGTTCATGATGTTTCTGCCCGGCACAGGACAGGCAACGCCAAACCCGCCGGGCAAACGTGCGAACGGCAACCAGAACCGATGCATGACACGCCACCACAACCCACCCAACGCCTGAAGGGCCGTGCCGAGGCACTGGGCCACGCCCTGCCGCCGTTGCTGCTGGCGGCGGAGCGGGTGGCGGAAATCGTCATGCACGGCGTGCATGGCCGCCACCGCGCCGGGCCGGGAGACGAGTTCTGGCAGTTCCGCGCCTACATGCCTGGCGATGCCGCCACCAGCATCGACTGGCGGCGTTCCGCCCGCGCCGGACGCCTGTATGTGCGGGAAAACGAGTGGACCGCCGCCAGCACCCTGTGGCTGTGGGTGCAGGATGAAGCCGGCATGCACTGGCGTTCTCACCTTGCCGACACGTCCAAGCACGAGCGCGCCCTGCTGCTGGGCCTGGCGCTGGCACGCCTTGCCCAGCGCGCCGGAGAACGCAGCGCCATTCTCGATGCCCCCCTTGCGCCAGATCACACCCGCGCCGCGTGGGAGCGCATGGCCCATTGGTGGCTGCGCAATGATGACGGCAACGACACCGGCAGCAAGCGCCCTGCCCCTGCAGGCAAATCCCGGCAGATGATGGCCGATGAAGACCCCGCCCTGCCGCCTGCACGGCAGCTGCCGCGTTTCTCCTCGCTGGTGCTCATCGGCGATTTCCTTGTCGATACCGAAGCTCTGACCCGCCGCATGACACAACTGGCCGCGGGCGGCGTGCGCGGCCACCTGCTGCAGGTGCTGGACCCGGCCGAGGAAACCTTCCCCTTTGAAGGCCGCGTGCGCTTCTCCGACATGAGCGGCACCCGCCACTTCCTCAGCGAACGGGCGGAAGACATGCGCTCCGCCTACACCGCCCGGCTGGCCGGCCTGCGCCGCCAACTGGCCGATCACGCCCGGCGGCTGGGCTGGACGTTTCAGCTTCATCACACCGACCAGCCGCCACAGCAGGCGCTGCTGTCGCTGTTCGCCCGGCTGCAGGATGCACCGCTGCAATCGCACGCGGAGGCAGCATCATGACACAGTGGCTGGCACAACTCACCTTCACCCATGCCGCAGCGCTGTGGGCATTGCTGGCGCTGCCACTCATCTGGTGGCTGCTGCGCACCACGCCACCGCGCCCGCGCGAGGTGCGCTTCCCCCCCTTTCGCCTGTTGCAGTCGCTGCGCAACAGGCGTCGCCAGCCAGCCCGCACCCCGTGGTGGCTGCTGGCGCTGCGCATGGCCCTGGCCACGGCACTCGTCCTGGCGCTCGCCGGCCCGCGCCTGCTGCCGCAGCAGCAGCTTGCCGCCTCCGGCAACGGGCCGTGGCTGCTGGTGGTGGATGATGGCTGGGCCGCTGCCCGCAACTGGCCGGCCATGCGCCGCACGCTGTTGCAGACGCTGGACGAGGCCCGGCAACGCGATGTGCCGGTGGCCATTGCCTTCACCACGCCGCGCCTGTCGCCGCCGGTGCTGACCCCGCGCCCGCCCTCCGAATGGCGCAACGAGATGCGTGCCCTGCAGCCTGTGGCGCTGGATACGCGCCGCGAGGCATTGATCGGGCATCTGCGCAATCTCCCCTGGAAGCCGGCGCAAATCATCTGGCTGAGCGACGGCATCGCCACCGGCAACAGCTCCACCGGCACATCCCCGGCCGCCACCACGCAGGCCTTCATGCAGGCACTGGCCGCCCTTGGTGTGCCGGTGCGCGTGCACGTGCCGCGCCAGGCCGATCTGCCGATGGCTCTGCTGCCACCGGCAATGGAACAGGATACCCTGAAAGTGCGCGCCATGCGTGCCATCGCCAGAGGCCCGCAGGTGGTGCCGGTGATCCTGCGCGCCAGCAATGGCCGCCCCCTGGCGCAGGCGGATGTGATCTTCCACCCCACCGCCCTGCATGGTGAAGCCCTCATCCGCGTGCCACCCCCCCTGCGCAACGAGGCAGCGCGGCTGCAGCTTGCCGGCCAGCCGCATGCCGGCGGCATCTGGCTGCTGGGTGATGGCTTCCGCCGCAAGTCGGTGCTTGTCATCAGCGGCGATGCGCGCGGAGCCGACCAGCCCCTGCTTTCCGCCACCTATTACGTAACCCGTGCACTCGCCCCCTTTGCCGAGGTGGTGGAGGAAACCACCCCGCGCAACCTGGCGCGCTGGCTGCAGGGAGGGCTGTCGCTGCTGGTGCTGGCCGATGTCGGCCGCCTGCCCCCGGCAGAAACACGCATGCTGACGGAATGGGTGCGGCGCGGCGGCGTGTTGCTGCGCTTTGCCGGAGAACGCATCGCCAATGCCAATCCCGCCCTGCTCCCCGTTACCCTGCGCCGGCAGGAGCGCGCGCTGGGCGCAAGCCTGAGCTGGCAACAGCCGCAACCCCTTGGCGGATTTGCCAGCGAATCCCCTCTCGCCGGGCTGACACCGGACAGGGAAGTGCGCATCCGCCGCCAGGTGCTGGCCGAGCCGGACATCGACCTGCCCGAACGCACCTGGGCCACGCTGGCCGACGGCACACCGCTGATCACCGCCCGCCGCCACGGGCAGGGCTGGCTGGCGTTGGTGCACGTAACCGCCAGCCCGGACTGGTCGAACCTGCCGCTTTCCGGCCTGTTCGTGCAGATCCTGAAGCGCATCAACGAGCTTGCCCCTGCCCCCCGGCCCATGCCGGAGCTGCGCAAGCTGGCGCAACAGGAGGCAGAGCCGGGCATCTTCCCGCAACCTCACTCCCCTGCCCCGCCCCTGCCATCGGCAAGCGAAACAGCCACTACCCGGCCCAACGCAGCCACCAGCCAACGCCCCACGGCTGCCGCCTTCACGCCACAGCGCATGCTCACCGCCGACGGCCTGCTGCAACCCATGCCGCCGCACGCCACACCCATTCCCGCACAGGCCTTCGAAACCGCACGGCCATCACCGCGCCACCCTGCCGGCCTGTATGCCCGCGCCGGGCAGACACGGGCACTTAACATCGGCCATGCGCAACTCGCGCTTGCCCCCCTGCCGGCACTGCCCGCAGCCTTCACCCGCAGCGGCTACACGGCCACCGCGGCGCGCGACCTTGCTCCGCCGCTGTTCATCATCGCCGCGGTGCTGTTCCTGCTGGATCTGCTGGCCATGCTGTGGCTGGCCACTGGCGGACATCCCGGCGCACTGCTGCGCCGCCGCCGGACGGCCACAACACCTGCCGCACCCGCCGTGCTGCCGCTGGTGCTGCCCACAGCCCTTCTTGCCAGCATCATCATCGGCGCAAGCACCGGCCTGCTCCCCTTCGCCGGCCCTGCCGAGGTGCTGGCGCAACAGGCGCAGGCTCCCGGCGCTGCCGGCAAGGGCACGCCCCGCCCCGCCAGCCCTCCGGCAGCCGAGGACGAAACACAACGCCTCTCCTTCGCCATGATGGCCGCCCGCAACCTGCGCCTGGCCTACGTGAAAACCGGGGATGCACAGCTCGATGCCCTCGCCCATGCCGGGCTGCGCGGCCTCTCCGGCCAGCTGCACGACCGCACGGCGGTGGAGCCGGACGAACCCCTGGGCATCGACATCGAGCGCGATGACATCTCCTTCTTCCCGCTGCTCTACTGGCCCGTTACCGCCAGCGCCCAACCCCCCTCTGCGGCCGCCCTGCGCAAGCTCGACGTGTTCCTGAAGAACGGCGGCACCATCCTGTTCGACACCCGCGATGCCCCGGATGCGGTGTTCTCGCCAGATGGCATGACGCCACAGCGCCGCGCCCTGCAGCGCATCCTGGAGAAGCTGGACATCCCGCCGCTGGAGCCGGTGCCCAAGACCCACGTGCTGACCCGCAGCTTCTTCCTGCTCGACAGCTTTCCCGGGCGCTTCACCGAATCGGAGCTGTGGGTGGAGGCCACCTCCATCGGGCGCGAGCGGCGCACTCTCTCGCCCGCCAATGCTGATGGCGTGAGCGCCATCATCATCACCGGCAACGACCTTGCCGGGGCATGGGCCGTCTCGCCCTCCGGCCAGCCCCTGCTGCCGGTTTCTCCCGGCGGGTTGCGCCAGCGTGAAATGGCCTATCGCACCGGCATCAACATCGTCATGTATGCCCTTACCGGCAACTACAAGGCCGACCAGGTGCACCTGCCCACCATCCTGCAACGGCTGGGACAATGACGCATGCAATGGCAGTCTGACATATTGTTCGACCCGCTGCTGCCACCGGTGCTGATTGCCACCGGGCTGGCCGTTGCGCTGCTGCTCATCGCCCTGCTGGCGCGTGCCGGGCTGGGCCGCACGGGGCTGCTGCTGCGCACGCTGGCAGCATTCACGCTGGCGCTGGCGCTGCTCAACCCGCAACTGCGCCAGCAGCAGCGCCAGCCACTGCCCGACATCGCGCTCATCATCGCCGATGCCTCCGCCAGCCAGCAGCTCGATGGGCGCAATGCACGCACCGAACAGGCCGTCAGGCAACTGCGCCAGAAGCTTGCCGCGTTGCCGAACACGGAAGTGCGCATCCACACCCTGCCCGCCGATGACGGCAGCCGGGGCACCCGTCTCGTCAGCGCCCTGAAGCAGGCCTTGTCGGAAGTGCCGCCGGAGCGCTTCGCCGGCGCATTCCTCATCACCGACGGACGCGCGCACGACATGCCGGCAGATGCCCGCCGCGCCCTGCCGCCGGGCTATGATGCACCGCTGCACGTGCTGCTGAGCGGCCGCCGCAACGAGCGCGACCGCTGGCTGCGCATTACCCGCGCCGGACGTTATGGCATCATCGGCAAGGAGCTGCCCATTCGCTTCCGCCTGCGCCAGCACCCTGCAGCGGGCAACGGCACGATGGCGCGCACCCCGGTGCCCATCACCGTGCGGGTGAACGGCAAGCCCTGGCGCACCCTGCAGGCCACTCCGGAGCGTGAAGTGTGGATTTCCGTGCCGGTGGAGCATGCCGGGCAGAACGTGGTGGAGCTCATCGCCCCGCCCATGCCCGGCGCGCCGGAGCTGACCCTGCGCAACAACCACGTGGTGCACGTCTTCAAGGGCGTGCGCGACCGCCTGCGCGTGCTGCTGGTTTCCGGCAAGCCCCACCCCGGCGAGCGCATCTGGCGCAACCTGCTGAAATCGGACCCGATGGTGGACCTGGTGCATTTCACCATCCTGCGCCCGCCGGCCAAGCAGGATGGCACCCCCATCAGCGAGCTGGCGCTCATAGCCTTTCCCACCTACGAACTGTTCGTGGAGAAGCTGCGCAACTTCGACCTCATCATCTTCGACCGCTACCAGCGCCGCTCCATCCTCACGCCGGAATACCTGCGCAACGTCGCCGATTACGTGCGCGAGGGCGGCGCGGTGCTGCTCACCGTCGGGCCGGAGTTCGCCGAGCCTGATTCGCTGTTTTATTCGCCGCTGGCGGAGATACTGCCCTACACCCCCAGCGGCCGCATTATCGAAACCCCCTACCGCGCCACCCTGAGCGCAACCGGCCGGCGCCACCCGCTCACCGCCACGCTCGATGGCGGCAAAGCGTCCTCCACCGGCCCGTCTGCCGCCAATGCCGCTCCGCGCTGGGGCCGCTGGTTCCGCCTCATCGACACCATGCCACGCCCCGCCACCGAAGGCGCGCCACCACAGGTGCTGATGACCGGGCCGGGCGAACGTCCGCTGCTGACGCTGGCACGCGTGGGTGAAGGACGGGTGGCCACGCTGCTGTCCGATCACGTCTGGCTGTGGGCGCGCAAGTATGATGGCGGCGGCCCGCACGTGGAGCTGATGCGCCGCCTCGTCCACTGGCTGATGAAGGAGCCCGACCTGGAAGAGGAGCAACTGAGCGCCCGCCTGCGCGGCAACCGGCTTGAGATCATCCGTCGCACCCTGGCCGATGCACCCCCGCCGTTGCAGGTGCAAATGCCGGATGGCAAGACCCGCACCCTGCGCTGGCAGCAGACCGCCCCCGGGCTGTTCAGCGCCCATGTCGAAAACCCGCCCACCGGGCTGTATCGCCTGAAAAGCGGCGCGCTGACGCGCATCTTCCCCGTGGGTGCCACCGATACACCGGAGATGCGCGACCTCATCACCACTGCCGACATCCTCGCCCCGCTGGCCACCACCACGGGCGGCGGCCTGCGCTGGATCTCCGTCAATGACGGTGCCGGCGTGCGCCTGCCGGCGGTAGTGAAGGTCTCCCCCGGTGCCTCCGCACAAGGGGGCGGCTGGCTTGGCATTCACCAGAAAGAGGCGGCGCGCGTGCTGGCCGTGCGCCACCTGCCGCTGTTCACCGGCCTCATGGTGCTGCTGGGCATTCTGCTGCTGCTGGGGCTGGCATGGCGGCTGGAAAGCCGCTGAAGCGCCGCGGCTGGGCAAGGCCCCACGCTCGCCTCTCTCTGCACCTCACGCTGGCGCGATTTGCCAAGCGGCCACATACTTGGTATGCACATATGCGCCAAGCGATATATGAAGAAGCACTGCCCGCCACGCGCAACCTGATTGCACCCGCAACGGGCAGCACCTGCAGAGGAAAGGCTGATGCGCAAGCCACTGCTGGCCATTGCCCTGGCCGCCACCTTCGGCTTCATGGCCGCCGCCCAACCGGCCACGGCCAATGACCGGGCGCGCCCCATTACCGGCTACAAGAACATCGATGAAGCCATCCACGTGCTGGGCATCACCTGCGGCCGCGGTTCGCTGACGGCCGCGCGCGTCATCGACAACGTGCTGCTGGCCGTGGCCCCCGACCTTGGCCGTGAAGAGAAGAAACAGACCACGAAGTTCGGCAACATGGTGCAGGAGCTGCAGAAGCAGGACGAGCTGCAGGTGCAAGGCTACAAGGGCCCCGTGCGCCGCTTCCTGGACAGGTATTGCATCATCGGCTACCTGACCGGCGACGGCTCCTGCGGCTCGTGA
>JALSGQ010000156.1 GCA_026982665.1 Hyphomicrobiales bacterium | reverse complement strand
CCGCCTCCGGGCAAGCCGAAGCTGGAGCGCACCAAGGAGCTGAAGGAGTGCCGCATCGACGGCGAGATGCTGAAGTGCATGTTCCACATCCGCGTGCGCAACATCGGCTCCGCGCCCTACAGCGGCACCATTACCGTGCGCGACATCCCCTCCGGCGAGGGCTGGACGGCGCTGCCCCAGCTTGGCGTCAGCGCCTGGGATTGCGGGCAGCCCGGCGGCCCCGGCACGCCCGTGGATTGCCGCACCAAGGTGCCGTGGACGCTGGCGCCGGGCGAGGCAATGGATGCCGTGCTGGCGCTGGAGATGCAGCGTTCCGGCGATGTGTCGCCCGATGAACGCAATGCCAACTGCGTGCTGAAATACGACAGCGGCGCAGAGCGCTCCTGCGTTGCCGTGCCGCCGCCGCAGCCGGAATGGGACAAGAAGCTGAAGGAGTGCGAACGCACCAATGGCGGCATCGTCTGCACCTTCACCTTCAGCATGCGCAATGCCGGCTCCGGTCCATACGTCGGCAAGGGCAGCTTCGTGGACATGCCCGTAACCGGCACATTGGTTGGCAGCAATCCGCCCTCCGGCTGGAGCTGCGCGGAGAGCGGCGGCAACATCATCTGCACCAGCGCCGATGATGTAACCATCCTGCCCGGCGAGGCCATCAGTGGCGAGCTGACCATCCGTTATCCCGATGACGGCAAGGAGCATGTCAACTGCTGGAATCCGTATTACCTGGACGACACCCGTCGCTGCATTCCGGTGAAGGTGCCGCCCAGGCCTGATGACGGAGGAACCTGCCCGCGTGGCACCGTGGAGTTCCCCAACGCCAACAGCGTGCCGCAGGGCTTCGAGGTGGTGAAGGAGCTGCAGGATGGCCGCGCCTGTGCCCGTCGCAAGCGGGGCAAGCCGCCGGTGGTGGTGCCGCCCGTGGTAACGCCGACACCGGGCATCGTGCAGCCGCAACCGCCTGAAGAGCCGGCGCCAAGGTGCCGCCGTGGCGAGCGCCGGGTGCCGAGCCGCGCCTATGCGCTGAAGCGTGGCTGGCCGGTGCGCAAGGTGGTGCGCGGCGGCAAGGCCATCTGGTGCGCCGTGCC
>JALSGQ010000155.1 GCA_026982665.1 Hyphomicrobiales bacterium | reverse complement strand
TCGACACCGAGTTGGTTACATGCGCGCCCAGGCGCTCGGCCATGTCCTTGGCCTCCTCGCGCGTCATGTGCTCCAGCTTGCCGGTGAACACGATGGTCTTGCCCGCCACCGGGCTTTCCTGCGCCGGCGCCTCCTCGCGCTCCACCTGCACCTCTTCCAAAAGCGCCTCGATGACCTCCCAGTTGTGCTCTTCCGCTGCGAAGTTGTGCAGCGATTCCACCACCACCGGCCCCAGCCCGTCGATGTTGTCGATCTCCTGCGCCGCTTCGCTGTCGCGATCCTGCGCAATCGCCTTCAGCGCCGCCAGGAAGGCATCGATGTCGCGATAATGCCGCGCCAGCAGCCGCGCCGTTACCTCCCCCACGTGGCGAATGCCCAGCGCGTAGATGAACCGGTCAAGCGCAATGCGCCGCCGCGCGTCGATGGCGGCGAACAGGTTGGCCAGCTTCTTCTCCCCCCAGCCCTCCAGGCAGTGGATGCAGATCTCCCCTTTCTCCTCCCGCTCCTGCAGGGTGAAGATATCCGCCGGCGTGCGGATGAACTTGTGATCGAAGAACAGCTCGATGGCCTTCTCCCCCAGCCCGTCGATATCGAACGCCCGCTTGGAGACGAAATGCTTCAGCCGCTCCACCACCTGTGCGGCGCAATACAGCCCACCGGTGCAGCGCCTGACCGCATCCAGCTTGCCGCTGCGCGGATTGAACTCGCGCACCGCCTTCGAGCCACATACCGGGCAATGCGTGGGGAACTCATAAGGCTGCGCATCCGCCGGGCGCTTGTCCAGGATCACGTCCACGACCTGCGGGATCACGTCGCCGGCACGCTCCACCACCACCGTATCGCCAATGCGAATGTCCTTGCCATCGCGGATGGGCTGGCCGTCCGCGCCGATGCCCTTGATGTAGTCCTCGTTGTGCAATGACACGCGCGAGACCACCACGCCGCCGATGGTAACCGGCTCCAGGATGCCCACCGGCGTCAGCGCCCCGGTGCGCCCCACGTGGATCTGGATGTCCTGCAAAACCGTGATACCGCGATGCGCCGGGAACTTGTGGGCGATGGCCCAGCGCGGTGAGCGCTGCACGAAGCCCAGCCTGTCCTGCCAGTCAAGCCGGTTCACCTTGTAGACGACGCCGTCGATGTCGAAATCCAGCTCGGGCCTGAGCTCCAGCATCCGCGCATGATAGGCGATGAGCGCCTCCACCCCCTCGTGCAGCTCCACCAGCTCGCTCACCGGAAAGCCCCAGCGGCGGTAGCACTCGTAAAGCCCCCACTCGGTATCGGCGGGCAAGGCCGATGTCTCGCCGTGCCCCCAGGCATAGAAGCGCAGCCGGCGCTGCGCGGTGATCTTCGGGTCAAGCTGACGCAAGCTGCCGGCGGCGGCATTGCGCGGGTTGGCGAAAGGCTTCTCGCCCTTCTTCTGCTGTTCCTCGTTGAGCTGCATGAAGGCCGAGACGGGCATGTAGACCTCGCCCCTGACCTCGAACACCTCGGGCATGTCATCCGCCTCGATCCGCTGCGGGATATCGCGGATGGTGCGGGCATTGGCCGTTACGTCCTCGCCCTCGTAGCCATCGCCGCGGGTGGCCGCCAGCACCAGCCGCCCGTGCTCGTAGCGCAGGTTGATGGAAAGCCCGTCGAACTTCGGCTCGGCGGTGTAGGTGATGCGCTCCTCCGCCCCCAGCCCCAGGAAGCGGCGAATGCGCGCCTCGAAGTCGCGCACGTCGCCCTCCGACAGGGCGTTGGACAGCGACAGCATCGGCTGCGCATGCTTCACCTTGCGAAAGCCCGCCGCCGGTGGCGCACCCACCCGGTGCGATGGGGAATCGGGACGGACGAGGTCGGGAAAGCGCGCCTCGATGGCCTCGTTGCGCCGCCTCAGCGCATCATAGTCGGCATCGGAGATGACCGGCGCATCTTCCACGTAATAGTGATAATCGTGCTCGGCGATTTCCTTTGCCAGCCGCGCCAGCTCTTCTGCCGCCTCCTCGCGGCTCAGCTCCTCCACCGGCTTGCGCCGCAGCGCGTCGTAGTCCAGCACGCCCATGATGCACCTCACCCACCTTCGCCTTCCAGCAACCGCGCCGCCTGCGCCCGCGCCTCCTCGGTAATGTCGTGAGCGGAGAGCATGCGCGCAATTTCCTCCAGCCGGCTGGCGTCATCCAGCACCTGCAGCCGCGTGTGCGTCTCCTCGCCCTCCGAGCCGGCCACCACCTCCTTGAAGATGCGCATCTGCTGATCCGCCCTTGCCGCCACCTGCGGCGAGTGGGTTACCGCCAGCACCTGCAAGCCGCTCTCCGCCAGCCGCTTCAGCCGTTCGCCCATCGCCGCCGCCACCGCGCCACCGACGCCGGTGTCGATCTCGTCGAAAATCAGCACCGGTGCCGAGGAACAATCCGCCAGCACCACCTTCAGCGCCAGCATGAAGCGCGAAAGCTCGCCACCGGAGGCAATCTTGCCCAGCGGCCCCGCCGGCACGCCAGGGTTGGTGGAAACCAGGAAGGCCACCTCGTCAAGCCCCGCCGGCCCGGCGTTGGCCTCATCCGCCGCCACCCGCACGATGAAGCGCGCATGCTCCAGCTTCAGCGGCGGCAGCTCCGCCATCACCCGCGCCGCCAGCTCCTCCGCCGCCTGCTGCCGCGCCGCGCTCAGCGCCCGCGCCGCCTGCATGTAGGCATCGCGCGCCGCCGCCACCTCCTGCTCCAGCGCCGCTGTTTGCGCCCCACCCTCGGCCAGCGCCTGCAACTGGCCGGAGAGCTTCTGAAGCAATCCCGGCAGCTCGTCCGGCTGCACCCGGTGCTTGCGGGCGATCTCCCGCAGGGCGAACAGGCGCTCCTCCACCTTCTCCAGTTCCGCCGGATCGTATTCCAGCGCCGCCGCCGCATCGTCCAGCAGCCGCTCCGCCTCCGCCAGCTCCACCAGCACCCGGTCGAAAGCCTCGCACACCTCGTCGAACAACCCGCCCGCCTGCTCGCGCTGCCGCTCCAGCCGCCGCAGCGCCCCGGAGATGCGCCCGGCCACCGGCCCGCCGCCCTCCAGCAGCGCCGCGCGCATGGCGGAGATGGCCTCGGCAAACTGCTCCGCGTGCATCATCTGCGCCCGGCGCGCCGCCAGCTCTTCCTCCTCGCCCGGCTGCGGTGCCAGCTCCTCCAGCTCCGCCACCACGTGCTCCAGCCACTCGCGTTCGCGCTCCGCCTGCGCCAGCTCCTCGCGCAGTGCCGCCAGCGCCTTCTCCCTCTCGCGCCACGCCCGCCACAGCGCCGCCACCTCCGCGCGTTGCTCCTCCAGCCCGGCGAAGGCATCCAGCAACGCGCCGTGCCGCGCTTCGTCCATCAGCGCGCGCGCCTCGTGCTGGCCGTGGATCTCCACCAGCCGCCGCCCCACCTCGCGCAGCAGCGATACCGGCACCGGCTGCCCGTCGATGCGCGCGCGCGAACCGCCATCGGCCTTCTGCACGCGCGACAGCATCAGTTGCCCCGGCTCCTCCACCTCGATGTCATGCTCCGCCAGCAGCGCGAACACCGGATGCTCCGCGGGCAGTTCGAAGCTGGCGGTAACAGCGGCCTGCGCCGCCCCGGAACGCACCAGCGAGGCTGCCCCGCGCGCCCCCAGCGCCATGCCGAGCGCATCCAGCAGGATGGACTTGCCCGCCCCCGTCTCGCCGGTGAGCACGGAAAGGCCGGGGCCAAGCTCCAGCTCCAGCGCCTCGATGAGCACCACGTTGCGTATGGAAAGATGCCGCAGCATGGGCATGGGTTATAGGCAAAATCGCCGCGAGTCGAAAGCATCGCGACACCCCGGCCGGCGGCTTTCCACCATCTCGTCATATGCGAATTCGGAGATATGTTTTGACTCCGGCACCACGCCTGTGCCACCTTGCAGATGGCTTCATTGCCGGGAGGATGGAGCCGCTCGCGGCACTTCGGCCGTTTCTGGCGGCCGTGTTCGACAAGACTGTTTGGCAGCGTGAGGGAGAACGTCTGACATGTCCATCATCAAGCGCAGCATGATTGCCATTTCCGCCGTTGGCCTGGCCGCGGCCTTTGCCGTCACCACCGCTTCCGCCGCCTCGCCCTGGGGCAAGTGGAAACGCCCCAACGGCGACATCGCCAAGGTCTATCAGTGTGGTGGCGGCATGTGCGGCGTCATCGAGAAGGGCAAGCGCTCCGGCTTCGTCATGTTCAAGGGCATCAAGAAGGCCGGCAATGCCTGGAAGGGCGACATGAAACACCCCGAGATGCCCGGTTTCATGACCTTCAACGGCACCGTCAGCCTGGTGGGAGACAACAAGCTGAAGGTGCAGGGCTGCGCCATCGGCAACTCCATGTGCGATGCCGAGGTATGGACGCGCGCCAAGTGATCACGCCCTGCTTCGCGGAATGAACAACGCCCGCCTGCGCATCAGGCGGGCGTTCGCTTTCCCGCCAGGAACGCCTGCCTTACCCCGGCACCAGCTTGCTGAACGCGCGCGAAATCCACGAGCCGGTGTTCTCCGCCGGCGACAGCCCCTTGCCCGTCAGCAGCCGGTAGGCATCCCTGTACCAGGGCGAGTCGGGGAAGTTGTGGCCCAGCACGGCAGCTGCCGTCTGCGCCTCGGAGCGAATGCCCAGCGCCAGGTAGGCCTCCACCAGCCTGTAGAGCGCCTCCGGCACGTGCGCGGTGGTCTGGTAGTCCTGTATCACCCGCTTGAAGCGGTTGATGGCCGCCAGGTAGTTGCCCCGCTTCAGGTAATAGCGGCCCACCTCCATCTCCTTGCCGGCAAGGTGGTCGTTCACCGCCTTCAGCTTGCGCTCGGCATCCGCCGCGTAGCGCGTGTCGGGGTAGCGGTTCTTCACCAGCTCCAGCGCTTCGCGCGCCTTCTTTGCTGCCGTTACGTCGCGCTTGGTATCCTTGATCTGCTCATACAGCGACAGCGCCACCAGGTAATGAGCATAAGGCGCATCCTTGTGCCCCGGGTGCAAGGCCAGGAACTTCTTTGCCGCGCCAATGGCCTTGTCGTAGTCATTGCGCATGTATTGCGCATAGGCCTGCATCAGCACCGCCTTCGACGCCCAGCGCGAATAGGGATACTGCCGTTCCACTTCCGCGAACTTCTTCGCCGCCGTGCGGTATTCCTTCTTCTTCAGCGCTTCCAGCCCGGCGTTGTAGAGCTTCGCGATCGGCTCCACGTCATCGGCCCTGTCCAGCCCCGGCGAAAGCCCATCCTTTTCGCCACCGAACAGGTAGTCCGACAGCCCCGCCCCGGCACCGGAGCACCCGGCCAGCGCCAGCGCCAGCCCGGCGCTCAGGGCAAGTTGCCGCAGCCGCGCCAGCACCGATGCTTCACCCCTCATGCCGCCAGCAGCAGCCAGCACCTCATCACGCCTGCCGGAATATCGCATCATCACGAACTCTTCAGGTAAGTGGAAAAACACGCTGCCCCGCGGTGTATCACGAATCGGCAGCCAGCACCGCGGCCAGCGCGCCAACCATGCCTGCCAGCGCCCATAGCAGAAAAAGGCCGCCAGCACCATGACGCCCCCGCCTCACGATTGCGCCGCAGGAAACAGGAAAAAACCGGCGGAAATGTGATCCCGCCGGTTTCCCGTCATTCATTGCATGCTCACGTTGCCATGCGCATCAATTGCGGCGCAGGAAGGCGGGAATGTTCAGCCCGTCATCATCAGCCAGCGGCGAATGCGCTGCATCCGCTCCTCCTGCCGCAGCGCCAGCAGCACCGGCAACAGCGCGCGCCTGCGGCTCCTTCTGCACCGGCGGCTGCGGAGCCGGCTGCCCGCGCCCCACGAACATCTTCTTCACCTTGCCGAACAGCATGGCGCGCATGCCGGACTTTTCAGCGGCACTTCCGCCTGCATTCTTGCCGCCCTCCCCTTCGGAAACCGGTGCGGGATGAACTCGCACCCCGGCAGCGGCAGGCTGCGGAGCCGCGGCAGCATTATTCCCCAGTGCATTGATCTGTTTCTGCTTCTCTTCCGCCAGCCTGCGAATGTTTTCGGGCAGCTCCTGCACCCCGGGCACACGCTGCCCCGTCGGCACATGCGGCGCAACGGGCGCTGGCTGATGGGTATCCGCGCTCATGCCTTGCGGTGCAACTTCATCGGTTTTTTTTTCGATGGCACCGTTTTCCGTCTCTTCCAGGGGAAGCATCTGCTCTCCCTGCAGGGCGTCATCATCCTGCGTTTGCGCGCCGCGCAGCGTTGGCGGTTCCTGCAATGGCGGCTGTTCTGCGCCACTCTCCTCCTGCATGGCCGGCTGCACAGGCTGCGGCCTTTCCTGCTCCTGCACTTGCTGCGTCTGCATCGGTGCCGTGGCCGGCGCTGCTCCTGCCGCGGGCGAGCGACCACCCTGCACAGCCGTGCCCCCCGCCCCTACCAGGCAGCCACCACCGCCCATGCCCGTGCTCATGCCGGGATACAGCCCGCCACCAGCAGCAGTCGCCGGCCGGCTCTCCTGCACGGGCGCATTCTGCGCATGCGCTTCCTGCTGCAGTCCCGTGGCCACCACGGAAACCCGCATGGTGCCTTCCAGCTCTTCCTCGATGGTGGCACCGACGATGATGTTGGCTTCCGGATCCACCTCCTCGCGAATGCGCGAGGCTGCCTGATCCACCTCGTACAGCGTCAGGTCAGGCCCGCCAGCGATGGAAATGAGCACGCCGCGCGCCCCGGCCATGGAATCGATGTCCAGCAGCGGGTTGGAAATGGCCGCCTGCGCCGCCTCTTCCGCCCGGCTCTCGCCGGAGGCCTCGCCGGTGCCCATCATCGCCTTGCCCATGTCGGACATCACGGCCCGCACGTCGGCAAAGTCGAGGTTGATGAGCCCTTCCTTGGTCATCAGCTCGGTAATGGAGGCCACGCCGGAATACAGCACCTGGTCGGCCATCTGGAAGGCGGCGGTGAACGACGTCGCCTCGTTGGCCACGCGGAACAGGTTCTGGTTGGGAATGACGATGAGCGTGTCCACATGCTGCGCCAGCGTCTCGATGCCGCGCTCGGCAGTGGCCATGCGCCGCCGTCCCTCGAAGTTGAACGGCTTGGTAACCACACCCACGGTGAGGATGCCGTTTTCCCGCGCCAGCGAGGCAATCACCGGTGCCGCACCTGTGCCGGTACCGCCTCCCATGCCGGCGGTGATGAACACCATGTGCGACCCCACCAGGTGTTCCTCGATCTCCGAGCGCGCCTCTTCCGCCGCCGCCGCGCCAATCTCCGGCTGCGAACCTGCGCCCAGCCCCTCGGTGATGGATACACCCATCTGGATGCGCCGCTCGCACGGGCTCTTGGCCAGTGCCTGCGCATCCGTGTTGGCCACCACGAACTCCACGCCGGTGAGGTTGGAGTTGATCATGTTGTTCACGGCATTGCAGCCGCCGCCACCGACACCGAACACCGTGATGCGCGGCTTCAGCTCGGCAAGATCGGGAACGCTGATGTTGATAGGCATGGCACCCTTCCGAAATGGCTCGTGAAAACACCCGCTTCATCTGCTGCCGCCGATGATGCTTGCGGGATGGATAACAAATGGTTAACGGCGCATTAAAAAATGTGCCGCCCTGCATCCGCCATTTCGGGAAAGACTGCAAAATGCCGTTGTTGCGGGTAAATGGCGCTTCCGGCTCAGAAGCTCTCGCGGAACCACTGCTTCACCCGCCCCAGGTAGCCGCCGGCTGCCTGCAGCATCTCCTCCGCCTGATGCGCCACGTCGAAGCCTTGCGCATCCGGCCGCATGGCCGCCTGCAGCAGCCCGGCCACGGTGGCATGGGCCGGCACCGCCAGCTTTGGCGGCAATCCGGCAATGGTGCGCACGCTGCCCACGCGCACCCGCGCCCCCAGCACTCGCTCTGCCAGCTCCACCACGCCGGTCAGCTGCGCCCCGCCACCGGTGAGCACCAGCCGCTGGCGCACCGCCGGCGGCAAGTGCGCCGTGCGTTCCTGCAGCATCTCCAGCAGCTCTTCCATGCGCGGCGTGATGATCGCCTGCAGCGCCGCGCGCGAGACGCTCTGCCAGCCGCCGGGGCCGTGTTCTCCCAGCACCGGAATGCTCAGCACTTCCTCGTCATGTGCGCTGCCCTGCAGCACGCTGCCATGCAGTGTCTTCAGCCGCTCCGCCTCGGAGATGGGCGTGTGCAGCCCGGCGGCAATGTCGCAGGTTACATGATGCCCGCCCAGCGGAAAGGTGCCGGCTTCCAGCAGCATGTCGTCGCAGAAGGCGGCCCAGCCCGTCTGTGCCGCGCCAATGTCCGCCACCAGCACGCCCAGCGAGCGCTCATCTTCCGTCAGCACTGCATCCGCCGCTGCCACCGGCGCGCTCAGAACCCCAGCCACCTGCAGCTGGCAGGCCTGCAATGTCTGCTCCAGGTTGCGCAGCGGGCCGCGATCCATGCTCACCACGTTCACCCGTGCGCGCAGCACATCGGCCACCAGCCCCACTGGCGAACCGATCCACGGTCCCTCATCAAGGGAGAACCCGGCAGGTGCAATCTGCACCACCAGCCGCGTGCCGGGGTTGAAGTCGGCCAGTGCACGGGCCGCCAGCATGTCAAGGTGCGCCTGTTCCACCGCCGCGCCGCCAATGCGCATTTCTGCCGTCAGCGTATGGGTGCGCGGGTGGCCGCCGGAAAGGTTCACCCACACCGCATCCACCTGCTGCCCGGCCATGCGCTCTGCCGCATCCACCGCCAGCCGCACGGCACGCTCGGCTGCTGCCACATCAATGATGGTGCCGGCCTTCACCCCGCGCGACACCCGCACCGCATGGCCGATGATGCGCAGGCTGTCAGGCTCGCGCTTCCTGCCCTTGTGCACCTCGGCCATCAGGCACGCCACCTGCGCGCTGCCAATGTCCAGCGCCGTGATGAAACGCGGCACACCCGCCGTCTTCTCGGCCTGCCTGTCAGGAAACAGTGGAACCACGGAACCCATGTGCAAAAACCCGCCAGAAAACAGAAAACGCACTTCACCCGAATCTTCGACCTGCCACGACAATGCATGGAGCAGCTGCCAGGCGAGCGCTCAGCCGCCACCAGGGCCGCTCTCTTGCGGCATCAGCCCCAGCACCATGCGCCCGCTCATGTGCGCATCGCGCAGATCCAGCCGCCGCAATGCCCGCTGCAGAACACCATGCCGGCGCTGCAACACTGCCAGCCGCTGCAACGCCGCTCCGGCATCGCGCTCCGGCAACAGCACCACCAGCCCGGAGCGCATGTGCAGGTTCCAGCGCCGCTCATCCACCAGCACCGCTCGCGACAGATGCGACAATACCTCCGGCGTGGCTGACAGCAGGTTAACGAGCGCCGCAGCCTCGCGATTGGCCCCTTCTCCCTCCACCAGTGGCAGGTGGGCAAAGCGCCGCATGTCTAGGGATGAAATCGCCACGCCTTCGCGGTCCACCAGCACCTCCTGCCCGTCCACGCGCCAGCGCGCCAACGGCTTGCGTTCCTCGATGGTGATCAGCAGCCCGTTGGGATAGCGCCTGAGCACCTCGGCATGCTTCACCCAGTCCAGGTTTTCCAGCATGCGCCGTGCACGCGCTGCACTGAAGCCCACCAGCGAACCGCCTGCATCCACCCCCAGTGCCGCCAGCACCGACTGCGGCGAGCGATAGGTAAGGCCACGCACCTCCACCTGCTCTGCCACCAGCCCCATGCGCGCTGCAGAATCTCCCAGCAGCGCCTGCACGGTTTCCTCCATCTGGCCCGAATGCTGCAACCCCAGCAGCACGCCCCCCAGCATCACCAGCAGGCCGCCAACCCGCGCGCCAGCACGCAGCCACAGGCTGTCTGCCCGCCGCCTGCGGCGCAGATAGGCAGGACCCGCCGCCGAAGCTGCCGTCGGAGAAGGCCTCATGCCCTTTTCATCCGGCATGCCGGGTTCAACGGTTGACTGATGCATCATCCACCATCCAGGAAACCAGTTCGGCAAAGGAATGCCCTGCCTGCCGGGCAATGTCCGGCACCAGCGAGGTGCTGGTCATGCCCGGCTGCGTGTTCACCTCCAGGATCACCAGCTCACCATCCTCTCCGTTGCTGTCATCGTAGCGGAAATCGGCGCGTGTAACCCCGCGGCAGCCCAGCACCTTGTGCGCCCGCACAGCATGTTGCTGGATACGGCGATAGACCTTCTCCGGCAGCTCTGCCGGGCAGATGTGCTCCGACCCGCCCTCGGCATATTTCGATTCGTAGTCGTAAAAGCCCCCCTTCAGCGGCACGATCTCCAGCACGCCCAGCGCCACATCGCCCATCACCGCGCAGGTAAGCTCGCGCCCCGGCACGAAGCGCTCCACCATCAGCTTGCCATCCTTCAGCGGCAGGTCGGCCAGCCGGCGCGGATCAATGGCCGCATTCTCATCCCGCACCACCATCACACCTACGGAAGACCCTTCCGCTACCGGCTTCACCACGTAGGGCGGCTTCATCGGGTGTCCTTTCAGCAACTGCTCCGGCGTTATCAGCCGGTGCTCGGCCACCGGAATGCCGGAGCGCTCGAACACCAGCTTGCTCAGGTGCTTGTCCATGGCCAGCGCCGATGCCAGCACGCCGGAATGCGTGTAGGGTATGCCCAGCGATTCCAGCACCCCCTGCACCTTGCCATCCTCGCCCCAGGTGCCGTGCAGCGCGTTGAACACCACATCCGGAGCCAGCTCTGCAAGTTCCATCACCACGACGGGCTTGGCATCCACCTCGGTTACCCGGTAGCCGGCCTCGCGCAGCGCTGCCGCCACCGCCTGCCCGCTGGCCAGCGACACCTCGCGCTCGGCAGACCAGCCGCCCATCAGCACCACCACGTGCGTGCTGGCCGGGTCGCGCCGTGGCCGCCAGCCCGCCGCACCTGTTTCCATGCCGCTGCCGTTTTCGTCAGCCATCGTTCGCATCCCCCTGCGCGGCGGCAATGCCGATGCGCCGAATCTCCCAGTGCAGATCCACTCCGCTCGTCTGCTTCACCAGCGCCCGCATCAGCTCTCCCAGCGCCTCCAGCTCCGCCGCCGTGGCGTTGCCGGTGTTGATGAGAAAGTTGCAGTGCTTCTCGCTCACCTGCGCGCCACCCACGCGCACCCCGCGCAGGCCCGCCGCATCGATCAGCTCCCACGCCTTGCGCCCCTCCGGGTTGCGGAAGGTGGAGCCGCCGGTGCGCGAGCGGATGGGCTGGGCCTCCTCGCGCATGGCCTGGATCTCCTCCATGTGCCGGGCGATCTCCTCTTTCTCGCCGGGCCGCCCGCGCAGCAGCGCCGAGGTGAAGATCCAGTCCTCCGGTGCCTTGCTGTGCCGGTAGGACATGCCCAGCTCCTTTACCGCCACCTCGTGCACCCGGCCCTGCCGGTCGATGGCGCGGGCGGAGACGAGCACGTCCTTCAGCTCGCCCCCGTGTGCGCCGGCGTTCATGCGCAACGCACCACCAATTGTGCCCGGTATACCTCTCAGAAAGGTTAATCCTTCAATGCCATGCTCCAGCGCGAAGCGCGCCACCTGCACGTCCAGCGCCATCGCCCCGGCGCGGATGAGGCAATCCTCTGCCGCACCTTCCAGCGCGATGCTGTTGAACCCCCGCCCCAGCCGGATGACCACGCCGGGCACGCCGCCATCGCGCACCAGCAGGTTGGAACCGGCGCCAATGACGGTAACCGGAATGTCCGCATCCAGCCCGGCAAGGAATTGCGCCAGGTCGTCCTCGTCGGCGGGCTGGAACATCAGCTCCGCCGGCCCGCCCACCTTGAACCACGTCAGCGGCGCCAATGCCCGGTTCGGCGTCAGCTTGCCGCGCACGCCCTCCACCAACGCCCGCGGCAGCCGCTTCAGCAATGCCTCGCCGTCAATCCGCATCCGCCGCCTCCAGCGCATCGGGCATGGCATGCGCCCATTGCGTGATGTTGCCCGCACCGAGGAAGATCACCACGTCCCCCGGCGCCGCCAGCCGCCGCAGCAGCGGCGCGATCACCTGCTCCATCCCCTGCCCCGGCCCTGCCTCCGGCAGCACGTGCACGTCGCGCTGCCCGCGCGCCAGCATGGCCTCCGCCAGCGTTGCGTGATCCCGCCCCTCGATCGGCTGCTCGCCCGCCGCATAGACCGGCGCGACGAGCACGCTGTCGGCCTCCGTGAAGCACGAGGCAAAGGCATCGAACAGGCTGTCTAGCCGCGTGTAGCGATGCGGCTGCATCACCGCGATCAGCCGCCCCTTGTCCGCCACCTGCCGCGCCGCCTTCAGCACCGCCGCGATCTCCACCGGATGATGCCCGTAATCGTCGTAGATGCGCACGCCGCGCCATTCGCCAACGAAGGTGAAGCGCCGCCCCACGCCAGTGAACCCGGCCAGCCCTGCGCGAATCCGCTCCGGTTTCACCCCCAGCTCGTGCGCCACCACCAGCGCCGCGGTGGCGTTCAGCACGTTGTGCTGCCCCGGCATCGGCAGCTCAAGGTCGGCAAACTCGATGACCTCGCCGCGCCGCCGGTCGGCCAGCGTTACGGAAAACACCGAGCGCCCGCCCTGCACGCGAATGTCATGCACCCGTGCATCGGCCTGCGGATTGGTGCCATAGGAGATGATGCGCCGATCACGCACATCGGCAATGAGATGCTGCACCTCCTCGTGGTCGGAACAGGCCACGGCGAAGCCGTAGAACGGAATGTTCTCCACGAACCGCCGGAAGGCGGCGCGCAGGCTGTCGAAGTCGCCCCAGAAGTCCAGGTGTTCCGGGTCGATGTTGGTGATCACCGCCACGTCCGCCGGCAGCCGCAGGAAGGTGCCGTCCGATTCATCGGCCTCCACCACCATCCACTCGCCCTTGCCCAGCCGCACGTTGGTCTTCAGCGACTGGATGATGCCGCCGTTGATGATGGTGGGGTCGAGACCACCGGCGGCCAGCAGCTCGCCCACCAGCGAGGTGGTGGTGGTCTTGCCGTGCGTGCCGGCCACCGCCACGCCGTTGCGGAAGCGCATCAGCTCCACCAGCATCTCCGCCCGCTTCACCACCGGCAGATGCCGCCGCCGCGCTTCCCGCAGCTCCGGATTGTCCGGCTTGATGGCGGAGGAAACCACCAGGATGTCGGCATGCTCCAGGTTCTCCGGCGCATGGCCGATCATTACCTTGATGCCCTTCTCGCGCAGCCGTTTCACGTTGGCGCTCTCGGCGATGTCGGAGCCTTGCACCTCATAGCCCAGCTCGTTGAGCGCCTCGGCAATGCCGCTCATGCCGATGCCGCCGATGCCGACGATGTGCAGCACGCCCACATCCCGCGGCATCTTCATCATGCGCTTGCTCATGTCGTCTCCCCAGGATTGCCCCCGTTTGCCGTCCCTTCGCCGGCCTGCGCGGCTTCGGCCATCACCTGCTCCACCACGTCCGCCATTCTTTCTGCCGCATCGGGGCGGCCCTGCGCAAGCGCCGCCTCGTGCGCCGCCCTCAGCAGCTCTGGTGCATGCGCCAGCTCCGTCAGCAGCCCGCCCAGGCGCTCCGCCGTCGCCTCGTGCTGGCGCATCACCCAGCCCGCGCCGCCATGCGCGAAGGCCTCGGCATTCTGCCCCTGCTCGTCATCGGCGAGATGCGGATAGGGAACGAGGATGGCCGGCCTGCCAATGACCATCAGCTCGGCGATGGTCGAGGCCCCGGCCCGCGCGATGACCAGATGCGCCCACGCCATGCGCCGCGGCAGATCGGCCAGGAACGGTGCCAGCTCCAGCGCCGCCAGCCCCAGCGGTTGCAGGGCAGAGCGCACCTGCTCCATGTCCTCCTCGCGGCACTGCATCACCACCTCCAGCCGCCGCAGCAATGCCTTCGGCAGGCTCGCCAGCGCCGCCGGGATGGCCTCGGCGAAGAAATGCGCCCCCTGCGAACCACCGGTGATCAGCAGCCGGAACGGTGCATCCGCCCGCTCAGGTGGCGCGTAGGGTGCCCCCGCCACTTCAAGCACCGCCGCCCGCACCGGGTTGCCCACGTGCACCGTCTTGCCCAGGTGTTTCGGCTTCAGCCCCGTAACCCTTGCAAACGAGGTGAACATGCGCGCCGCCAGCGGCGCCAGCAGGCGGTTGGCCTTGCCGATGGCCACCCCGGCATCATGGGTCATCAGCGGCACCTTCTCCCGCCACGCCGCCAGCAGCGGTGGCAACGACGGATAGCCGCCGAACCCCACCGCCGCCGCCACGCCGCGCCGCCGCATCTCCCGCCGCGCCGTCAGCACCCCGCGCACGATGCGCAGAAGCTGCCCCGGCACCTTCCACGGCTTGCGCGGCGTGATGGTGGCCGCCGGCGAGATCACCAGCTCCACCCCGGCCATGTCGCGGATGTATTTCGCCGCCCGCTCGTCGCTGAACAGCACGCAGGCATGCCCGCGCCGCACCAGCACCTCGGCCAGCGCCTGCGCCGGAAACAGGTGCCCGCCGGTGCCCCCCGCCGCCAGCGCCACCACCCGGCGGCCGCCAGCCTTCTGCTCTTCTGCCGGCCGTTCCTGCTCCACCTGTTCCTGCTCCACCTCGCTCATGCTCTCATGCTCCGGCCCATGCCGCCTGCCCGGCACGCCTGCTGCCGCGCGGGCGCTCCACGTCCTGCCGCAGCAGCGCCAGCGCCAGCCCCATGGCGAAGGACATGGCCATCAGCGACGACCCGCCATAGGAGACGAACGGCAGCGTCATGCCCTTCGCCGGCAGCAGTTGCACGTTCACCCCCATGTTGATGAAGGCCTGCAGGCCGAACAGCATCGCCAGCCCGGCCACCGCCAGCCGCCGGAACGGATCCTTCAGCTGCATCGCCCGCATCAGCAGCCTGAGCGCGATGAACGCCACCACGCCCAGGATGGTCATGAGCGCCACGAAGCCGAACTCCTCGCCAATGGCGGCGAACAGGAAGTCCGTGTGCGCATCCGGCAGGTAGCGGTTGGCCCAGCCGCCACCGGGGCCGGCCCCCAGCAGCCCGCCGTTGCGCAGCGCCTCCAGCGCGAAGTCCATCTGGTCGCGCGCGCCCGGTGGCAGCTCCGGCGGGTTGAGGAAGCGATGCACCCGCGCCCGCACGTGCGAGAAGGTGAGATAGGCCATGCCCGCCGCCACCAGAAGCACGCCGCCCAGCATCAGGATGTAGCGCCAGCGCAGACCCAGCAGATACAGCATGCCGCCCCACACGGCGGTAATCAGGATGGTCTGTCCCATGTCCGGCTGCGCCACCAGCAGCAGCACGAACAGGCCGTAAAGCCCCCACGCCATCAGCGCCATCACGCGCCCCTGCAGCGGGTCGGCCATGCCCGGCATCATGCCATTGCCCGGCCCCTCGTCCAGTGCCCGGCGCGACTGCGCCAGCAGCCACGCCGCCAGCACGATGAAGGCGGGCTTGACGAACTCCGACGGCTGCAACGACATGAAGCCGAGGTTCACCCAGCGCTTCGCGCCCTTGATCTCCGGCCCGATGACGAGCGCCGCCAGCATCAGCACAAGCCCCGCGCCATAGACGATGAGCGCCGCCCGCCGCACCCCGCGGCCCGACAGGAACGTCAGGCCAAGGAAGATGGCCACGGCAGGAAACAGGAAGATCACGTGCCGCCGGAAGAAGTGGAAGCTGTCCAGCCCGATGCGCTCCGCCACCGGCGGGCTGGCGGCCAGCGAGAACACCACGCCCAGCACCATCAGCAGGAACACCGCCCCCAGTATCTGCCAGTCGATGGAATACCACCAGCGCGCCAGCGGCCCGCTGTCGCGGCGTGAGATCAGCACCGTCATGACCTTTCATCCCCCGTTGTGCTGCTGGCAGCGGCGGCGGCCCGCAACTGCTCCACCAGCGCCCTGAAATCATCGCCCCGCTCCTCGAACGAGCGGTATTGATCGAACGACGCGCAGGCCGGTGCCAGCAGCACCACCGGCTGGCGTGCCTCGCCCGCCGCACGCGCCTGCCGCGCCGCCGTGAAGGCCGCGCGCACCGCCCGCTCCATGTCGCCGCACATCTCGTGCGCCACCCCCGCATCAGCCAGCGTCCCGGCCAGCATTGGCGCATCCTCGCCAATGAGAAAAGCCTTGCGCACCCGCCCGAACAACGGCGTCAGCGCCGCGATGCCGCCCTCCTTCGCCTGCCCGCCGGCGATCCAGAAAATGTCCGCGAAACTGGAAAGCGAGCGTGCCGCCGCATCCGCATTGGTGGCCTTCGAATCGTTGACGAACAGCACTCCATCAATGCTGCCCAACTGCTCCATGCGATGCGCCAGCCCCGGAAACGACCGGAACCCGGCGGCAATCAGGTTGGCGTTCAGTTTCAGCGCCCGGCAGGCCGCCCAGGCGGCAGCGGCGTTCTGCCAGTTGTGCGCACCGCGCAAGGCCCGCGCGGCGGAAAGATCCATGCCATGCAGCGTGCGCCCGCCGTCGCGCTCTTCCAACACGCCATCAACGGCGCACACCCCCGCATCCAGCCGCTGAAGCACCGACACGGGCACCCGCCGCGCCGCCTCCGGCACGCCTTCGAACGCCTTGCGGCACCATGCGTCATCCACCGAGACGACAGCCACGCCGCCCTCGCCCATGTTGGCGAACAGCCGCGCCTTCACCGCCGCGTAGTTCTCCATGCTGCCGTGCCGGTCCAGGTGATCCGGCGTGATGTTCAGCAACACGCCCACGTCGGGCTTCAGCGATGGCGTCAGGTCTATCTGGTAGGAGCTGAACTCGATGACGTATATGCGCCCGTGCACCGGCGCCGGCAGGTCGAACACCGCCGTGCCGATGTTGCCGCCCACCGCCACGTCCAGCCCCGCCTGTTTCAGCACGTGGCCGATGAGCGCCGTGGTGGTGGACTTGCCGTTGGTGCCGGTAATCGCTACCAGCCGTGCCCCCGTGCCGACGATCTGCCGGCAGAAGATCTCCGTATCGCCGATGACCTCGACACCGGCATCGCGCGCCTTTTTCACCGTCCAGTGCGGTTCGGGGTGCGTCAGCGGCACGCCGGGGCTGAGCACCAGCGCCTGCACGGAAGCGAAATCCACCTCCCGCAGGTCAACGAGCGGCACGCCCATCTCCGCTGCCCGCTGCCGCCCGGCCTCCGCGTCGTCCCACGCCAGCACCTCGGCACCCCCGGTCATCAGCGCCCGCGCGCACGAAAGCCCGGAGCGCCCCAGCCCGAACAGCGCCACCCGCCGCCCGGCAAACGCATCCGCCACGAACGGCATATCCTGATTGTTTCCGGATTCTGTCATGCCACCACCATGCTCGGAAATGATTCAAGCATGGTTAACGAAAGGACAATGGCGCGAATGGGCCACTCAGCGCAGCTTCAGCGTCGCCAGGCCGATGAGCGCCAGCACCACGGCGATGATCCAGAAGCGGATGACAATGGTCTCTTCCTTCCATCCCTTCTTCTCGAAGTGATGATGCAGTGGCGCCATGCGAAACACCCGCTTGCCCGTCAGCTTGAAGGAAACCACCTGCACGATCACCGAGATCGCCTCCAGCACGAACAGCCCGCCGATGATGGCCAGCACCAGCTCGTGCTTCGCCGCCACCGCCAGCGCCCCCAGCGCCCCGCCCAGCGCCAGCGAGCCGGTATCTCCCATGAAGATCTGCGCCGGCGGCGCGTTGTACCACAGAAAGCCCAGTCCGGCCCCGACGATCGCCCCGGCGATGATGGCCATCTCGCCGACACCGCGCACATAATGGATCTGCAGGTAGTCGGCGAACACCTTGTGCCCGACGAGATAGACGATGAGCGCGAAGCTGGCGGCGGCAATCATCACCGGCACGATGGCCAGCCCGTCCAGCCCGTCGGTGAGGTTCACCGCGTTGGCCGCACCGACGATGACCACCGCGCCGAACACGTAATACAGCCAGCCAAGATCGATGAGGATGTCCTTGAAGAACGGCACTGCCAGCCTGCCGGCCAGCTCCGGCGCTTCCAGCCGCGTGAACACCCACACGGCAAACAGCGCGATGGCAAACTCCAGCGCCAGCCGCACCTTGCCGGAGAATCCGGCGGAAGACTGCTTGGTTACCTTCAGGTAGTCGTCATAGAAACCAATGGTGCCAAAGCCGATGAGCACGAACAGCACCATCCACACGTAAGGGTTCAGCAGGTCGGCCAGCAGCAGGGTGGTGATGAGCACGCTGGCAAGAATCATCAGCCCGCCCATGGTGGGCGTGCCGCGCTTGGCAAAATGCCCTTCCGGCCCGTCCTCGCGAATGGGCTGCCCCTTGCCCTGCCGCACCCGCAGCAGGCTGATGAGCCGCGGCCCGAACATGAAGGTGAGAAACAGCGCCAGCAACACCGCCGCGCCGGTGCGCGAGGTGATGTAACGCAATGCATTCAGGCCGGGGATGGCATCCCCCAGCACCTGCACCAGATATAGCAGCATGAGTCGTTTCCTGCCTGCCCTTCCCCGATCGCCAAGCAGCCCACCACGCCGATCACTCGTAACGGAAACCGTCCCGCGGCGCAAACGGCAGCTTGTTCAGCCGCCCCACATCACTCACGCAACGTCTTCGTCATCAACCGCAAGGGCATCGCACAGCGAACGCACCACCCTGCCCAGCCCGGTGCCGTTGGAGGCCTTCAGCATCACCACGTCGCCCGGCCGCAACAGCTCCTGCAGCGGCTCTAGCAGGGCATCGGCCTCATCCGCATGCGGCCCGCGCACATGCGCCGGCACGGCCTGCCGCAGATGCCGCATGTGCGGCCCCACGGTGCACAGCACATCCACCCCGGCCTGCATCACCGCCTCTGCCAGCCCCGCATGCAATGCGGCTGACTGCGCCCCCAGCTCCAGCATGTCGCCCAACACGGCAATGCGCCGCCCCTTGCCCCGTGGCGCAATCGCCCCCAGCACCGCCAGTGCTGCCCGCATGGAGGCCGGATTGGCATTGTAGCTCTCGTCAATCAGCAGCACCTCGCCACCGGGCACTGCCAGCCGCTGCCGCCGTCCACGCCCGGGCAGCGGCTGCATCCGGCGCAATGCCTGCATCACCACGTGCAGTTCCAGCCCCAGCGCCTCCGCCACCGCCAGCACGATCAGCCCGTTGCGCGCCATGTGCTCGCCCGCCATGCCAACGACGAACGATGCTTCCGTGCCCAGCACCGATGCCTGCACGCTCACCGTGCCCAAGGCCGCGTCATCCATCGCCCGCAGCAGCCGCACGTCCGCATCCTCGCCGCTGCCGGTGGTGATGATGCGCTCCGCCCCGGCGGCCCGCGCCGCCTGCAGCAGGATGTCGGCATGCGGTGCATCGGCATTGATGATGGCAACGCCGGGCTGCCGAAGGCCGGAGAAGATCTCCGCCTTGGCCCGCGCTATGCCGGAGAGGTCATCGAACGCCCCGATGTGGCTCTCGGCAACGTGGGTAACCACGGCCACGTCGGGCCGCGTCAGTGCCGTGAGTTCGGCGATCTCCCCGGGCGCGTTCATGCCCATCTCGACGACGGCGAATTGCGCATCCCGCGGCATGCGCGCCAGCGTCAGCGGCACGCCCCAGTGATTGTTGAACGATGCCTTCGCCGCGTGCGTCGGCCCGATGGTGGAAAGCGCCAGCGCCAGCATCTCCTTCGTCGTCGTCTTGCCCACCGAGCCGGTAACGCCGATGACCTTCGCCGCCGTGCGCGCCCGCGCCGCGCGGCCCAGCGCCTGCAGGGCGGCCAAGGTGTCTTCCACCACCATCAGCGCTCCGGCGGCGCGCATCTCTTCCGTCGGCGTGGAGACCACCGCCAGCCCCGCCCCCTTCCGCAGGGCATCGGCGACGAAGGCATGCCCGTCCATGCGCACGCCGGAAATGGCGAAGAAGATTTCCCCGCCCGCAATCTCTCGCGAATCGAAGCTGACGCCGGAAAAACCCGCCGGCGGCTGGCCGATCACCTCGCCCCCCAGCGCCGCGCGCACCTCTTGCAGCGTCCACAGCGGCATGCTGGCCGCACCTTCACTCATGCCGCCTCCTCCGCCTCCAGCCCCAGCGCTTTCCTGACTTCCTCATGGTCGGAGAACGGCAGCACCTCTTCGCCGATGATCTGCCCCGTCTCGTGCCCCTTGCCCGCCACCAGCAGGATGTCGCCAGCCTCAAGCATACCCACCGCCTGCCGGATGGCGTCGGCCCTGTCGCCCACCTCCAGCGCACCCGGGCAACCGGCCAGCACCTGCCGACGGATGTCCGCAGGCTCCTCCGAGCGCGGGTTGTCATCGGTAACGATCACCACGTCCGCATGCTCCGCCGCCGCCTGCCCCATCTGCGGGCGCTTGCCCGCATCACGATCCCCTCCGGCGCCGAACACCACGATCAGCCGCCCGCGCACGTAAGGACGCAACGCATCCAGCGCCGTGGCCAGCGCATCCGGCGTGTGCGCATAGTCCACGAACACCGCCGCGCCATCTTCCGTGCGCCCCACCATCTCCATGCGCCCGCGTGCCCCGCGCAGCCGCTCCAGCGCCAGCACCGCCTCTTCCTCCGGCCCGCCGGCGGCAATAACCAGCCCCGCCGCCAGCAGGGCATTGGCGACCTGAAAGTCCCCCACCAGCGGCAGATAGATGCGGTATTCGCGCTTCTGCCCCCGGATGTGCAAATGCTGCCCCAGCCCCTCCAGCCGCCGCTGAAGCAGCTTCAGCTGCTCCCCCGCCGCGCCGATGCCAAACAGCCTCAGGCCATGCGCCTGCGCCCGCCCGGCCACCTCGCCGGCGCGCCCGGCATCCATGTTGACAACCGCCGATGCGGTGGGGTTCAGCAATTCCTCGAACAGCCGCATCTTGGCGTTGAAGTAGTCCTCCATGCTGCCGTGATAGTCCAGGTGATCGCGCGAGATATTGGTGAAGCCACCGGCCGTGAGGCGCACGCCATCCATGCGGTATTGCGCCAGCCCGTGCGAGGATGCCTCCATCGCCAGGTGCGAGATGCCGCGGCGGCGCATCCGTGCCAGGTTCTCATGCAAGGTGATGACATCCGGCGTGGTGTGCTGCACGTTGAGGTCATCGAGATCAGGCCCGAACACCCCCAGCGTGCCCATGCTGGCGGCGCGAAAGCCCATGAACTGCCAGATCTGCCGGGTGAACTCGGCCACCGAACTCTTGCCGTTGGTGCCGGTGATGGCAACGATGGTAACCGGCTGATGCACGTGGAATCGCGCCGCGATGCGCGCCAGCGCCTGCGCCGGAATGGGGGAGCGCACCACGGCAATGCCCGGCTCCAGCGGCGGCAGCTGCGCATCTTCCGCCACCAGCAGCGCCCGCGCCCCGCGTTCGATGGCCTCCGGCACGAACTGCAGCCCGTTCACCCGCGTGCCCGGCAGCGCCGCGAACAGAAACCCCGGCGCGACTTTTCGCGAATCCAGCGCCAGCCCGGAGATGAGGAGACCCCCATCCCCCTCGATGCGACAGCACTTTGCCAGTGATGCAAGAACGCGCGCCATGTGCGGCCCTGTCCCTTGTCCCTGAAGCATGCCCTTGCGGGGCACCAGACCACGCACGGGAGCGAATCGCTCCCGGCCGTGTTCCAACCGGTTTTGCCTCAAGGTGAACAGGGACGCAACCTCACCCCGCATGGCCCCGCTGCAACACGCCCCATATCGGGGGGCATCATTGCGCACCCGCCGCCCGCGCCTCGCGCAGCGCCTGCGTCCGCCCGGCTGCCCGCGATTGCGGCTTGCCATGCAGCCGCCGCCAGCGCTTCAGCTCGGCCTGCGCATCTTCCGTATCCAGCTTCGGCGCAACCCCCAGCAGCGGCGCAATGCGGGCAATCACCCTGCCGGCTGTCGGCACCGCATTCCAGCCCGATGTGGCAAAACCATGCGTCTCGGGAAGCGGACGCGGATCGTCCAGCATCACCAGTATCAGGTATTTCGGGTCATCCATCGGAAACGCGCCGATGAACGAGGTAAGCCGGTTGTCCTTGGAATAACGCCCGTTGATGACCTTTTCCGCCGTGCCCGTCTTGCCACCCACGCGATAGCCCGGCGCAGCCGCCCGCTTTGCCGTGCCCTCGATGGCATTGAGCCGGAACAGATAGCGCATCTTCTCCGACGTGGCGGGAGAGATGACACGCCGCGCCAGTGCCCGTGCCGTCTCCTCGTCGCGCTTCAGGAAGGTGGGTGGAATGAGCAGCCCGCCATTCACCAGCGAGGCGATCACCGCTGCACCCTGCAACGGCTGCACGGCAAATCCGTGGCCGAACGAGGCCGTGGCCGAGCTGATGGTGCTCCAGCGCCTGGGCAGCAACGGCCGCGCCGCTTCCGGCAGCTCTGTCTGCAGTTTCTCCGTCAGGCCCACCTTCTGCAGGAACTGCCAATGTTTCTCAAGCCCCACTTCCAGCGCCATCTTCGCCGTGCCGATGTTGGAGGAATAGATGAAGATCTCCGGCACGCTCAGCCAGCGCTTCTTGGCATGATAGTCCTTGATCTTCTGCCGCCCGATCTTCAGCGGAAAGCGCGCATCATACTGCTTGTTCAGGCTGGCCGTGCCCTCTTCCAGCGCCATGGCGAAGGTAACGGCCTTGATGACGGAGCCAAGCTCGTAAACACCTGCCGTCATGCGGTTCAGCCGATCCTTCTTCAGCGCCTCGCGCCGGTCGTCATCGTTGGGGTCGAAGTCGGGCAATGACGCCAGCGCCAGTATCTCGCCGGTGCGCACGTCCATCACCAGCCCGGCGGCAGCCAGCGCCCTGAACTTCTCCTTCGCCTTCAGCAGCTCGTCCCGCAGCGCATGCTGCACCCGTGCATCCAGCGCCAGCGGCACCGGTTTCGCATCCTTTCCGGAAGCATTGGCCAGCGATGCCATGTACAGCTTCCCGCGCGTATCCAGGAAGCGCTCCAGCCCGGCGATACCCTTGTTCTCCGTATCGGTGAAGCCGATGACATGCGCCGCCAGCCGCCCGGCCGGATAGACGCGCTTCTTCTCCTTGCGAATGCGAATGCCAGGGATCTCCAGCGCCATGATGCGCTGCTCCACCTCTGGTGAAACCTTGCGCGCCACCCACACGAACTTGCGCTTCCTGTTCATCAGGCGCTTGCGCAGCTTCGGCACATCAAGGTCCGGCAGCACGGAGAGCAGTGCCATCAGTGCGCCGTCCACATCCACCATCCTGAACGGTTCGGCGAAGATGGATGCTCGCGGCTCGTCCGCTGCCAGCATCAGGCCGTTGCGATCGACGATATCCGGCCGTGGCAGCGTCTGCTTGTATTCCACCACCTTGCGCGCCGGCTGCTCCTCCACCAGCGTCAGCCACGCCGCCTTCAGCCCCACGGCAAGGTAAACCAGCGCAAACAGCCCCACGATGAAGCGCAACCGCGGGCGCGGGTCGCGCACCAGCAGCCGGCTGCCGCCAGCCTGCGCAGCATCATGCGTGCAAGCTGCAGCACCTCGTTCGCTACCGGCCGCCGCCTTGCCAGGGCCGGAGCCTGCGCCAATGCCGGCTGCCGGCCTGCTGGTGCCGTTGCCGGTGCCGTGTCCTGCCATCCGCCCGCTCATTGTGCCGCTCCCCCGTCCGGCAGAATGCCGCGAATGAGCCCGCCCAATGCATCATCGCCACGCTGCAATGCCCGATCGGCAGGCTCTGCACCGGCATCCATGTTCATCACCGCGCCGGCTGCCTCGTTTCGGCCTGCAGCCACATTGCCACCAGCCGCAATTCCGCCATTGCCATTGCCTGCAACATCGCCATCATCCACGGCCTCCTGCGCCAACGTTGCCAGCGCCCCTGCATCATGGCCGGAAATACCCTCCTCCAGCGCGGCAGGCGGGCGCAGCGGCAGCAACGCCAGCGCCTGGTCTTCCCGCAGCACCACCTGCGGATCAGGTGTGGCCAACGGCAGCCGCTGCTGCGCCAGTGCATCCAGCCTCAGCGGATTGCGCAGCCGGTGCCATTCGATCTGCAGCCGGCGAATGGTTTCCTCTTCCAGCTTCGTTGACCGCTCCAGCGCCCGTATCTGGCGCTCCATGGCGCGCGTCTCGTGCTCCTGGCCATACAGCCACATGGCCGCCACCACCAGCCCGCCTGCCAGCAGCACGTTCACCACTGCCAGAAAGCGCATGAACCCCTGCCGCATCAGCGCCGCCTCCTCCGTCCGGATGATCGTCCATCTCCGCGTCTGCACCGGGCCGTGGCACTGCGCGCTGCAGCCGCTGCATCCCCCGCACCCATGCCCACGCGCACCCGTGGCAATGCCGGCAGCTGCATCATGGCCGGGGCAGACGTGCGCCTGCCGGCCCTCAGCCGGGCAGAGCGTGCCCGTGGATTGCTCGCCACTTCTTCATCGGATGGTGCCACGCCCCCAGGTGCCAGGTCCTCGAACGACGGTGCCGGCGGCTCCGGTTCATGGGGAAGTCGCCGCGACTGCGCCTCTCCCCTGCCCGTGCGCGTCTTGAAGAACTGCTTCACGATGCGGTCTTCCAGGGAATGAAAGCTCACCACCACCAGCCGCCCGCCGGGCTTCAGCAACCGCTCTGCCGCCAGCAATCCGCGCGCCACTTCCTCCAGCTCGCGATTGACGAAGATGCGCAGCGCCTGAAACGTCCGCGTCGCCGGATGCTTCTTTCCTGCCCGCGGCCGCCCCAGCACCTGCTCCACCACTTCCACCAGGTCGAAGGTGGTCATGAACGGCCGCTCCTTGCGCCGCCGCACGATGGCCCGCGCAATGGGCCGCGCCCGGCGCTCCTCTCCGTAGGTCTTCAGGATGTCGGCAATGTCTTCCTCGCGGAAGGTATTCACCACCTCCGCCGCCGAAATGCCTTCCGTGCCCATGCGCATGTCCAGCGGCCCGTCGTGCATGAAGGAAAAACCGCGCTCCGCCTCGTCCAGCTGCATGGAGGAAACGCCAAGATCCATCACCACGCCATCCACCGCCCCCACGCCGTGCTGCGCCAGCAGCGCCTCCATCTCCGAGAACCGCCCGTGCAGCAGCACAAGACGCCCGGAATATCGGGCCGCCAGCGCCTTGCCTCCGGCAATCGCCGTCGGGTCGCGGTCGATGCCGAACAGCCGCACATCCGCCGCCTGCAGGATGGCCCGCGCATAGCCGCCTGCACCAAAGGTGGCATCCACGTGCACCTCGCCATCGCCCGGTGCCAGGTATTCCAGCACCTCGCGCAACATCACCGGCACATGGCGCGGTGCATCCTGTTCCCCATCGGCTGATGGCATGTTCCCGATCGCCAGCAATGGTTTCTTGGCCCCGATTCTTCAGGCAGGCAGCATTGCCCATCACCGCGCACCATGCCCCGCCACGCATTGACACTCCGTTAACGTTAGCGATGCGTTGAAGCAGAAAGGGGGCCTGTCTTGACTCTTGACATCCGGTCCCGCTGCAAGCCGGAAGTCTTTTGCCACAGGAGACAATGCAACAGCCCTCCCGCCAGCGCTGGCAGGAGGGCTGATGACTCTGGCCGGTCTGTAAGCCGGGTTCTGTCCCCGCCCGGCGGCGGGGGATGACCATTCATCTGGGACGCATGTCGCCATGCGCCTCGCGCGGCCAACCCGGACGGCAGGGCCGGAAACACGCCCTGTCCGGCGGTTGCCGCCTTGCGGCAAACAGCCGGACGCGCCGTCCCTATTCGGCCTTGCTCCGGGTGGGGCTTGCCATGCCGCCCCCGTTGCCGGGGGCGCGGTGCGCTCTTGCCGCACCCTTTCACCCTTGCCGCGCCCTGCACCTTCAACCCTCCCCGTGCGGGGCGGACACGACCGAAGGAGAGGGACGCGGCGGTCTGCTTTCTGTGGCGCTTTCCCTGAGGTTCGCCGGCGCGCAAGAAACCTTGCCCGGCCGGCTTCCCTCGCCGGGTGTTACCCGGCACCCTGTTTCCGTGGAGCCCGGACTTTCCTCCAGAGCATTCACGGCGCGGCTGACGCCACTTGCGAACACTCCGGCGGCCATCCGACCGGCCAGCCTCTTTCATCTAGGCGCTTGATGCCCGTTCATCAAGCATGTTGCACACCGCCTGCGCCATTGCCAGCACCCGGGCTTCGGCCACTCCATCCACCCTCTGCGGCATGAAACGCCGCTGAAACGCCCGCACCACGGCTGCCGTCTGCTCGCATGCCTCCCCGCTCACCGGCACACCATAGCCTATCCGTGCCAGCGCCTCCTGCAATGCCCGCACCCCATGCCCATCCAGCACCTTCATCTCCGGCAGCACAACCTGCGGCACCGGCAGCGCCAGCCCGGCATCCGCCAGCATGCGCCACGGAAAATGCTCGCCCGGATCAGCCTTGCGCATCGGTGCCACGTCGGAATGCCCCACCACCCGCTCCGGCCTGATGCCATGCCGCCGAACAATGTCCTTCACCAGCGCCACCACCGCCCGCATCTGCGCCTCCGGATACGGCGGCAACCCGCCAGCCTCGCACGCCCCATGCCCGGCGTTCTGTATCTCGATGCCGATGGAGCACGAATTGACGTCCTCCTCTCCGGCCCAGAACGCCGCACCGGCATGCCAGGCCCGCATCTCCTCCGCCACCAGCTGAACGATCTCCCCATCCTCATCCACCAGGTAATGCGCCGATACCTGCGATTCCGGTGCGCACATCCACAGGCAGGCGGCCTCGGCGGAAGGGCAGCCGGTATAATGCAGCACGATCATGTCGATGCCTCGCCCGCCACGCCGCACCCCGAAATTGGGCGAGGGCGAAAGCCGCGCCACCAGGGGCGAATCCGCACGCTTCAGCAGGGGAGGGGAACCGCTCATGTCTCGCTTTCCGCAGCCGCCGCGGGCCGGGGGCTGGCAGCAGGCAGAACGGCACGGCCGGTTTCTTCTCTCTTGCCATCTGCTGCCACCACGCCAGCCGCACCCGCATCAGCCGGCCGGCACGGGCTGCACACCCGGATGAGCACCGAATCATGCCGCCCGCGCTGGTTCATGGTATCCGGCTCCACGTGGATGGAGGCATGCACCTCGCCCAATGCCTTGCTCAATGCATGCTCCAGCCTGTCGCAGATGTCATGGGCCTGGTGCACGCGCATCTCGCCCGGCACCACCAGGTGAAACTCCACGAACAGCGCCGAGCCGGCACGGCGCGCCCTGAGGGCATGAAACTCCACCGCACCATTGCCATTCTCGCGGATGATAGTGCGGATGCGCTCCATCACCTCCTCTTCGGGCGCAACGTCCATCAGCCCTTGCGAGGATTCCCACAGCAGCTCCCAGCCTTCCTTCAGGATGTGCAGCGCCACCAGCATGGCGAGAATGGGGTCAAGGACATACCAGCCGGTGAAGGCCGCCAGCAGCAGCCCGCCCAGCACGCCAATGGTGGTAATCACATCCGCCTTCAGGTGCTTGCCATCAGCCACCAGCGCCGGCGATTTCAGCTTTCTGCCCTGGCGGATGAGCACCGTTGCCCACAGCGCATTGATGACGCCAGCCAGGGCATTCACCAGCAGCCCCGGATCATTCCACGCAATGGCCCGCGGGCTGAACAGCGCGCCCCATGCCTCCAGCAGGATGGCCCCCGCCGCCAGCGCAATAAGCGCTCCTTCCAGCCACGCGGAAAAATACTCGGCCTTGTGATGGCCGAAGGGATGCTCCGCATCCGGCGGCTGCTGCGCGATGTGAATGGCCCACAGCGCCGCCCCGGCGGCCAGCACGTTCACCACCGTTTCCAGCGCATCGGAATACAGCGCCACCGAGCCGGTCATCACGTAGGCCATGTACTTCAGGCCAAACACCAGCAGGCCGACAAAGATGGAGCCAATGGCCAGTTTGTAGACGCTGTTCATGCCATCTCACCGAATGACGGTTGGGAAGACGCCCTCCCCCCAGCAAGTCCAATGAAGCTTCACATGCCATATCATCCGCCAACAGGCATGAAAAAGGCCATGTGGCATTTTCCACATGGCCCGTTGCAACCTTTCCGCCTGCCAGCAATCCGGATGAAGACACCACCAGCGCCTCAGCGCTTCGCCGGCACCTTCAGCAGCGCCGGCTCCAGCTCCGTTACCGGTGCCTTGCTGGCATTGTCCGGCGTATTGTCTTCCTCGAACTCATGCCCCAGCAGCACCGCCGAGGACACGCCCGCCGCACCGAAGGTAACGGCAAAGCCGCCCATCAGCAGAAACAGGGCAATGTGGCCGAAGCGCGAATGCGCCATGAGAGAATACAGGCCACCGACATCCGCCCACAGCAGCATGCCGAGAAAGATCCAGCCAGCCACGATGCCAATGGCCGCATTGCGCAGCATGAAGCGAACCAGGCGCGGCAGCGACTTCCAGGTGCGCACGATCATCATCCCAACTCCCTCTCGGAGCGCTTCGTTCCTTGTTTCATCTTAGAACGGCAGCAGAGGAAATCAAGCGGCAAGATGACACCCCGCACACCCGGCACGCCCCATGCGGCAGCATCCACGCCAGCATGCCGCACACACCGCGAGCACGGCTTCACCACGACCATTTCAACGCCGCATTCAGCGTCCAGTGCCGCTGCTGCGCGCGCCCCAGCACCAGCGATCCGCTGAAATCCAGCGCCAGCCCCTCGGCCTCGCCGGAACCGAACCACGTCATGCCACCACCAAGGGTGAAGTCATCGCGGTCGGAAACGCCAGTGATTCCCCGGCGGTGCAGGTCCCGGTTGTAGGCAACGGAAAGGCGCGGCATGAACGGCTCCAGCCACCATGCAACACCTGCTTCCACCACGCCCTGCACCAGCGCCTCCGTGCGTGCAGGAACGGCAACAGGCCCCAGCACGCCATTTTCGGTATAGCCACGCCAACGGTCGCGGCTGGCGATGATTCCCAGCCTGCCGGACAGCATGGTGGCATCATCAATCCAGCGCGCCGCACTCAGCGCGGCGCT
>JALSGQ010000154.1 GCA_026982665.1 Hyphomicrobiales bacterium | reverse complement strand
CGGCAACAGGCCCCAGCACGCCATTTTCGGTATAGCCACGCCAACGGTCGCGGCTGGCGATGATTCCCAGCCTGCCGGACAGCATGGTGGCATCATCAATCCAGCGCGCCGCACTCAGCGCGGCGCTGAGCTGGTAACCATGCGAAACACGCCTGCCCGCCTGCGTGCCCCCCGCCACCTGCCGCCGCAACCGCTGGCGCTGATGCACGTAGCCACCCTGCACATCCAGCGTCAGCCACGGCGTCAGCCGCTGGCTCAGGTAGAAGCCAGCAGTATAGCCATGCGTGCGCTCGCGCCCGTTGTTGTAAAGTGTCTTCACGCTGCTGTAGGAATGCCCCAGAGTCAGGCCCACGATGGTGGCATCCAGCACCTGCCGATCAAGCCCCAGGTTGGTGCTCAGGGTATATCCCTTGCCGCGCAGGGCACTGCTGGTGTTGCGCATGGCGGCAGGCCCGGCCTCCTTCCACAGGCTCCAGCCCGCAGCCTCCTGCGCCGCATCGCCACCTGTGGGACTGACGGCAACCGCTGTACCCGGATGCTCCCTGCCATTCCCGGTCGGCCAGGTCAGCCCCGCCACCACATCGGATGCACCAGACACCCCTGCCCCCTGCGGCAACAGGCGGCCATTCCACCCCTGCCGCCAGATGGCCAGCGCCCACTGCCGCGCCAGCACCCGTCGCCACTGACTCCACGAAGCACCGGGCAGCGCCACATCCTCTTCCACCGTTTGCGTTACCTGCACCTGCCCTGCAACAGGATCATCCGCCGCCGTCTGCGCCACCGCCGGCGGCAGAAACGCCATGCCCAGCCCCAGGCCAACCACCCCCATGCGCCGAGCCCAATGCAAATGCCACACCACGTTCCTCCTCCACCAAATCATTTTTCCCGGCATGCCAGCGCCCATCATGCACGCAATTTCCATCATGCTCCATCATGCCACAACGGGCATATCACCTGCTGCGCAACAGTTCGCCAGCCCGTTGCAGATCTTCCTGCGTATTGATGTTGAAGAAGGGCTCGGCATCATCTTCCGCCAGCCGCGCCACCACCACATCATGCACCTGCAGGAAGTCAAGCACCTTTCTCACGCCACGGGCAAGCGCCTCGCGCAGCGGCTCGGCCAGTGCCACCGGCCACAACACCACCACCGGATGCAGCCGCCCGCCACCGGCAGCCACCACCGGCACGGCCCTGCACTGCTGCTCACCACCGGTTTCCGGTGCCGCATCCGCCACCGCGCCTGATGCCACCGCCAACATTCGTGCACACAAATCACGCGGCAGAAACGGCATGTCCACCGCCACGCTCAACATCCAGCGCGTATCCGGGCTTTCCCGCCGCAGCCATTCCAGTCCGCTCAGCACCCCCGCCAGCGGCCCGGCAAACCCCGGCACCACGTCCGGCAGCACCGCATCCACCCCCGGCAGGGCTGCCAGCCTGTCCACCTGCGCATTGGCGCTGACGAGAAGCCGTGAAACCTGCGGCCGCAATCGTTCCAGCACATGCTCCATCAGCGGCCTTCCGTCCAGTTCGACGAAGGCCTTGTGCACCCCGCCCATGCGCCGCGCCTGACCACCCGCCAGCACCAGCCCGGCCACATCCACCTGTGCGGCACCCGATACGCCATCCTCCCCTCTGCCAGAAGCCTCCATTTCCTTCATGCCATGTTCATGCCTGCTCATGGCATCAGCTCTCCAGCCAGGAAGGCTCGTGCCTCCGGCGTCTCCGGGCGCTGGAAGAATGCTTCTGCCGGCGCATCCTCCAGCAGCAGGCCGTTGTGCATGAACAGCACATGCTGCGCCAGCCGCCGCGCCTGCGCCATGTCATGGGTGGAAAACAGCAGCGTGCAGCCGCCCTCGTGCAGCCGCATCATCAGCGCCTCCAGTTCCAGCGTGGCGGCCGGATCCAGCGACGCCGTCGGCTCGTCCAGGAACAGCACCTCCGGCTGCAGCAGCCACGCCCGCGCCAGCGCCAGTTTCTGCTGTTCTCCACCCGAAAGCGCCCGCGCCGGACGCTCGGCCAGGTGCTCCACGCCAGCCAGCGCCAGCGCCTCGTCCACGCGCTGCATGATCGCCCTGCCGCGCCCGCCGCCACGCGCCCGCAGGGCAAACAGCAGGTTTTCCCGCACCGAACGGCGCAGCAGCACCGGCCGCTGAAACACCATTGCCTGCGCCCGCGCCACGTGCAACGCCTGCCCGCCCAGCGCACCTTCCCACCGCACCTGGCCGGAGGTGGGCGCCAGCAGGCCATGACACAGCCTCAGCAGCAGGCTCTTGCCGGCCCCGTTGTAGCCCAGCAGCACGGTGCGCCGCCCTGCCGGCAGCCGGAAGGAAACGCCACGCAGCAGCGCCGTGCGGTTGACGATGTAATGCACATCATCGACCACCAGCGGCAGAATGCCGGCGCTGCGCTCCTCCGGCTTCACTGCCCGTGGCCCGCGCCGTTTTTCCAGTGGCACCAGCTCTCCCGGCTGTTCCGCCTCGCCGGCCCGCGCACGCCGCCTGCCACTGCCAGGGAAACGGATGATCTGCATCACCATCCACCATCTGCACACCAGGCCCGTGTGCAAGGCATTCCTGCAACAGGCACCGGACGATACCATTCACTCCAAACAAGCTGGCACAGGCACACCACTCTCGGCAAGGGCACTGCTGCGCAACGGCAGCGATTCATCCGGCATTACCGGCACGCAGAACATCCGCCAGCATTGCCTCCGGCAGCTCCAGCCATGCAGGAGCGGCAGTGTATACGAGTATCGTGCGCACCTTTCTGCGTGGCCATATCCGGCGCATGGCATGCCGGTAGGCTGCCATCTGCCGCACGTGCGCATCGGCCACCTCCTCCACGCTGGCGGGAATGGGGCGGGCGGTCTTGAAATCCGCCACCAGCACGGCATCTTCCAGCACCACGAGACGGTCGATCTGCCCGCTCACCACCACTTCCCGCCCGTTTTCCAGCGGCAGCCGCGCGGCGAACGGCACCTCTGCCCGCGAACCGGGGCCGAACAGTTGCGCCATCGGCTCTGCCGAAAGCACCTGCGCCACCTCCACCCACAAGTCCTGCGCCTGCCGTCCCGTCAGCCCATGCACCTGCCGCAACCATGCAAGCGCGCGCTGTTCCCGCTGATCTGCGGATACCTCGGGCAGGTATTGCAGCAACTGGTGCACCAGCACACCACGTTGCAGGGCATCACCCGCCCCCTGCCTGCCACCATCCACCACCTGCAAGGGGGACAGCACCGGATCATCCGCATCGCTCACTGCCTGCAGGCCCTGCTGCAGGGAAGGCACCGCGTCTTCCTCCATTAGCCCCTGCCGCAGCCGTGATGGTGCCAGCCACAGCGCCGGCCCGGGTTCCGGTGGCGGGGCTTTGCGTGCCCAGTCCTGAAGCGCCTGCACGAGATCCTGTTCCGGTGCCGAAGCCGCCTGCAATGATTCATGCCCTGACACACGCGCCGCCTTCTCTCCGGGCACGCGCAGCAACGCCGCATCCACCGGCCGCCGCCACACCGTGCGCCCATCCGGCAGCTGCACCCGATACTCCTCCTTGCACATCACCTCCGACAGCCATGCATGCCAGCTTCGGATGCGCTCCACCTGCCGCTTCCCCTGCCCTCCTTTCCTGCCGGAGCTGCCGGAGTTGCCGGCCTTGCCGCTCTGCCCCTTTTCATCAGCGCCGCCCGCACGGCCATCCGCCGCGCCGCAAATGTAGAGCCTGTCCGCCGCCCGCGTCATGGCCACATACAGCAGCCGGTTGTATTCCTCCTCGTCCTTGCGCTGCTGTGCCTTTACCAGCGCCTGCACCGTGGGCGGCTGCAGCGTGCTCTTCATCGGCCACAGCGGCAGCTCCTCGCCGTGCACGGCAGCGGCATCTTCCGCCAGCAGCGGCGCGTCGATCAGCAGCATCTTGCTCCTGTCCGGTACCGACGTGGTATCGGCGAGAAACACGATGGGCGCTTCCAGCCCCTTTGCACCGTGCACCGTCATCACCCGCACCGCGCCGGCGTCATCGGCATTCGTTCCGTCGCCCGTTTCCAGCTCGCGCTTGATCTGCGGCGCATCCTGTTCCAGCCACTGCACGAAGGCGCTGAGGCTGGCCACTTCCTCGCGCTCGAACTGCAACGCCATGTCCAACAGCGCCTCCAGCGGCTCCAGTGCCTCTTCACCCAGCCGCGCCACGAAGCGCTTCAACCCGCCATCGCGCCACAGCACATGCGCCAGCAGCTCATAGGGTGGCAGAAACCCGGCCATGCCGCGCCAGCGCTCAAGCCTTCGCACCGCCTCGCGCACTGGCGCACCCTGCTGCGCCGCCTCGCGCAGCTGCGCCCACAACGGACGCTCTTCCTCCACCCGCTGCACTGCATCCGGCGGAAGCGAGAAGTCGTGCACCCCGCCACGCAGGCGCAGCAGGTCGTCATCATCGAAGTAGCGGCCATCGTCCCGCGCCAGCAGCGGACTTTTCAGCACCGTTGCCAGCGACAGGTCATCCGCCGGCAGCAGCAGGAAGCGCGCCAGCGCCAGCATGTCCTGCACCGCGATGTGCTCGGTAACCTTCAGCCGATCCGCACCGGCCACGGGAATGCCGCGCTGCTTCAGGGCCGAGATGATGGCATCCATCAGCGTGGTGCGGTTGCGCACCAGGATGAGAATGTCGCGCGGGCGAATGCGGCGAGGTTGTGCCGGAGATTGTCGTCGTGGCGGCATTGCCGGCTGTGGCTGCTGCGTGCATGCATCATCACCTGCACCATTGTCTGATGACGCTGCCGTTCGCATCTTTTGCTGCGTTCGTGCCGTCTTTTCCTCCGGCGGCAGGGCCTCGCCCTCGTCCAGCCAGCGGCGAATGGTGTCGGCAATGCGCGCCGCCAGCCGCAACCGCGGCTTCAGCAACACTTCATGCTCCGTTGGCGGCGTCCACAATGCCTCCACCGCCTGCCGCAGGGCGGCATCGGCATCCTGCTTCGCCTCGTCGGCGCTCGCCGCATCGGCATCATCGGCAGCAGCAGCGACATCATCCCCCTGCTCCAGCGGCCACAGCTCCACGAAGCCACGCACATGCGGCCGCGCCGAAACATGGCGGTATCGCCGCCCGCTGGTCTCATCCTGCACCTGTGCGGGAGATGCTGTCCGCTCTTCCTCCCCTGCCGGCTCCTGCCGTTCCTGCGCCTCCTGCTCTTGCGCCTGCTCTTCCGTTGCTTGTCCTTCCGCTTCTTCCTGCACGTCCTCGAGGCGAAATCCCGGCAGGTTCAGCACCTCGTCCACCACATCGAGGATTTCCTGCACCGTGCGGAAGGAGACTTGCAGCGGCACCTCGCGAAACGCCAGCCCCGCCTGCTTGTGCTGCTGCCGGAAGAAGGCGCTCATCTCGTGAAAGGCTTCCGGTGCCGCCCCCTGGAACGAGTAGATGGACTGCTTCACATCCCCCACGGCAAAGATCGTCCGCTGCCGCGGGGTGGAGCGCTGCGCCCCCTCCCCGGCGGTGAACTCCGCCGTCAGCAGGCGCAGGATTTCCCACTGTTCCGGCGCGGTGTCCTGCGCTTCATCCAGCAGCACGTGATCGATGCCGCCATCAAGCCGCCACAGCACCCATTGCGCATCCACCTTGCGCAGCAGCTCCAGTGTGCGCAGGACGAGATCATCATAGTCGAACTTTCCGCGCCATGCCTTTTCCTGCTCATACAGCGCGTGGATGGCCATGCCCGCGTGCAACAGCGCCTCGTTGGCCCGATACACGCGGCGCGCCAGCAGCCCCGCATGGTGCAGCCACACGTCTTCCTGCAATGCTTCCACCGCCGCCACCAGCGCTGCAGCCTCGGGATCATCCCGCACTTCCCTGGTGAACAGCTGCTTGCGCGGCGCATTTTCCCTCGTAAGGAACCACTCGCGCGCCACTTGCCAGGCATCCGCCCCCCGGCCATCCTGCAGCGCCTCCGCCACCTGCTTCAGGCACGCCACCGTGTGGTCATTGGCGCGCAGCTTCTGCGGCTGCTGACGTGCCGCCAGCGCCAATGGCTCCAGCCCCTGCGCCAGTTGCTGCCAGTGCATCGCATCCTGCGCCTCGGCCCAAGCCGCCACCCATGCATCATCCTCCAGCGGTTCGTTCTCGCCAATCACCAGCAACTGCCGCAGCCCCGCAAACACCTGCCGGCGAAAATCGGCGCTGGCATTCATCCGCGCCAGCAGGCGGCGATGGCGCAACAGCTCCTCCAGCAGCTTCTGCAGCCGCTCTTCACCGGCATGCGCAGCCAGCAGCGCCAGGTGCTTGCGCATCTCCGTGTCCGCGTCCGCCGCTTCGGAATCAGCCACGTCATCGCCTGTTCCCGGCCCCTCCCCCAGCAACAGCCGCATGCGCGCCTGCAACAGCAACGCACGCGTTTCCGCCTCGTCCATTACCTCGAAGCCCGGCGGCATGCCGGCTTCCACCGGAAACGCCTGCAACAGTCGCTCGCAGAAGGCGTGAATGGTCTGCACCCGCAAGCCTCCCGGCGTTTCCAGCGCCAGGGCAAACAGCTGCCGCGCCCGCTGCAGGTCGTCATGCCTGAACGCCTTGTGATCCAGCTCGTGATGGATGAGATGCAGCAGTTCCCCGTCGTCCAGGTCTATCCACGCTGCCAGCCGGTCAAACAGGCGCGTGCGCATCTCTGCCGCTGCCGCCCGCGTGTAGGTGAGACAGAGGATGTTCTGCGGCGGCACGCCATCCAGCAGCAGCCGGATGACGCGGTTGACCAGCAGGTAGGTCTTGCCCGAGCCGGCATTGGCGTTGACGAACACCGAGCTTGCCGGATCAGCCGCCTTGTGCTGGTCCGCACTGGCCTCGCGCTGCACCTGCAACGCCTGCTGCAGCAGCGCCTGCTGCGACGGCATCTGCCCAGGGGGCGTTTTCACCGGATGCACCTCATCCGTCATCATGTTGCTCCGCCGTCAACAGGTCTCCCTGCACTGCGCCAGTGGCACGCGCCCGCAACGGATTGCCCACGTCCCTTGCCCGCAGCATGCCGCCGGGAGCAGGTTGCAGGTATCCCACCGCAATTCGGGCAGGCACCTGCGCACAGTCCAGCCAGCCTGCCCAGTGCTCCCGCCGCAGCAGTGCCGGCATGCGCGGATGCACGGGGCGCACGTCGTCATTGGCTGGCACGGTGATGATGCACATCACCTGCCGCTCGCTGCCGTCTGCCATGCGCTGGCGCATCCACAGCCCGGCCATGCCGAACACCCGCTCATCCGGCAGCGTGAACAGCACGGCGCGTTTCGCGCCCTTCGGCCCTGTCCATTCATGAAAACCGTCTGCCACCACCAGGCAACGCCGCCACTGCACCGATTCGCGAAACATCGGGCGTTGCAGCAGGGTTTCCGCCCGCGCGTTGATCAACAGCCGCCCCGCTCGCCGCGCCCCGCCTTCGCCAGCTGCCGGTGGCAGATGCATGCCCCACACCATGAGCTGCACACACGGCCGCCGGCCCTTCCCGGCAAGAACAACCCCCACCACATCTCCCGGCCGCAGCAATGCCCGCCCGCCCCATGCGGCGGCACCTTCCTGCCCGCCCGCCGGCATTACCGCACCAAAGCGTTCACGCACCTGTTCCGCCGATGCCGACAGCCGATAAAGCCCGCACATGTTCACCTTCAACCGCAAGCATTGCCGGGCCACGGGACCAGCCAGGACCATCCCGAGAGCCCAACGAAAAAGCCCGCTGGCATGATGCGCCAGCGGGCCAGTTCTTCGCAAGGGCCAACACCCTGAAACATGAGCGTCGGCCCGGCGAACATGCATGAAATGGTCGGAGTGGGCAGATTCGAACTGCCGACCCCCTGCTCCCGAAGCAGGTGCGCTACCAGGCTGCGCTACACTCCGGCCTCATCGCCGGTATCACCCGGCAACACACGGGCCTCAGCACCGTGCTGCATGCCCGCTATATAGCCCTGACACATTCCTGCCGCAAGATGCCACGGCAGGAAAATCGTCATCACACCCCTTGTGCACCCGAGGCATGCCCTGCACGCATGACATTGCAATCGAATACAATCTTTAGGGGAGTTGCGAGGCGCTCTGCAAGGGTTGCTGCATATTTGGTAATATGGTATTGCACCACCCGCATGATGTCCGCCACCGCCATGCATGGCGTCATTTTCCGGGGGCTGCCATATGTCGCCGGCACGGGCACGGCTGGGCATCATGCACCCACATGCATTGCGACCAGGTGCAATCCGTTCCTCTTGCCCCCATGCACACATCCACAATCCACCATGCACCCCGGTGCCGAGCTTTCCTCTTGCTCCATCGCGAAAGCTGACCTAATTAGCTTCTGCATTCGGTGCCTGTTCGCACCCTGCCTGCAACAGGCAACATGCGCTACAGCGCCTCTGCTGGGGCGTAGCCAAGCGGTAAGGCAGCGGGTTTTGGTCCCGTGATCGCAGGTTCGAATCCTGCCGCCCCAGCCACACACTTCGTGTGCTCTGACTTTCTCGGACCAAGGGTGCTTGCGGCTATCTCTCTCTTCATCCACCAGCGCTTGAGATGGCTGCAAACATGGTGCGTCGTGTGTTCTGACTTTCTCAGACCAAGGGTGCTTGCGGCTGTCTCTCTCTTCATCCACCAGCGCTTGAGATGGCTGCAAACACGGTACGTCGTGTGTTCTGACTTTCTCGGACCAAGGGTGCTTGCGGCTGTCTCTCTCTTCATCTACCAGCGCTTGAGATGGCTGCAAACACGGTGCGTCGTGTGTTCTGACTTTCCCGGACCAAGGGTGCTTGCAGCTGCCTCTCTCTTCATCCACCAGCGCTTGAGATGGCTGCAAACATGGTGCGTCGTGTGTTCTGACTTTCCCGGACCAAGGGTGCCTGAGGCCACCTCTCTCTTCAGCAACACATGAGCACAGCTGGCCCAAACACGTATCCTGCCTTTGCAAAAGCAGAGATGGCTGCAGATGGTGAAAGGGGAGAACTACTCACACCTTGCACACATGAAAAACTCATGCGTTCAGCGCGACATGATCAGACATGATCAATTGTCGGGCAGGTGTGAACTCGTGCTCCGGAAGGCCTGCCACAACTGAAGCCCGAAACAGGGGGCAAAACGTCCGGGAAGGGGCTGCAAGCCCCTTCCCGTTGCATTCTTGCACGCGGTAATTACACCTCAAAAGCCGGCAGCTTCTTCTCCACCAGCTCGTTCTTCAGGGTTACGTATTTGGGCATGCCGTTGTTGT
>JALSGQ010000153.1 GCA_026982665.1 Hyphomicrobiales bacterium | reverse complement strand
CCGCTGCCAGCGTGCCGGAGATGACACCGGTGGCCGGGTCGATGGACAGGCCCGCGGGCAGGCCGGTGGCCGTCCACGTCAGGGTATCGCCCTCCGGATCGACGATGTAGTCGCCGGCGTTGATGGGCGTGATGGTCTCGCCATCGGTGGCCGAGACGTCGGGGATGACGTTGGCCGGATCCGCCGGGCCCACGACCGGGTTGGGGTTGGTGGGCACGCGCGGGTCGGTGGTCGGGTCGGTGGGGTCGATGACCACCGGGCCGTCGTCGGAGCCGGTGATGGTGATGGCCAGCGTGGCACTGGCCGTGCCGCCCTGCCCGTCGCTCACCTCGTAGGTGATGGTGTCGGTAACGGTTTCGCCATCGTCCAGCGCGCCAGCGGCGGCGTTGGGCACGAACTCCCAGGTGCCGTCGGCGTTCAGCGTCAGGGTGCCGTGCGGCAGGTTGATCGGCTGACCGACGCTGGCGGTATCGCCGTTCACCGCGGTTACGGTGAGGGTGTCGGTATCCGGCGCGCCATCGGCGTCGTTGGTGAGCACATCGCCGGCCTGGTTGCTGTCCTCGTCCGCGCTGGAGGCATCATCGGCAGCCACCGGCGGCACGTTGGACACGCGATAGGTGATGACCAGCGTGCTCTCGTTGCCGCCAGCATCGGTGCCGGTGATGGTGGCGTGATAGACGCCATCGCCGTTCGGCCCGCCCTGCGAGGCATCGGAGCCGATCTGGCCGGAGATGACGCCGGTGGCCGGGTCGATGACGAGACCCGCCGGCAGGCCTTCTGCCGTGTAGGTGAGCGCGCCGCCCTCCGGGTCGAACATCACCTGGCTGACATCCAGCGCGGCGGGCGTTTCGCCATCGGTGGCGTTGACATCGGGCACCGCCGGGGACGGGCCGAAGCCGCCGCCACCGTTGCTCGTATCGCCGACGTTCAAGTTCACCGTGGCGGTGGCGGTGCCGCCTTGCCCGTCATCGACGGTGTAGGTGAAGCTGTCGGCACCGGTGAAGCCGGCATCGGGCGTGTAGGTGAGCGTGCCATCGGCGTTTTGCGTTACCGTGCCGTGGGCCGGCTGGGTGAAGGTGCTGATGCTCAGCACGTCGGCATCGGGCGCGTCATCGGCATCG
>JALSGQ010000152.1 GCA_026982665.1 Hyphomicrobiales bacterium | reverse complement strand
GTTGCGCTGACCAGTGGGCTTACGCGAAAGCAGGTAGCTGCTGATTTTGGTATCGGGTTTTCAACATTGAGCCGGTGGGTTCGACAGGATCGGAAGACTTTGCCCGAACCGTCTGTCCAGTCTGATCTGGAAAAAGAAGTAGCCATGCTGCGCAAAGAAAATCGGCTACTTCGAGAGGAGAGGGAAGTGTTAAAAAAAGCCACCATCTTCTTCGCGGGACAAAAGCCATGAGGTTTAAGTTCATCGAGGAAAATCGCGCGGCTCTTCCGACCGGTCGGCTGTGCCAGATTATGAATGTCAGTTCGCGTGGGTATCGTGCTTATCGGTCTCGCTCTATTAGCCAGCGTCAGCGAGAAGACATGGTTCTGTTGGCCCATATTCGAGAACTGCACCGCCTGAGCTTGAACAGTTATGGTCGGCCACGGATGACCGAAGAGCTGAAAGAGATCGGCCTGGAAGTCGGTCACCGCCGGGTTGGGAGGTTGATGCGACAGAACGGGATTTCTGTCGTCAGAACCCGAAAATACAAGGTCACAACTGACAGCAACCACAAGTTCAACATTGCACCAAACCTGTTGAACCGGAACTTCTCTGCAGATCGACCCAATCAGAAATGGGTGGTTGATATCAGCTATATCTGGACCCGTGAGGGCTGGCTCTATCTGGCCGTAGTTCTGGACCTTTATTCCAGGCGGGTAATCGGCTGGGCCGTGTCGAACCGAATGAAAAGGGACCTGGCAATCAGGGCGTTGAACATGGCTATTGCTCTGCGCAGACCGCCTAAGGGCTGCATTCACCATTCAGATCGCGGCAGTCAATATTGTTCGCATGACTATCAGAAAATCCTGCGCCGGAATGGCTTCAAAGTATCCATGAGCGGCAAGGGAAATTGCTATGATAATGCGGCCATGGAAACCTTCTTCAAAACCATCAAGGCAGAGTTGATCTGGCGGCATTCATGGCGAACCCGCAGAGCCGCAGAAATCGCCATCTTCGAATACATAAATGGCTTCTATAACCCGCGTCGCAGACATTCGGCGTTAGGCTGGAAAAGTCCATTGGCTTTCGAACGAAAGGCCGCTTAAATGAGCACTTGGAGCGGCACTAAACCGTGACAGGTCCA
>JALSGQ010000151.1 GCA_026982665.1 Hyphomicrobiales bacterium | reverse complement strand
GGGTGATGCTTCAGCAGCCAGGCGATGGCGTTGGGCTTGTCCTGCCGCTTGGAAACGGGAGTGTATTTCGGCCCCTTGCGCCTGCTCTTCGGCAGCTCCACGGCAGGTTTGGCCAGCTTCAGCCGATAGTTCGGATCACGCTCGCCCTTTTCGATTTCCTCGCGCGTCAGCTGCCCGGCGGCAATGGGGTCGATACCACGAATCCCCTGCGCCACCTCGCCATCGGCAATGCCCTGCACTTCCAGCTCGTGCAGGCCGCAGAACTCGGCAATCTGGCGGAAGGTCAGCGCCGTGTTGTCCACCAGCCACACGGCGGTGGCCCTCGGCATCAACGGTTTGTCGGACATGATTCCTCTCCTTCGGACCCCGGCCGCCGGGAAGCTCCGCAGCGCCAGGATTCCGCAATGATCATGAATTGAGCATTTGCGGGATTGGGTGCACTATAATGCGCCTGAAACAACAAGGCAATTCAATGCTGCAATGCCACCAGAACATCGCAGGCACCTGATGACAGCCCGCCCCTGCCATCATCCCCTTGCACTTTCGCGTTCCGGCAAGCGGTGTTCATCGGCCGCCAGGATGCGCTCCACCAGTGCCAGGTCCTCCGGCTTGTCCACGTCCACCGCCGCGCGCGCATCCTTCAGCAGCACCGGCCGGGCTTCCAGCCCCAGCCGCCTCGATGCCAGCGCAAAGGCCTGCTGCAGGTTCACCCGCCCCAGCAGGACACGCAACAGCGGCACGATGCCAAACGCCCGGGCAATGCGCCACGGGCGCTTGCGGTCCCGCTCCACCTGCCGCCAGAAGCGCACCGCCGCCAGCGCCTGCTCATTGGTCAGCAGAAACAGGTTGCAACCGGTAACCTCGTCCGGGCCAAAGCGCATCCACGTGCGCCGCACCCCGGCAAACGCCGCCTCCACCACCGGCCGCGACGCCAGCCCCACCAGCAGGTCGGCCCGTGGCAACCGCCGCCGCGCATCCAGCAGCGCCTGCACCATCTGCGGCGTCAGCAGCGCATGATCACCAGTGGTAACCAGCACCGGCGTATCGGGCGCTTGCGCAAACATCTCCTGCAACACCCCCAGGGCGGAGGCAGAAGCAGACTCCGCCGCCGCGGCAAACCGCACCTCTTGCGCCAGCTCCTCCAGCGCCTGCCGTGCCGCCGTTTCATCATCGATGACGATGGTGATCTCCACCGGCTGCGGCAATGCCTGCAAGGCCCTCACCACCCGCCGCAACATCGGCTCTCCGGCCACCGGCAACAGGCACTTGTGGCGCACATTGCAGGCTTTCGCCAGCGGGTCATCGGCACCGCGTGCCGCTGCCAGCACCAGCACCCGCAGCACATCGGCAGTGCCGGATGATGCGCCATGCACCCGATTTTCCTGCCCTGCCTGCTCAGTCAATGGTGCGCTCATAGATGCGATAGGTCTTGTAGGGAACGGCACCGGTATCCTCGATGATACGCCTGGTGCGCACATTGCTTTCAAGCACCCATGAAAGTTCCGCACCGGCATATCCTTCCTGCCGATGCACCGCATGCACCGCTTCCAGGACTGCCATGGCAAGAATGCCCGCCGTTGCATGGCCGTGAAATTTCCGCCGCACTCCCATCAGCGGCATGCGCCAGCGCTTCGGCGCGCGGCTCACCTTCAACCGCCAGAGAAGCCTCGCCCAGTTGAACGGCAGCAGCCGCCCGTCGAAATCGGCAATCAGCCGGTTCAGGTCAGGCATCACCACCGCCATCGCCGCCGGTTCCCCTTTCCAGCTGGCAATGGCCACGTCATGATCACGGATGAAGAAGCGCAATTGCTGCGCCATGTGGTTGATGTCCTCCGGCGTGAACGGAATGAACCCCCAGTTGTCGGCCCAGGCATCGTTGAAGATGTCCATGATCAGGTCCAGCTCCTCGCGCAGCCTGCGCCGGTTCAGGGGGCGCACCTGCAACTCCCCTTTCTCCTGCAACCGCGCGATGAATTGCCACACCTTTTCCGGCACACCCATCTCCGGCCTGTAATCATAGGCCAGCAGGTCCATCGCCTTGCGCAGGCCTGCCGCCTGCACATGCGCGTCATACCATGGCCGCGCATGGTTCATCATCATCGCCGGTGGCGTGTCGAAGCCCGCCACCAGCAGCCCGCTTTCCTGGTTGATCGACCACGAGAACGGCCCCTGCATGCGCTCCATCCCGCGCGCCCGCAGCCAGCCGGCGGCGGCATCCAGCAACGCACGGAACACCGCCGGATTGTCCTCTCCCTCCAGGAAGCCGAAGAAGCCGGTGCGTGGCTCATCCGGATGCTGTGCATGATACAATCGGTTCACCTGCGCCGAGATGCGCCCCACCACGCGCCCCGCGCGCCGCGCCAGGAACAGCTGCCCTTCGCCATGCTCGAAAAACGGATTGTGCCGCGGGGAGAGATGCATGCGCCGCTCCGCGCGCAACGGCGGCACCCAGGCCGGGTCATCGGCATACAAGGCAAACGGCAGCTCGATGAACTGCTTCAGCCCCGCCCGGTCAACCACCGGCAGCACCTCGACATCCCCGCCAGCATGACCATGCCGCGCTTCACGCATGAAACTCCCCCCGCATTAACGCTTGCCATTCATCAATCTTGTATCATCACGGCATGAACAAGGTGAACCGAAATCTGCTCCACACCGCGCTGAAGGTGTTCAACCGCCTGCCCCGGCCCCTGCGCCGGCGCATCGAGCAGCGCTACCTGCGCCTTGTGCGCTCCATGACACTGGGCGTGCGTGCTGCGGTGTTCGATGAACAGGGGCGGGTGCTGCTGGTGATGCACACCTACAAGCCCGGCTGGCAGTTCCCCGGCGGTGGCGTGGAAAAGGGAGAAACGGCACTGCAGGCGCTGGAGCACGAGCTGCGCGATGAAGCCGGCATCCGTCTGCTGGCGCGCCCGCGCCCTTTCGGCATCTATGCCAACCACGCCCATTTCCCCAACGACCACGTGCTGCTCTACGTGATGCGCCCCGGCGATTACGAACGCCTCAACTGGCAGCCCAGCCACGAGATCGCCGCCATGGACTTCTTCGCGCCCGACAACCTGCCACCGGAAACCACTCCCGGCACCCGCCGCCGCCTGCAGGAAGTGCTGAAGGGCGCACCAGCCACCGAGCACTGGTAATGCCGTCTCGCTGCACACCACGCATGAGGACGACTGCCCTGCAGGCAGCCCGAGAACTCCTCCCGCACGGCCCGCCTGCAAGCGCAGGAACCAGCACCTCCACCAGCGCCTGCAAACCATTTGTTTGCATCTTTGCGCCAAGATGCAGCGCATGTGCGCACAGACGGTTACATCCAACGACATTGCCCGGCTTTCCGGCTGGCGGCGCTGGCGTTCGCAACTGCTGGCGCTGGTGCCTGGAAACAATGCCACCGGCGCTGACACTGCCGATGCCGATAATGCCGATGCCGCAGCCGGGGATCATCATGGCTCCGCCGGCCTCGGTGCCTTGCTGAGCTTCGCCATTCGCATCGGCTCCGCCCTCATCACCTTCATCGCACAGATCCTCATGGCGCGCTGGCTGGGGGCGCATGATTACGGCGTCTATACCTATGTCTGGGTGGTCATCAACGTCGTCGGCACGCTTGCCACCGTTGGCCTGTCCATGTCGGCGGTGCGCTTCCTCAACGAATACCTGGAGCAGCAGCAGCCGGCGCTGGCCCGCGGCTTCCTGCGCTTTTCGCGCATCATCTCCCTTGCCGTTGCCTCGCTGGCCATGCTGGGCGGCATCGCCCTGCTGCAACTGCATCCCGGCGTGGTGGAGGAGGCCTACCACACGCCGCTGATGATCGGCCTGCTGGCGCTGCCGGCCTTCGCGCTCACCGATTTTCATGACGGCACCGGCCGCGCCCGCGGCTGGCTGATGCTGGCACTGCTGCCGCCCTACATCCTGCGCCCGCTGCTGCTGCTGCTCGTGCTGGGCCTTGGCATCCTGCTGCTGGGCGAGCGCGACGCCACCATCGCCGCCACCGCGCTGGTGATCGCCACCTGGGTCTCCGCCCTCATCCAGTTCGTCCTGCAACAGCGCCGCTTCCGCGCCGAGCTTGGCAGCACGCCCCCGCGCATGCAGGCGCGCGAGTGGCTCAAGGTCTCGCTGCCGCTGCTGCTGCTGGACAGCTTCACGCTGCTGATGATGAACCTGGACGTGCTGCTGCTGAAGCTGTTCGTCGCCCCTCAGGAGCTGGCCATCTACTTTGCCGCGGCGCGCATCATTGCCTTTGTCGCCTTCGTGCACTTTGCCGTAACCGCGGTGGCCATGCCGCGTTTTGCCAGCGCCTATGCGCAGAACGACATCGGCAAGGCAGGCCGGCTGCTGCGGCAGTTCCGCCTGTGGACCTTCGTGCCGTCGCTGGCAGCGGCTGGCTTCTTCCTGCTCATCGGGCCTTTCGTGCTGGGGCTTTTCGGTCCGGAGTTTCCCGCCGCCATGCCGGTGATGGCCGTGCTTGCTGCCGGCCACCTCGCCCGCGCCCTGGCCGGCCCGGCAGAGGCCATGCTCTCCGTCTCCGGAAGGCAGATGTACATCGCCGTCATCACCGGCATCACCGCACTGCTCAACATTGCCCTCAACCTGGCGCTGATCCCCCGGCACGGGATGCTGGGCGCAGCTTACGCCACGGCGGGTGCCTACCTGTTCCAGTCCGCCATCCTGTGGATGGCTTCCAACCGGCTGGCGCGCGAAGGTTATGGCGAATGCAAGGGGCAGGAGCGTGCCGCCGATGAAGCCTGAAACCACATCCATGCCCGAACCACGCCAGTGGCAGATGCTGCAGGCACAGGCGCTGGAGCCGGCCGCATCAGCCACACATGCCTTCGTGCAGGCGGCACGCCAGCATCTGCCGGCACATGAACGTCCACATCTGCACGTGGTGGCAGAAGGCTCCGGCACGCCCGCCTGCATCGCCGCACTGAAGCATGAACGCTGGCGCTGGCCGCCGCTGGGGCGCATCGCCTCCAGCCGCTGGGGAGATTTCTTCTTCCTCGGCCTGCCCCTGCTCGGCAGGGAGCAGCCACGGCAAGCCCTGCGCGATCTGCTGGATTCTGTGCGCCATGCCGGCATGGCGGCGCTGGAGTTGCGCACCATTCCCGCCAATGGTCCGTTCATGCAGGCATTGCACAAGGCACTGGCCGAATCGAAGCATCAACCGTTCGAGCTGGCCCGCTGGCAGCGCGCGGTGCTGGATGCCAGCCGCACCCCGGATGAGTGGTGGCAACAGGACATCGGCAAGAAGCGCCGCAAGGAATGGACGCGCCTGAAGCGCAAGCTGGCCGAACAGGGCCAGCTCGCCTTCGAGTCGCTGCCTGCCACTGCTTCAGCCAGGGACCTCGATGCCTGGCTTGACGATTTCCTTCAGCTCGAGGCCTCCGGCTGGAAGGGGCGCAATGGCACTGCCCTATTGTGCTCACCACACAACACCGCCTTCGTGCGCGCCATGACGATGGGGTTTCACACCAGTGGCGACCTGCGCTTCTGGCGGCTGCGGCTTGATGGGCGCACCATCGCCGCGCTGTTCGGCATGATCAGCGGCAGCACCCTGTGGCTGGGCAAGATCGCCTATGACGAGACAATGCACCACTATTCGCCCGGCGTGCTGCTGACCATAGAAGCCACCCGCACCATCCTGGCCGACCCGGCCATCACCTTCGCCGATTCCAGCGCCGACCCCAATCACCCGATGATCGACCACATCTGGAAGCAGCGGCTGGAGCTGGTGGACGTGCTCGTGCCCGTGCCCGGCATCAGCCGCTGGCGCTTTCAGGCGCTGGCCCGCACCGAACAGGCATACCGGCACATGCGGCAGGCGGCCAAGCACGTGGTCAACCGCTGGCGGCAGCGGCATCGCCGCAAGCGGCATGCACGGCCCGCCGCGGCATCTTCCACGCAGGCAAAAAAATGACCGCCCGCAACGACGGACGGTCAAGTCATATAGGGAGGAAACGCCCAGGAAGGGCATCGCATGGACGGAATGGGATGTTCCGGCCTTGCAGGGACATATCTCGCAATCCTCATGAACAAAGGCAACCACAGGCTTCGGGGTGCGACAAGTTGTCAATCCAGCACCCGAATGGCATCAGCAACATGCTGTAACATATGGATTTTGAAGCATACCCCCATCACCCCTGACACAGGCCCGAAAGCTGAAATATGGCAAGATTGTGTCAATTGCATTAGAATGTTAGCATATTTTAATATTAACCCCGCGATGAAGCGCCATCACGGTTCAGACTGGCCCTGCTGCCCCTCGGAACATGGCTTCTCACCAATCAACACCAGCCATGAAGGCCCCGGAACACCATCCACCAACCCTTCCCGGGAAGGAGACCCAAAAGCCGCAAAGGCAGCATGAGGCATGCAGGGGGGTCAGCAGCCAACGAACCAGTTGAATGCTCTGCAGCGAGAGAATTTCCGCATGTTGATAGTCATGCTTGCCGGTGCCGGTTGGCTTATATTCCGAGTGTCATGACCACAGCGCCGCCGCACCGGCCACGAGGGCAGCAGCGGCCAGCCACAGCGGCAGCCAGATGTGCCAGTCCGCGTGGCGAGGTCGTTGCCGTGCTTCATTCCGCCGCTGCTCTTCCCGTTCCTGCTCGCGCGCCAGTTGGCGCGCCACGAGGGCAAGGCCGTGCAGGGTGTCGGGCAGATCGTCCAGCACCTTGCCGGTGCGCTGCGCCGCCTGTTCCAGCCGCCCGGCGGGGCCGAGGTGGCGGCTGATCCAGTCGCGCACCACCGGCTCGGCCGCCTGCCACACGTCCAGCCTCGGGTTCAGGCAGCGGCCCACGCCCTCCACCACCACCATGGTCTTCTGCATCATCAGCAGTTGCGGCTGGGTGGGCATGTCGTATTGCTCGGTGGTGCGGAACAGCCGGCCCAGCAGCTCGCCCATGGAGACTTCCTCCGCCGGGCGGCCCAGCACCGGCTCGCCGATGGCACGCAGCGCCTGCGCGAACTCGTCCACCGAATGGTGCGGCGGCACGTAGCCGGCCTCGAAGTGCACCTCGGCATTGCGGCGATAGTCGCGGGTGATGAAGCAGTGCAATATCTCCGCCCACACCCGCCGCTCATAAGGCGAGAGGCGGCCCATGATGCCGAAGTCCACCAGCACCAGCCGCCCGGAAGCATCGACAAAGATATTGCCCGGGTGCAGGTCAGCGTGAAAGAAGCCGTCGCGCAGAAGCTGCTTCAGGAACACCTGCACCAGCGCTTCGGACAGGCGCACCGGGTCGTGCCCGGCGGCGCGCAGGGCATCGATGTCGGACAATGGCGTGCCGTCCACCCATTCGGTGGTCAGCACCGCGTCTGCCGTGCGTTCCCAATCGACGGCGGGAATGCGCACCTCGCGGTCCTCGCGCAGGTTCTCCGCCATCTCGTGCATGGCCGCGGCTTCCATGCGGAAGTCCATCTCCAGCCGCACGGAATGGGCCAGCGTCTGCACCACCTCCACGGGCTTCAGGCGCTCCATGTCCGGCAGGAAGCGCTCCGCCTGCCGGGCGGCGAAGAAGAAGGTCTCAAGGTCGCGCTGAAAACGCCGTTTCACGCCGGGGCGGCGCACCTTCACCGCCACCGCCTTGCCGTCGGTGGTGATGGCCTTGTGCACCTGGGCGATGGAGGCGGCGGCCACCGGCGGGCCGATCTCGCGAAACACCTCATTCAGCGGGCGGCCCAGCGCCTGTTCCATGCGTGCCTCGGCCTGTGCTTGCGTGAACGGCGGCAGCCTGTCCTGCAGCTCGGCCAGTTGCTGCGCGCGCTCGAAGCCCACCACGTCGGGCCGGGTGGCGAGAAACTGGCCGAGCTTGATCCAGCTCGGCCCCAGCTCCGCCAGCGCGGCGGAAACGGCGCTCAGCGCATCACTTTCCTTCGCCGCCCGCGGCTTTGGCCCGGCACCGAGGATGCGGATGCCAAGGCGCGCAGGCAACGGCGCGCTGGCCAGCTGCTGTGGCGATATCAGCCCGCCGTGCCGCGCCAGCACGCGGCCTGCCCTTGCCAGCCGATACAGATGTGCGGGTGTGCGCAACAAGAAAGAAGGCCTCGTTCGTGAAGGGTTTGCCCCACCAG
>JALSGQ010000150.1 GCA_026982665.1 Hyphomicrobiales bacterium | reverse complement strand
GCCCTCGGGAGCCTTGGCCGCCGCTCCGGCGCGCCCCGTGTTCCCGTCAGGCACGGCGCCATATAGGGGGCAGCACGACCGGGCGTCAACCGTAAAGTCGTTGCAAAAAACGCATGCCAAAATTGCGCCTCTCGTTTTTCGCCTTGCATCTGATGCGCCACCGACCTCCTGCACAAAAAAACAGAAGGCCGGCTGCCATGGCAGCCGGCCTTCTGTTGCGATTTGCACGGACGAATGAATTCAGCTTTCGACCTGCTGCGCCAGGCGCGCACGAATCTGCTTCTTGAGCTTCAGCGCCTTCGGTGACAGGTCGGCATCGCGCGCCTTCAGCAGGAAGGCATCCAGCCCGCCACGATGCTCCACGGACTTCAGTGCCTGGGCGCTGATGCGGAAGCGATAGCGCTGCCCCATCACCTCGCTCAGCAGATGCACGTTGACGAGATTGGGCAGAAAGCGGCGGCGTGTCTTGTTGTGAGCGTGGCTGACGTTGTTGCCGGTCATCACACCCTTGCCGGTGAATTCGCAACGACGGGACATGGCTCGGACTCCATGTGGTGTATCCTGAACATTCCAAATGAAAGCGCCCGCACAAAAGGCGCGGGCGACAACTCGACCGCTCCCATACAGCACCGCAAGCCCTCCCGTCAAGCCGGCGCAATCCATCACACCACCGCCGCACGACTTTTCTCGGGCGTGTTAACCCTTTGCTAACCATATTCGTGCACCGTGGCACCTGCAATCCGGTTTTTCCGGATTCCTCCCGAGTGGCTCCTGTCCACTCTGTTTGACGCCTCCCTGTCAGACTTCGGGCCGCACTGCGCGTGCGGCCCTTTTTTATGCCCCTCTGCCCCACAAATGGCCCGCAGCTTGCTTAACCCTTAACGGAAACCATCCGCAGCGTCCCATATTGACGCAACCACCCGAACCATCGCAACAATGCGGCACGCATTTGAACAGGGGAGAGGGCTTCAGATGACCACGCCTGATCATTCCGACAGCACCGGCAGCACGGCCGCCAACCACCGGCAGGATGCCCCGCTGGTGGATTTCATGCAGCGCTTCGTCAACTCCCGCCAGTTTCAGCAGGTCTTCGAGGAAGGCATGCAGCTGGTGGAGGAAACCGCCGACTACCTCGACGGGCCGGGGCGCGAGCAGGCGCGCACCATGAGCCGCGATGCCGCCATGACCTACGCCACCGAAAGCATGCGCCTGACCACCCGGCTGATGCAACTGGCCTCCTGGCTGCTGCTGCAACGCGCCGTTGCCGCCGGCGAGCTGTCGGAGCAGGATGCCCGGAAGGAACAGGAAGGCATGGACCTCTCGGCCCTTCCCCATGCAACGGATGCCGAGACGCTCGCGGCCATGCCGGAAGAACTGGCCGCGCTGATACAGCGTGGCGAGCGCCTGCATGCCCGCATCCTGAAGCTGGATGCCATGATCAGCCGCGGCGCAACACCACCCGCCGAGGCTTCCGGCAACCCGCTCTCGCCGATGCTCGAGCGCCTTTCCAGCGCCTTCAACCGCGCTCCGGAAGATGAAAACTGAAGCAGGCGACATGCGCGCCTGCCGGTTGTCGGCAAATGCGGCCTTCCACCCAACATCAGGCGACATCAGGACAAGGCACCTCCTGCCTCATGCCTTGTTCTGCCATGAGAAAAACCGACATCCCGCCACCGCAACACCCCAGCCTGCGCCGGCATGCCGCGTCAGCATGTCCCTGATGCGGCTTGTCTGGCCTGTGCATTTCTGGCATAACCGCCCAACTGGGACAGAAGTGCTGTCCTAATTCCGGCGCAACCACGGCGAGCCACGCAAGCCGGGCAGAAGCGCAGGAGCGCGCGCTTCGCCACACGATGATCTTGCGCCAGCCGCCACACGCCGCACCATCAATCATGGCGGCACGGGCGGCAGCGCCCAGCGCAGGCAGCGGGGCGCAACCGGATCAGGACCGGGACAGCACGCGGCAATATCGCAACACATGGAACGCAAGCACATGAACAGGCACGAATGCATCAAGGCAAACGCCGCCACCCGTTCGGGGCAACCGCAGGAAAACCCGCTGCCGCACATGCCGGGGCGCGTGCGCGAGGGCCTCTATGACTCCGACCTGGAGCATGACAACTGTGGCATCGGGCTGATCTGCCGCATCACCAACGAGAAGGATCACGGCATCATCGAGAAAGGCCTCATGATGCTCTGCAACCTGGAACATCGTGGTGCGGTAGGGGCCGACCCGGAGGCCGGCGATGGCTGCGGCATCCTCATCCAGTTGCCCGATGCCTTCTTCCGTGCCGAAGCGGAGAAGCTGAACATCACCCTGCCGGCGGAAGGCGAATATGGCGTCGCTTTCCTGTTCCTGCCGCGCGATGAGGGCAAGCGTGCCGAGATCGAGAAGCTGTGGGAAGAGACGCTGGCGCGCGAGGGCCTCACCCTGCTGGGCTGGCGCGACGTGCCCACCGATTCCTCCCAGCTGGGCTACTCGGTGAAGGATGGCGAGCCGGTCAGCCGCCAGCTCTTCATTGGCCGCGGCGAGAACATCGCCGATCAGGACGCCTTCGAGCGCAAGCTCTATGTGGTGCGCAAGCAGGTGGAGAACCATGTCTACCTGAACATGGGCCTGTCAGACGCCGAATACTACGTGCCCTCGTGCTCCTCCCGCACCATCGTCTACAAGGCGCTGGTGCTGCCCGAGCGGCTGAAGAAGTATTTCCCCGACCTGGCGGATGAGCGCATGGTCTCCGCCCTGGCGCTGGTGCACCAGCGGTTTTCCACCAACACCTTCCCGTCGTTTCCGCTGGCCCAGCCGTTTCGCTTCATCTGCCACAACGGCGAGATCAACACCCTGCGCGGCAACATGAACTGGATGGCCGCGCGCCGCGCCGCCATGCGCTCCGAGGTGCTGGGAGAAGACCTCGAAAAGCTCTGGCCCATTCATTACGAGGGCATGTCGGACTCCGCGGCCTTCGACGCGGCGCTGGAGCTGCTCTATCACGGCGGCTACTCCCTGCCGCACGCCATGATGCTGATGATCCCGGAGGCCTGGAGCGGCAACCCGCTGATGGACGAGCAGCGCCGCGCCTTCTACGAATACCACGCCGCGCTGATGGAGCCGTGGGACGGCCCCGCCGCCATCGCCTTCACCGATGGCCGCGTCATCGGCGCCACGCTGGACCGCAACGGCCTGCGCCCCGCCCGCTACTTCGTAACCAAGGACGACTACCTCGTGCTTGCCTCGGAGATGGGCGTGCTCACCGTGCCGGAGGAGAACATCCGCGAGAAGTGGCGCCTGCAGCCGGGCAAGATGCTGCTGGTGGATCTGGAGCAGGGCCGCATTATCCCGGACGAGGAGATCAAGGCCGAGCTGGCTTCTGCGCGCGACTATGACAGGCTGCTGGCCGAGGGGCAGCTGAAGCTGAAGGAGCTGCCAGAGGTGGCCGATGCGCCGCCGAAGACCAACGTCTCGCTGCTCGACCGCCAGCAGGCCTTCGGCTACACGCAGGAAGACGTGCGCATGCTCATGGCCCCGATGGCCAACACCGGGCAGGAGGGCATCGGCTCCATGGGCACGGACACGCCCATTCCGGCGCTCTCCGAAAAGTCGCGCCTGCTCTATGACTATTTCCACCAGCTCTTCGCGCAGGTGACCAACCCGCCCATCGACCCCATCCGCGAGGAGTCGGTGATGAGCCTGATTTCCTTCATCGGGCCGCGGCCAAACCTGCTGGGGCTGGGCGAGCAGGGTGCGCTGAAGCGGCTGGAGGTCTCCCAGCCCATCATCTCCAACAAGGCGCTGGAGAAGATCCGTGCCATCGGCGACATTTCCGACAACCACTTCCGCACCATCACGCTGGACATCACCTACGATGCCGCCCGCGGCCCCTCCCACATGCGCGCCGCGCTGGACGAGCTGCGCACAAGGGCCGAGCAGGCGGTGAAGGAAGGCTACAACATCATCATCCTTTCCGACCGCCTGCTGGGGCCGGATCGCATCGCCATTCCGGCGCTGCTGGCCACTTCCGCCGTGCATCATCACCTCATCCGCGCCGGGCTTCGCACCTCTGTCGGCCTGGTGGTGGAGACCGGCGAGGCGCGCGAAGTGCATCACTTCTGCACGCTCGGCGGCTACGGCGCGGAGGCCATCAACCCCTATCTGGCCTTCGAGACGCTGGAGCACATGCGCGTCTATCTGAACGAGGACATCAGTGCCGATGAGGCCGTGCACCGCTACATCAAGGCCGCCGACAAGGGCATCCTGAAGGTGATGTCAAAGATGGGCATCTCCACCTGGCAGTCCTATTGCGGCGCGCAGATCTTTGACGCGGTAGGCCTGAACTCCGAGTTCGTGGAAGAGTTCTTCGCCGGCACCAACACCGCGGTGGAAGGCGTCGGTCTGGACGAGATCGCCGAGGAGACCTTCCGCCGCCATCGCCTGGCCTTCTCCGATGCGCCGGTGCTGAAGAACATGCTGGACGTGGGCGGGCATTATCACCAGCGCGTGCGCGGCGAGCGCCACGTGTGGACATCCTCCGCCATCGCCAACATGCAGCACGCGGTGCGCGGCAACATCCCGGAGAAGTTCCGCGCCTTCACCGAGGAGGTGAACCGCATCGGGCGCGAGGCCAACACCCTGCGCGGGCTGTTCCGCATCAAGTCGGCGGAGGAGATGGGCCGCCAGCCGGTGCCCATCGAGGAGGTGGAGCCGGCGGAAAACATCGTGAAGCGCTTCGCCACCGGCGCGATGTCCTTCGGCTCCATTTCGCGCGAGGCCCACACCACGCTGGCCATCGCCATGAACCGCATTGGCGGCAAGTCCAACACCGGCGAGGGCGGCGAGGAGCCGGATCGCTTCCAGCCCCTGCCCAATGGCGATTCCATGCGCTCGGCCATCAAGCAGGTGGCCTCCGGGCGCTTCGGCGTTACCACCGAATACCTGGTCAACGCCGATTCCATCCAGATCAAGATGGCGCAGGGCGCCAAGCCCGGCGAGGGCGGCCAGCTGCCCGGCCACAAGGTGGATGCCACCATCGCAAAGGTGCGCCACTCCACCCCCGGCGTCGGCCTCATCTCGCCGCCGCCGCACCATGACATCTACTCCATCGAGGATTTGGCGCAGCTCATCTACGACCTGAAGAACGTCAACCCGCAAGCCGAGATCTCGGTGAAGCTGGTCTCCGAGGTCGGTGTCGGCACGGTGGCCGCCGGCGTGTCCAAGGCGCGTGCCGATCACGTTACCATCGCCGGCTGGGACGGCGGCACCGGCGCCTCGCCGCTCACCTCCATCAAGCATGCCGGCTCCCCGTGGGAGATCGGCCTGGCGGAGACACAGCAGACGCTGGTGCGCAACCGGCTGCGCGGGCGCATCGCCGTGCAGGTGGATGGCGGCCTGCGCACCGGGCGCGACGTGGTGGTGGGCGCGCTGCTCGGCGCAGACGAGTTCGGCTTTGCCACCGCGCCGCTCATTGCCATGGGCTGCCTGATGATGCGCAAGTGTCATCTCAACACCTGCCCCGTCGGCATCGCCACCCAGAACAAGGAGCTGCGCAAGCGCTTCAAGGGCGCGCCGGAGCACGTCATCAACTACTTCTTCTTCATCGCCGAGGAGGTGCGCGAATACATGGCGAGCATGGGTTTCCGCACCTTCGACGAGATGATCGGCCAGACCGATTTCCTCGACAAGGAGGAGGCATTGGAGCACTGGAAGGCGAAGGGGCTGGACTTCTCCCGCCTGTTCGAGAAGCCCGACGTGCCGGAAGATGTCGCCATCTATCATTGCGAGGCGCAGAAGCACCCGATCGACGACATCCTCGACCGCAAGCTCATCGAGCTGGCAAAACCGGCGCTGGAAGAGAAGCAGCCCGTGCGCGCCGAGCTGACGGTAAAGAACACCGACCGCACCATCGGTGCCATGCTCTCCGGCGAGGTGGCCAAGCGCTACGGCCATGCCGGCCTGCCCGATGACACCATCCACTTCACCATGAAGGGCACCGCCGGGCAGAGCTTCGGTGCCTGGGTGGCGCGTGGCGTAACGCTGGATCTCATCGGCGATGCCAACGACTACGTCGGCAAGGGCCTCTCCGGTGGCCGCCTCATCGTCCGCCCACCGGAGGAGTCGGGCATCAAGCCGGAGGAGAGCATTATCGTCGGCAACACCGTGCTCTATGGCGCAATTACCGGCGAGTGCTACTTCCGCGGCATTGCCGGCGAGCGCTTCGCCGTGCGCAACTCCGGTGCCATTGCCGTGGTGGAAGGTGTCGGCGATCACGGCTGCGAATACATGACCGGCGGCTGCGTTGTCGTCATCGGCCCGACGGGGCGCAACTTCGCCGCCGGCATGTCGGGCGGTGTTGCCTACGTGCTGGACGAGGACGGCGACTTCGAGCGCCGTTGCAACCTGGCCATGGTGGACCTGGAGCCGATCCCGGCGGAGGATGCGGCGGCGGACGACGTGCACCGCAGCGGCGAGATGGAAGGCCACGGGCTGGTGGACGTGATGCGCCACATGGATCGCGACGATGCCGCCCGCCTGCGCGTGCTGCTGGAGAACCACAGGCGCTATACCAACTCCCGCCGTGCTGCCGAGATCCTGGAGAACTGGGATGAGTATCTGCCGAAGTTCGTCAAGGTCATGCCGGTGGAATACCGCCGCGCGCTGCGCGAGATGGCCGAGATGCAGGCAAGGCAGGGAGACCTGGAGAAGGAGATCGGCGTTTCCTCTCCGGCAGAGTGAACATGGCGCAACATGCATGACGCCTGAAAGGCCGGGGCGCAAATGAGCAAATGCCGCCCCGGCACCACGCAACAGGGTTGATTCGACATGGGCAAGATCACGGGTTTTCTGGAGATTCCGCGGCGTGATCGCGGTTATCAGCCGGTGGATGAGCGCATCCGCCACTGGGACGAGTTCGTCATTCCGCTGCCCGAGGAGGAGCTGAAGCAGCAGGCAGCGCGCTGCATGGACTGCGGCATCCCCTACTGCCACAACGGCTGCCCCATCAACAACCAGATCCCGGACTGGAACGACCTCACCTACCGCGACGACTTCAAGGCGGCCATCGACAACCTGCACTCCACCAACAACTTCCCCGAAATCACGGGGCGTGTCTGCCCGGCTCCGTGCGAGGCCGCCTGCACGCTGTATCTGGAAGACATTCCCGTTACCATCAAGACGGTGGAATGCCAGCTTGCCGACAATGCCTGGGAGCAGGGCTGGGTGCAGCCGCAGCCACCGGAGAAGAAGACCGGCAAGCGCGTTGCCATCATCGGCTCCGGCCCCGCCGGCCTTTCCGCCGCCCAGCAGCTGGCCCGCGCCGGGCACGAGGTGCACGTGTATGAGAAGCACACCCACCCCGGCGGCCTGCTGCGCTACGGCATTCCCGACTTCAAGCTCAACAAGAAGATCGTCGAGCGCCGCGTGCAACAGATGCAGGAAGAGGGCGTAACCTTCCACACCGGCGTGCACGTGGGCACGGACATGAAGTTCAAGGCGCTGCTGGATGAATACGATGCCGTGCTGGTGGCCATCGGCTCGGAGAAGCCGCGCGATCTGCCGGTGCCGGGCCGTGAGCTGAAAGGCATTCATTTCGCCATGGAGTTCCTCACCCAGGCCAACCGCCGCGTCTCCGGCGAGGGCCTGAAGGACGGCGAGGAGCCGATCACGGCGGAAGGCAAGCACGTGCTGGTCATCGGCGGTGGCGATACCGGCTCCGACTGCGTGGGCACCTCCATCCGCCAGGGCGCGCTGTCGGTAACGCAGGTGGAGATCCTGCCCAAGCCGCCAGAGAAGGAAGACAAGCTGCTGATCTGGCCCAACTGGCCGCGCAAGCTGCGCATCTCCACCTCGCAGGCGGAGGGCGCGGAGCTGATGTGGTCGGTGCGCACGGAGGAATTCATCGGCGATGACGAGGGCCGCGTGAAGGCCGCCCGCATGGTGAAGGTGGACGAGCAGCTCCAGCCCATCGAGGGCAGCGACTTCGAGCTGAAGGCCGACCTGGTGCTGCTGGCCATGGGCTTCGTGCACCCGGTTACCGAAGCGCTTCGGGCCGAGCTGGGCGATGCCCTGCAGCTGGATGAGCGCGGCAACCTGAAGGCTACTGATGCCGACTACCGCACCTCGGTGGACAAGCTGTTC
>JALSGQ010000149.1 GCA_026982665.1 Hyphomicrobiales bacterium | reverse complement strand
CCTCGGATGGAGCGGCTTAGTTGGGGGGCCAGTCTGTTCTCACGAACATGTGCCTTCCCGCTGCGCCTTTTCGATTTCATGCGGCCAGCAACCGGGGCAGTCGGGCAAGATTGTTGGCAGCCATTGTCAGAATGAACCGGGATCGCACGCGCTCGAGACCGCGATAGACGGTCTGGGCCATGCCGCCGACGGTCTTGGCCCAGCCGAAGGCCTCCTCGATCCGCTTGCGATGTTTCAGTGACAGCCCATAGCCCTTGTGCCGGGTCGTGCGGCCGTCGATCGCCGAATATCGCGATTTCCGGGCGACATGTGGGGTCACGCAGGCCCGGCGCAGATCGGCGACGAAGCCGGCGGCGTCATAGCCCTTGTCCGCGCCCAGCGTCAGCCGCCGGGTCGAGCCGGGGGAGTGGCGGTGGATCATGTCCAGCGCCGCGCGCCGTTCGCCGTGGCCATCCGCGCGGGTCAGCTCGCCCTGCACGATCAGGCCCGAGCGGTTCTCCATCAGCGCATGGCCCATGAAGCACAGCATCGCGCCGGTGCCGGGGGATTTCCTGTAGAGCCGGGCGTCCGGATCGGTGGTCGAGGCATGGGTGGCGTTCGAGCGCTTCTCGCCCTTGAAATCGACCTCGGCGTTGCGGTGGCGGCGGGTGGTGCGGTTCATCGGGGCGGTCTCGGCTGCAGGCGTTTCGGTTCGGGTTGCGGGAGGGGTGTCGGGTATGGGCGGATCGCCCGGGTCGTCGTCATCGGGGCCATAGGGCGGTGCACTCCCGGCTTTCGGCTGGAAGCTCTTCATCGAGGCCCACGCCTTGACCAGCGTCCCGTCGACCGAGAAATGCTCGTCCGACAACAGCGGTGCCACCTCGCGGTGGGCCAGGATCGCCGCCATCACCTTGCGTGACATCTCGGTGGTCAGCAGCCGGTCGCGGTTCTTGCTGAACACGGTCGGGACCCATACAGGGTCGTCAATCCCGAGCCCCACGAACCAGCGAAACAGCAGGTTGTACTGCATCTGCTCCATCAACTGCCGCTCGGAGCGCACCGAGAACAGGAGCTGAAGCAGGCTGGCCCGGATCAACCGTTCCGGTGCGATCGAGGGGCGGCCGAAACCGGTGTAGAGCGCCTCGAACTCGCAATCCAGGGTGGC
>JALSGQ010000148.1 GCA_026982665.1 Hyphomicrobiales bacterium | reverse complement strand
CTGCCGGAGCATGGCGAGGAGCGCGCATATTTCACCGGCGACTGGGTGCGGCGCGACGAGCACGGCCATCTCTACTTCATCTCTCGCATCGACTTCCAGGTGAAGATCAAGGGCCACCGGCTGGAGCTGGGCGAGGTGGATGCCGCCCTGCGCAAGGAGGGGCTTGAGAGCGTCGCCACGGTGGCCAACGGTGATGAGCTGGTCAGCTTCGTGGAGGGCCGCCCGCCAGCGCTCGATGATCCCGCCGCGCTGCGCCAGCGCCTGCGTCGCCGGCTAGAGGAATATGCCATCCCCGCCGCCTTCATCATTGTTGACAAGTTGCCACGCAACGCCAATGACAAGATAGACGTGAAGGCGCTGGCGCAGGGCCTGCGGGAAGGCGCCTACGACAAGCATGAAAGGCTGTGAGAGCCGGGCCATGACGAATGAAGCGGACGTGATGCAGCGCCTGCGGCGGCTGGTGGCGGCACAGTTGCAGTTGCCAGAGGCCGACATCAGCGAGGATTCCGGCATCGGCCAGCCGCCGAAGTGGGACAGCATGGCCCATGTCTCGGTCATTCTTGCCATCGAGCAGGAGTTCGGCGTGCAGGTGGATGAAGCACTGATGAACTGCCGCACCATCCGCGAGCTGGCCAGCCACCTGGCCTGATGCCAGCCCGACGGGCGCGGGAACGGCAGGAGCAAGGAGGGGAAGCAATGGCGCTGAAGGCCATCATGTATCACTACGTGCGGCCAGATCCCGCTGGCTTTCCCCATTTCAAGCACCTGCACGTGGAAGACTTCCGCCAGCAACTGGACTTCTTCGAGCGCGAGCACGGTTTCGTCGGGCTGCGGGATCTGCAAGCGGCGGCAGCAGGCGATCAATGCCCGGATGGCATGCTCCTTACCTTTGACGACGGTGTCATGGACCATCATCAATGGGTGCTGCCGGAGCTGGCAGAGCGCGGCATTCAGGGCTTCTTCTTCATCCCCACCGGGCCGCTGGCCAGTGGCAGCATGCTGCCGGTGCATCGCGTGCATTTGCTGCTGGGGCGCTTTGCTGCCGATGAGGTGGCCCGGCATCTGCGCTCCCTGGTGGATGATTCGATGATCGAGCAGAATCGGCAGAAGGAGTTTCGGCAGGCCACCTATCGCCACCAGGACAACCC
>JALSGQ010000147.1 GCA_026982665.1 Hyphomicrobiales bacterium | reverse complement strand
GCGGCATGGCCAAGGCAACGACTATCAAGATCAAGCTGGTGAGCACCGCGGGAACCGGCTATTACTACGTAACGAAAAAGAATACGCGCAACATGCCGGAGAAGATGGTGAAGCGCAAATATGACCCGGTAGCGCGCAAGCACGTCGAGTTTCGCGAAGCCAAGATCAAGTGATCTCGGCAGCACGTGATTACCAGCTGTTTTTCCTGTAAAGAAAGGCTTTCCGGCCTGCACAGCAGGCTGGAAAGCCTTTTTTGGAAAAAGCAGGCGTCCCGCTGGCTCAGAGCACGACCTGACACCCACAGGACATCATTTCTGGTTGTGTGGCCTGTGGCTTTCAAATGCTCATGAAAACACGCTTTTTTCAGTTTTTTGCAAAAAGGTTCACATTCGGTTCCTGCATTTCAGCCAACAATCCGTGCTGATCGCAAAAACATCCGCGGCCGTCCTGGCATTGCCACCTTGCCCCTTGGAAGAAAACTGCGGATGCATCCACACAGGCAACATCGCGCAAGCAACATGGGCCGCCACTCGGGAAAGTGACGGCCCATGACAACTGCCCCGGCTGCTCCGGGTCTGCTTCGCAAGCAAAGTCGGGCACTCGCGTGCCTGACAACCTCCCGCATGACTCCTCCCACCAGTGAGCCACCATATCTGTTGGCATCATGAAACCACACCATTTCGCCCGGCGCAAGAAAAATTGCTAACAATTGGTTAATTGCTGCCTCGGCATGGCATTTTGACGCTTCCTCCAGGTGCTTGTCCATTCACCTCCTCATCCGCAAAGCCGCATGCCGGCAGAACAGTCCGCAGGTGCTTGACAGCCCCCTGCCCCCTCTGCTCCCACTCCCCTGCAAGAAAAATGATGGGAGCCCTGCTTCCGAACGCGGTAAAAACACCTCGAGGCACCGACATCATGACCGATCTGCCGCACAGCAAGGTAGCCGGCAAGAATGGTGAAACAGGCTTCGAACTGGCAGCAGAAGCCCTGAATGACACCCAGGATGTGCTTGCCTTCCTGCGCACACGCCGCTCCGTGGTGGCAGCAGACATCATCGCACCGGGGCCAGATGAACGGCAGCTGTCGCACATCATGGAGGCTGCGGTACGCGTGCCTGATCATGGCAAGCTCACCCCGTGGCGTTTCATCATTCTGCAAGACGATGCAAAAGCCGCATATGCGGCCTTGCTGCGGCGATTGTGGCTGGCGGACAATCCATCCGCCGCACAAGATGCCCCGGTGCCGGAGGCCGATTTTGCCGTGCGTGCGCCGCTGGTGATCACAGTGGTGAGCAGCCCGCGCGAACATCCGAAGATTCCCGTGCAGGAACAGCTTCTTTCCGCCGGTGCGGTGTGCATGGCCCTGGTCAATGCAGCACTGGCTTGCGGCTTCGCAGCGCAATGGCGCACCGGCTGGCCGGCCACGGATGAACGCGTGTTGCACAAGCTGGGGCTGGCGGCACATGAAAGTATCGCCGGCTTTGTCTTCATCGGCTCGCGCAGGCCGGACGCACCACCGCTCACCGATCGTCGCCGCCCCTTCTGGCAGCATCTGACCAGCCGCCTTGATGCCACGGCATTTCACGAGGATGAATGAGTGCATGACGCACCGGCAACAGGACACGGGAAAAGATGAAGGCCGCTTTCGGCAAGCAGCCGATGCAACAGGAGCCATCCTGCTGGACAAGGATGGGGTGCTGGTGGATTTCCACGCCACCTGGAAGCCCGCCATCAAGCGCGCAGCGGTAGCGGTGGCCACGCTGGCGCTGGAGGCAGCTGATGACGATATCCTCCCGGCAGCTCGGGAAATTTCCAGCCGCTCCATGACCGAAGCAGAGGACAACTTGCCAACCTCGGACGCTGTGCTCGATGCATGCGACGAGCCTGCTCGCCGGCTGGCCGTGCACCTGTTGCGGCAGGTGGGCTACGAACCGCGGCAGGATGTCTTTCTGCCCGGCTCCATCTGGGCTGCCGGCACGCAGGAAGAGTTGTTCGATGCCTGGGCCATGATACTGCCCGCCCTGCCCCGGGAACACATGGTGCAAACCGTCTCGGCAATCCTGCAGGCGGCAGAGCCGCATCCGGTGGTGCCACCATCCATTCTGCTGCCCTTGATGCAAGAGGCGCGCGCACGAGGGTGCAAGCTGGCGGTGGTAACCAACGACCTGACCGCCTCGGCACGCAGCACGGCAGAACGTCAGGGCATGTCGGCGCTGCTGGATGCCATCATTGGCTCGGACCTGTGCACACGTCCCAAGCCATACCCGGATCTCGTATGGCATGCATCCCGTGAGCTGGGCGTTCCCCCATCACGCATGCTGATGATCGGGGACAACGTGCATGATGCCGAGATGGCTCTCAGCGCCGGTTGCGCCGGCTTCATCGGCGTACTTTCCGGTACTTCCGGGCGAGAGGACCTCGCCCCACTGGCGGACATGGTGGTGGAAGATGTTGCCGCTGCCCTGCGCCATGCCCTGCAAGGCTGTGCATCCATGCAAGGCCGCCATGCCGTGATGACCTGAGCCGCCAGCCATATGCCTTGGCAAGGCACCTCACCTGCTGTCTTTCGCAAGCCCTGATTGCCAGGAGCACCCTTGGCAGCAATTGCCCCTTCAAGCCATGAGCATGCCTTTTTCATGATCAGGACAGGAGCCAATGATGCTCCGCTGGCCGGGCTTCGTTGAACTGGATGGCAATCCCATTATCGGCCGATCGGCATCCTGCGCATGCTGATCGATCCTTCAGGACTGAATCGGCAGGATGGCGCAAACGGGAAGTCTCTTCGGCAAATGGTCAACGGCAATGGAGTTCCGTGTGGTCATCCACCGTTGCGAATGTTGGTGCGGCTGCGAGGGCGGGAGCGTTCCGCGTTGTTGTCGCGTCTGCGCGGGGTGCCGTCGGGGTTGACGTTCTGGCCACCGAGGTGAAACAGCTGACGGAACACGCCGGGAGCTACCGCCGAGAGCGGATTGACGAGAAACTTCGGCCTGTTCATGGTGCCCTTCAAGGCATAATTCATGCCGAATACCCCCTGCCCCTTGCCACCGGTAAGCAAGGCACCCAGCACCGGAATCTTGCCGAAAGCCGCGTTCAGCGCATAGGCGGGAATGATGGTGCCGCCAATATCCATGGCACCATCGCTGCGACGGATGATGCCGTTGGCCGTGGCCCCTATCTCCGGGCTGCGGATGATGGCATCGCCAATGCGGATGAAGTGCCTGTCGGTGGAAAACGGCAAGATCAGTCGCTTGAACTTCTGGTCTCGGCTGCGGCGAGGACCCCCACGAGCCTTCCCGCCCTGCTGTTGCACGCGCGCCAGACGCTGATCGCCCCGCACGGTGAAGTTGCGCAACACCAGCAACCCCCGGCGCACGCCGCCATCATCACCGGCAGCCAGCAGCGCCGTGAACTCCGCCCTGCCCCCGCTGACGCGTGAATACAGCCCCGATGCCCGCAGCAAGGCACCGGCATCATCACTGATAATGCGCAGCCGCCGCAGGCCATCACGCGCCGGTGTCAGGTCAAGCGCCACCTTGCGCCCCGATGGAAAGATACCGTTGAGAGCAGCACGGCGCACCAGCCCGTCGCGCATTTCCACCTCGCCCCGCACCTTCTCCACGGCCTCCCCCCGCAAGGTCAGTACGCGCTGGATGTTCACCCGCACCAGCACCGAACGCAGGGAGCGGTCGATCTCGCGTTGCGGCGCAAACAGCTGGCTGATGAGGTAACGGGCATCGAACACCGGTCCGGCAGCAGCCACGTTCAGCCGCCCGTCACGCAACTGCAGATCCAGCGCCAGCCGGTTGTTGGCATCCAGCTCGAAGCGGCTGAAGGTCGCCTCGCGCAACGTGTTGTCCGCTGCCAGCCGCAGCCTGCCTTCCACCCGCAGCCCACCGGGACCTGCGAGGCGCAACTGGTTGATGCGCACGCCTCCCTTTCCGGACAGTTCCACCTCGAAGCTCGCCGCCGTGCCCTTGCGTGGCCTGCGCTGCCAGCCAATCGCCGGCAGCCGCATGCGCATGGCATCCAGCCCGGCACGCACCTGCAGCCGCCTGATGTTGCCATCTTCGGCCAGCGCAACATCGGCCTCGACATCCACCGGACCGCTCAGCCACGGTGCCAGTTCGATGCCCAGCCGCCGCTGTGCGGCGGTATCCAGCCGTGTGCGCAGTTGCAATGTCGCCGTCTTCACGCTCCCTTCCAGCGGGCGCTGCCAACGCAACCTCACCGGCAAGTCGTTCAGGCGCGCCGTTCCCGCAGCCTTGAGCACGCCTTTCTCGTAGTTGAAGCGCAGGTCGGCACGTTTCAGCGACAAGCCCTGGGCGATGCCGGCAATCTCCCCTGCCTTCAGCTGAGCAGAAGCCTCCACCACCCGGATGTCCCGCGCCTGCAACCCCTGGTGAAACGGCATGGCCAACCGCAGCCGGACATTGGCATCCCCCTTCAGGCTCGCCCCCCGCATGCCGAGCGAACGCTGCAGGCGCAGGGGTGGCAGGTCGGCCAGCTCCAGGAAGGCCTCGGCCCTGCCGTCAGCCTCCACCGAAATCTCGCCCGGCGATACCTTCGCCGCCAGGTCGCGGCTGCGAATCTCTCCGCGCTTCAATGTCAGCACCCGGCCGGATGGCAGGCGCGATCTGCCTTGCCGCAAGGTCAGGCGAAAGACATTGCCGTTCATCACGCCGCTGCCGGCGGCACCTTCCACCGCCGGCCAGCCGTCCACGTAGGTGAAACGAACATCACGCACCTGAAAGCGCACATCCGCCACCTTTTCCGGCATTGGCACATCGCGCTCCACCGCCGCCTTCAGCACGCTCGCCGGAATGGCCAGCTGCATGGAGGCCTGCGGGATGATGCCGGCGGAAACATTCTCGCGCAGCCATGTGCGGGCACCTCGCCCGATGCGTGGCGGCCACAGCTCCTTCAGCAGGCGATGGGAAATGTCGCGGGCGCGACCGGAGACATAGATGCCCATTCCTTCGGCCTCTCCGCGCACCATGCCGCGCAGGCGCACCGCCGCCTTGCCGGCAGCAAACTGCAGGTCGGCAATGTCGAAACGTGCTTGTCCCACGTGCAGCACGCCCTTCACCTGCATCTGGTCGAACAGTGAAATCCCGCGCCGGCCGGTTTCCTGCGGCTGTGCGCGGCGCAAGTCCAGGTCGAGGTCGATGGTGCCGGGCAGGCCGCCTTGCGCCGCGTTTCCCAGGCGCATATTCCCGTCAATCAGCACGCGCATTGCCGCCAGTTGCATGAAGCCCTGTCCGACATGCACGGTGCGCCGGACAGGATCATAACGCAATTGCAACAGACCTTCGCGCACCCTGATCGGATGCACAAGCCAGTCCGGCAGCTGGATGCGGCCGGCACCAGCCAGCAGCTCGGCCGTGGCAGCAAGCAGCTCGCCCCGTGCATTCAGCTCTGCCCCCAGCCGTGCGGAAAAGGCAAGCTGCACCTGGTGCCGCACATCACGCCCCAGCAAGCCGGAAAGCAATTGCGCCAGCTCCAGCTGCTGCGCCTGCATGGAAAGGCTGATGCGCCCTTCCTTCTGCCGCCATGCGGCATTCAGTTCCACCGGCAGCGGATCGGTGCCCAGCCCGGCAACGCGGGCAGTAGCCAGCAAGGCAAAACCGTAAGGCACCCGGCGCAATGTCAGCTCGGCATCTTCGGCCTGCAGGGTGCGCCCCAGCATTTCATCACGAAAGACGATCCGCGCCTTGCTGACATCCAGGGATTGCAGGCTGCTCAGCGTGCCGTCGGCGCGCGCCAGCATGGAAGACAGGCCTGCACCTTCCGCCTCTTCCGGTTGTCGCGCGGCTTGTGTGGTGGCACTGCTGTTGTCCACATGCCCTGCGCCAACCACATTTCCGTCTGCAATGCCAGGCAAGCCGGTGGCATCAGCCCGGCCTGCCGCCGCATCAGCCTTCCCCACCGCTGCCTGCAGGCGCACGCTGCCATCGGCACGCCGCAGAACATGCAGCACCGCCCCCACCAGCCGCAACTTCCGCACCCGCGCCTGCCCGCGCAGCAGCTCCTCGCCCGCCAGCGCAATGCTGGCGCGCGGCGCGGCGGCCACCACATGGCCATCGGCAAGCTTGCGCAGGGTGAGATCACGCAGCCGCAAGGTTGGCAGATGATCCTCGCCAATCTCCACCACCACATCACGGAAGGTTGCCTGCATGCCGGCAGGCTGCAGGCTCTCGTCAAGCGCTGCCTGCAACTGATCCTGCAGGAACGGCACCGCAATGGGCCCCTCCTGCAGCCGCCAATACACCCCCGCGGCGGCCAGCAGCACCAGCACCAGCAGCCCGGTAAGGGATACCGACAACCATTTGGCGATTCTGCGACTCACGGTGCCATCATTCCACAAAAGCGTGCACGATCACAGCATAACATGCCCGGTTTCCGGCACCATCAGGTTGACAGGCCGGGCCAGTTGGCAGATTTGCAGTCTGCACCGGAAAGGCAGCAAGTCTTGACCCGCTTGACCGGCGCACATTGTTTCGCCACCTTCACCACACGGGTACGGCCATTTTGTGAAACAGCAAGGGGCATGATCATGAGCGATGCGGAGGCAGCAAGGCTGGAAGTGGGAGAACAGGCACCAGACTTCACCCTGCCGACAGATACGGAAGGCGACATTTCTCTTTCCGGCCTGCGTGGGCGCAAGGTTGTGGTGTACTTCTATCCCAAGGACAACACTTCCGGCTGCACGCGGGAGGCGCAGGACTTCTCCGCCCTGCTCGACGAGTTCGAGCAAGCGGATACCGTCATTATCGGCATCTCGCCCGATACGGTGCGCAAGCATGCCAATTTCCGTGAAAAGCACGGCTTGCGCGTCATCCTTGCCGCCGACCCGGAGCGCCAGGCCATCGACGCCTATGGCGTGTGGAAGGAAAAGTCCATGTATGGCCGCAAGTATTGGGGCGTGGAGCGCTCCACCTTTCTCATTGACCGTGAAGGCAGGATTGCCCGCATCTGGCGCAAGGTGAAGGTGCCCGGCCACGCACAGGAAGTGTTGCAGGCGGCGCAGGAACTGCCTTGAACCTGCCGCCATCTCTCCTTGAAGCTGACGGCGGGCACGGCAATTGCCGCCCGCTGCTCCAGCTCAGCTTTTCTCGAACCTGAAATGATATCCTGCTGGCACCAGACCGCGCACTGAGCCAGCAGAAGACCTTTTCTTCATGTTCGACAACGCACCCCGGCATCCATGGCTGCATTCGCACCATATGGACACTTTTCTGCTGCCCTGCCCCGCTCTCCTGCCAGCCGTGGATCCATGCAGACAATTTCACGAAGTGATGGCTGATATTTCTCCGGGCTCTTTCCGCGCCCTTGCACAACTAGCTGGCAATCAGACACCAGGCCAGTCAAGACCACAGCGCAGGCGCGCTCCCGGCAACCTGCGGTAAAAGCTGCCGTTTATCTGACAGGCATGGGCCAGAAAGGAACGAAAACACTGTGCAAGTGCCGGATCAGGCCGGTGCTTGTGGCTGTTTTGCCAGAAGTCGTCCAACGGCATTTGCGCCGTCAGCCCCTCGATGTCGTAAATCGCCCGCCCGCCATACACCTTCACCGGAGCACCATGCAGAATGGCAGACAGTCCCACGGTGGAGTTGATGACGACAACTCCGGCAGCATGCTCCAGCGCCAGCGGCAGACTGATGTCGAAAACATAATGCAGACGTTCTGCGATTTCCGGATACTGCCGTCGCAGCTGTTCGATGACATCGAAATAGACCGTGTAGCCCCTGTCCATGGGATGATGCTTGAAGACAAGGTGGCTGTCATCCGCAGCATGCCGGGCAAAGGAGGCAGCCACCTCGCGCATGAATGCCGGCACACCACCATCGGCAAACCGGCTGTGGTGAATGACCTGACTGTCAACACTCACCTGCAACGGCACCAGGAAGAACCTGCCGGAAAGCTCTTGTGTCAGACGCTGCTGCAGGGCCTTTCCCTGGCCGCGATAACGCAGCTTGCGCCAGTAGGAACGGATCTGCGGGCCCAGCTCCCGCGCCCCCAGGCCGCGATGATAGGTGCGGCCGGGCATCAAGGGCATCAGCAGCCAGGCACAGGCATGATACAAGAAGCCGTACCAAGCCAGGTGCAGGAAGCTGTAGCCAACCGGGCGCTCCCGCACCTTTGGTATCTTGCCGGCTCGCAGAAGCCCAATGTGCTGCCTCTCCATTACAGCAGAGTTGCCATTGGCGCGTCCGCGTTCCAGCGTGATGAAGTCGGGCCGGATGTATCCTTCCTCGAAGGTGAAGACATC
>JALSGQ010000146.1 GCA_026982665.1 Hyphomicrobiales bacterium | reverse complement strand
GGCGAAGAAGGCACGTGGCGGATCATCGGGTTCGGGATAGTGGTGAAAATCCTCGAACACCACCATGCCGGGGCTGACCAGGCGCAATGCCCGCTGGAATGTCTGCCCCAGCGCACGACCTGCATAGATGCTGCCGTTGACGGCAAGGTTGGCACCGAAGTCCGGCCGCCGATGCACCGAATGCACGAGAAAGCCTTCCGGTGTGATCAGGTGGATGTTGGCAAAGCCATGATGCTGCAGAAAATTCTCCAGCTCCGCCTGTATGCGCCGTTGCAGGGCGAGGAAGGCATTCATGGCGTCGGTGCGCTCGTTCAGCATGCTGCTGGCAGCATTGCCTGCCGTAACGCCGCCGGCGGCACGAGGGGCGGAGTCCTTGCTGCCACCACTGCCATTGCGGGCAGCCTTGTTGCGCTTCCTGTCCAGCAGGGGAGAGGCCTTCGGCTGCGTGCGCGGCGCGGGTGCCAGCATCTGGCGCAGGGCATTGCGCTCCGCGGCGTCGAGCGCGTTCCAGCCCTGCGTCAGCTGACGCATGCGCTCACGCATTTCCTCCTGCCCGGCCCACAGGGCGGTTTCCTGCGCATGCGCCCGCAAGAACCGCTGCAACGATTCCGCACGCAGTTCGGCAAAGGTGCGCAGGCGGTCGCGCGCGGCCTGCTCCTCCACCGCCAGCCGCGAGTAGAAATACAGGCTGGTGAGCGCAATGGCCACCGCCACCAATACCAGCACTCCCAGCCGCAGCGCCCTTTGCAGCCGCCGCTGGCGGCGCTGCATCTGCCTGTCCTGCTCGAAGATGATGGGCTTGCGTGTCATGACGCCAGCCCCTCCTGCATTGCAGCAGATGACTTTGCGGCTGGTGCCGTGTTCAGCTTGCGCTTCTTTTCCTGGATGATGTCGATGATGGCGTCGTTGAGTTCATCCCAGGCGAAGGACAGGAACTCGAAGCCGCTGGTGTTGATGTTGTCGTCCTCCGCATCCTTCAGCACGCGGGCAAATATTTCCATCATGCGGTCTCGGTAGTGTTCCTCGCGTGGCTGTTCGTCCAGCACCGCCTCGTTGTAGATGCCGATGAGCTCGCGCACATAGGCATCCACCCGCGCCTTCTGCCTGCGGGCATTGAGCCGCAACAGCAGCGATACGGCACCGGCAAGAATGGTCAGATACAGGGCAATGACCTCGGCATTCTCCTGCAGGAAGGTGGGCTGGTCGCGCTCGTAATAGCGCCGTGCACCCTCGTGCAGCGGCAGGGCAATGCCGGCCAGCTCCGCCGGGGCGGCGAGGAATCCGCCCAGCGGACTCATCTCGGAGAGCTCCAGCCGGTAGTCGTAGAGCAGGCGGGTGATGCGCTCGATGATGTCGGGATCCACCGCGGTGGTGGAAACCAGCAGGCGGCGCACCACCGGTACCGGCAGGTCTTCTGCCGGCACCGGTGGTGCTCCACGATAGGATCCGGCGGGGATGACGCCTTCTTCCAGCGCCGGCTGCGCCAGCTTCAGGGCGCGAGCATGCGGAATGGGAACGATGCGCACGCGCCCTGAGGCAATGGCCTGCTTCAGCTCCCGGTTGCCGGGGGCGCGCACGCGGAACAGGGCATCGACGGCACCGTGGGAAATGGCCCAGACAGCAGCGCGGGAAGACATGGAAACCAGCCGCACGTCGCGCAGCGCCAGCCCGTAATGGCGCAGCAGGAACAGGAAGGAACGATACTGGCCGGAAGTGCGGGGGGGCAGGGCAATGGTCTTGCCGCGCAGGTCGGCAACGCTGGCAATGCCGCTGTCATTGCGTGCGAGAAGCTGGAACGCGTCGGGAAACAGGCTGGTAACGAGGCGCACGTTGGGGGCGGCTCGGGTATCGGCCTGGATGGTGCCAAGCTGCAGAAGGTTGTGTTGCAGCATGCGGTTGTTCTGCCCGGAGCCGCCGGTTTCGGCCACGATGATGCGCAATTGGGGGTCGTATTTCTGCGCCAGCCGGGCGATGGCACTGGCCAGCTGGTAGGACTCTCCATCCTTGTCGCCGGCACCCAGCACCACCACGTGCGTGCGGTTGGAATCGATCCACAGCAAACCGCCACCGATGAGCGCAAAGCCCAGGGTGATGAGCAGCACGGCAATGAAGATGTTGCGAATGCCGTTCATGCCCCTCCTTGCCCGCCAGTGGTGCTTCCGCGGCACATGGCAGAGCGTGCATCAATGCCAGAGGGTGCACTCCAAAGAAGCCACCCTGCGGCAGGTGCGCCATTCTCACTTGAAAGATCCCGCGCCACCTTCTGCCACAGCGTGCGGCTGTCTGGCAAGCTGCCTTCATGACATCGGGAAGCG
>JALSGQ010000145.1 GCA_026982665.1 Hyphomicrobiales bacterium | reverse complement strand
GGAAGCAGGCCCTGCTTGTCCCGTGCCGGCGCACCGGCAGCGGCATCGCCGCGCCCGGGTGCCGCGGGCAGTGGGGGCCTTGCTGCAGAAGGCGTGTTCGGCGCACCGCCTGAGGCCTGCTGCATCGGTGCATCGCAGCCGCTGAGCCAGACATCGAACAGCGGGTGTTCCACCGCGTGCAGGCCGGGGCTTTCGGCATTCATCCAGCCGCTGAAGATGCGCCGCTGCCTGTGGTCGTAGGTAACCTCGTCGATCTCGATGAAGGCCATGGTGCGCGGCTCTTCCGTCGGCGGGCGGGTATGACAGGTGCGCGGACGAATGCGGAAGGTGCCGAAGCGTGCCACTTCATCCACCGGCACCCGCAGCGTGGTGATCTCGCCGGTGATCTTGTCCAGGGCCGAGAAGACGGCAATGCGGTTCTCCACCGGGCCGGCCCACGCCGCCGGGGCAGCCGCCAGCAGCAGGGGCGGCAGCATGCAAGCCAATGCCCGCCGGAACACCCCGGTTTTTGCCATCCGCAACCTCATGCACCACCTCAAGAGTTGAGCGCAATCACTTGTTCTTGCGCTCCTCCTTGAAAAGATATTCGTTCACCAATCCCCACAGGTCTATGGAGCTCTGGGTGTTTTCCAGCACTTCTCCGTCCTTCAGCATCTCTTCATCGCCGCCGGGATCAAGCGCGATATACTTGTCGCCCAGCAGGCCATCGGTGGTGATCTTGGCGGAAGAATCGCGCGGCAGCTTCACCTGCGGATCGATGGTCATGGAGATGATGGCCTGATAGGTTTCCCCGTCCAGCCGCTGGTCGATGACCGATCCTACCTTCAGGCCCGCCAGCCGCACATCGGTGCCGATGTTCACGCCACTGGCATTGTCGAAGACGGCGCGGATGACATAGCCATCACGCCCCCGCCCGATATCGGTATTGGCATAGACATACCAGGAAAACAGCGCTGCAACGAGCAGCACTGCAGTGCCTACCAGCGTTTCCACCAGGTTGTTCATGTGGGCCATCAGGCTCGTGTTGCATTGAAGGGCATCGGACAGTCGCCATCAGGCGGCAGCATTGTCATTCTTGCTGCCTGTTGCCTGCGATGGCTGCCAACTGTGCCATGACTTGCGTGCCAGGGCGGCAGGCCGCGCCAGGTGCAGCGAGCCGGGAGGAAACTCCGCCTCCGGCGTGCCGGTGGGATTGGGCCGCCAGGGCTTCTCCCAGGCATGCGGCTTGTAGCCGTCTTCTGTTGGCGGCGTGTCCGTGCGCCGGTGGATCCACGCATGCCAGCCGGGGGGAATGCGCGAGGCCTCCGCCACGCCGGCATAGATCACCCAGCGATGTGAATCATCGCGCGTGCGGTAATAGCTGTTTCCCTGTTCGTCGCGTCCCACCAGCACACCCTTGCGGCGAGTATACCACAGGGTGGAGAAGGTAGCATCGTTCCACCAGGTGAAGATACGCAGCAATGCCGTCTTCAGCCCCATGTTGCCAAACTCCCCGAATGATTCTTCCTGCCCGGGCAGGCCCCGAATGCGATTCCCGACCAACAATGATGCAGGTCTCCACCTGCGAGCGCAAGCTTCCTGCGCCCGCACACGCACGACACCGCTCACCACGCCCATTGGCAATGCAACGTGGCGGTGATGCCATGCAAGGGCACAATGCAGCCGGAGCATAGCAATTTCACCTGCGGGTGCAAGCGGCATGCCTGCTGTCGATGTCGCGGCCGCCTGTGGATGCCGGCAATCTGTCCACAGGCTATCCACCTCTCATGCCCTGTTCTGCACAAGGGGTGGGAGGTGGGAGAACAAAACGATTCACTGCTTGAATTCATGCATTTGCAGCCTGGATGGCAGGGTGTCCTGATGACCGGAGCGGCGGGCAGGGTGCTTGCTGTGCAATTCCGCCGCAGCAACACTTTCCACGGCTTCCCACATCATCTTGGGGATGTCTCGGGAACGCATATACCATTTGTTGTTCTTTTTGCTTGACCGGCAGCCTTGCCTCCTGCACTCTTTCGGCAAGGATCAGGGATTCGCCGCCAGCGCATCCCGGGCGGGCAAGTGGCTGGCCGGGTTGGCTTGACAATGGATCGTCCATGTTTTTTGTTCGCCTTGCGTTCTGCATGCTGGGCCACGCTTGGCCGGCAGCTGAAAGCGGCGGATACCGGTCGGTTGTGCATGCGTGTGGGCGTGCGTTGGGGCGATGTGCGCCATCGTGATGTTCAGGGGAAATGCGAGAGGGGGCCATGAAGATAGAGCGCAAGTTCACCACGGCGGGTCGGGACGTTTATGCGGACGTGGAGTTCACCCGCATCACCAGCGAGATTCGCAATCCCGACGGTTCCATTGTCTTCCGCATGGAGGATGTGGAGGTTCCGGCGCACTTCTCGCAGGTGGCCTCCGACATTCTGGCGCAGAAGTATTTCCGCAAGGCCGGTGTGCCGGTGCGCCTGAAGAAGGTGCCGGAAGAGGGCGTGCCGGGCTGGCTGTGGCGCAGCGTGGCCGATGACGAGGCGCTGGCCGAACTGCCGGAGGAGGAACGCACCACGCACGAGACCTCGGCACGGCAGGTCTATGACCGCATGGCCGGCACCTGGACCTACTGGGGCTGGAAGGCCGGATACTTCGACACGGAAGAGGATGCCCGCGCCTTCTTCGACGAGATCCGCCACATGCTGGTGATGCAGATGGCCGCGCCCAATTCGCCGCAGTGGTTCAACACCGGCCTGCACTGGGCCTACGGCATCGACGGGCCGGGGCAGGGGCACCATTATGTCGATCATGAAACCGGGCGCCTGCGCAAGTCCACCTCGGCCTACGAGCGCCCGCAGCCGCACGCCTGCTTCATCCAGTCCATCGACGATGACCTGGTGAACGAAGGCGGCATCATGGACCTGTGGGTGCGCGAGGCGCGGCTGTTCAAGTATGGCTCCGGCACCGGCACCAATTTCTCCAGCCTGCGGGGCGAGAACGAGCCGCTGTCCGGCGGCGGGCGCTCTTCCGGCCTGCTCAGCTTCCTGAAGGTGGGCGATCGCGCCGCCGGGGCCATCAAGTCCGGCGGCACCACGCGGCGCGCGGCCAAGATGGTCATCGTCGACATCGATCATCCGGACATCGAGGAGTTCATCGACTGGAAGGTGAAGGAAGAGCGCAAGGTGGCAGCGCTGGTGGCCGGCTCGCAGCTGGTGAAGCGCCACCTGCAGGCCATCATGAAGGCCTGCGTGAACTGCGAGGCGGAGGGCGAGGACTGCTACGACCCGCAGCGCAACCCGGCCTTGAAGCGCGCCATCAGGGCGGCGAAGCGCGATCACGTGCCGGCCGGTGCCATCAGCCAGGTGCTGCAATACGCGCGCCAGGGCTTCGAGGAAATCGTCTTCGAGACCTATGATACCGACTGGGATGGTGAGGCCTATCGCACCGTTTCGGGCCAGAACTCCAACAATTCCGTGCGTGTTACGGAGGACTTCCTGCGGGCGGTTGAGGCCGATGACGAGTGGGCGCTGATTCGCCGCACCGATGGCGAGGTGGCGAAAACCGTCTCCGCCCGCGCCCTGTGGGAGAAGATCGGGCTGGCGGCATGGCAGTCGGCTGACCCCGGCGTGCAGTTCCATACCACCATCAACGACTGGCACACCTGCCCGGCATCCGGCGAGATCCGCGCCTCCAACCCGTGTTCGGAATACATGTTCCTGGACAACACGGCCTGCAACCTGGCCTCGCTCAACCTGCTGCGCTTCTATGACCGCAAGACGCGCACCTTCGACGTGGAGGCCTTCGAGCATGCCGTGCGCCTGTGGACCATCGTGCTGGAAATCTCGGTGCTGATGGCGCAGTTCCCGTCGAAGGAGATCGCCAGGCTGTCATACGAGTTCCGCACGCTGGGCCTGGGCTTTGCCAACATCGGCGGTCTGCTGATGACCATGGGCCTGCCGTATGACTCCGATGAAGGCCGGGCATTGTGCGGTGCCATCACCGCGGTCATGACCGGCCGCGCCTATGCCACTTCCGCCGAAATGGCGAAGGAGCTGGGGCCGTTTGCCGGTTATGCGAAGAACCGCGAGCACATGCTGCGGGTCATCCGCAACCATCGCCGCGCCGCCCTTGGTGAAGCCGAAGGATACGAGCGGCTGCACGTCAACCCGGTGCCGCTGGACCACGCCAACTGCCCCGATGCCACCCTGTCCGCACGGGCGAAGGCATGCTGGGACGAGGCATTGAAGCTGGGCGAGGCGCACGGCTATCGCAACGCCCAGGTAACCGTGCTGGCACCCACCGGCACCATCGGGCTGGTGATGGACTGCGACACCACCGGCATCGAGCCCGACTATGCCCTGGTGAAGTTCAAGAAGCTGGCCGGCGGCGGCTATTTCAAGATCATCAACCAGGCGGTGCCGGCGGCGCTGGAGGTGCTGGGCTATGCGCCGGAGGAGATCGAGGACATCATCACCTATGCGGTGGGGCATGGCACGCTGAAGGATGCACCGGGCATCAATCACGACACCCTGCGCCAGCGCGGCTTCACCGATGCCGAGATCAGCAAGGTGGAAGAGGCGCTGGGCTCGGTGTTCGACATCCGCCATGCCTTCAACCGTTTCGTGCTGGGCGATGCCTTCTGCCGCGAGGTGCTGGGCATGACCGACGAGCAGCTGGCCGACATCTCCTTCGACATGCTGGCTCACATGGGCTTCTCGAAGGAGGCAGTGGAGGCTGCCAACATCCACGTCTGCGGAGCGATGACGCTGGAAGGCGCACCGCACCTGCGGGAAGAGCACCTGCCGGTGTTCGACTGCGCCAATGCCTGCGGGCGCATTGGCCGCCGCTACCTGTCGGTGGAAAGCCACATCCGCATGATGGCGGCGGCACAGCCGTTCATTTCCGGTGCCATCTCCAAGACGGTGAACATGCCCAACGACGCCACCATCGAGGACTGCCTGAAGGCCTACGAGCTGTCCTGGAAGCTGGGGCTGAAGGCCAATGCGCTGTATCGCGACGGCTCCAAGCTGTCGCAGCCGCTGGTGTCGCAGATGCTGGAGGATGACGACGAGGACGCGGAAACGGCGGAAGAGTTCGCCGAGGAAGTGGCGGCCTCGCGCCCGGCGGTGCAGCGCACCGAGCGGGTGGTGGAGAAGGTCGTCGAGAAGGTGGTGGAAAAGGTGGTGGAGGTGCGCCGCCGCGAAAAGCTGCCGAATCGCCGCAAGGGCTATACGCAGAAGGCCATTGTTGGCGGCCACAAGGTGTATCTGCGCACCGGCGAATACGAGGATGGCCGGCTGGGCGAGATTTTCATCGACATGCACAAGGAGGGCGCGGCCTTCCGTGCGATGATGAACAACTTCGCCATTGCCGTGTCGCTGGGCCTGCAATATGGCGTGCCGCTGGAGGAATACGTGGAGGCTTTCACCTTCACCCGTTTCGAGCCGGCGGGCATGGTGCAGGGCAATGACGCCATCAAGCAGGCCACCTCCATTCTCGACTACATCTTCCGCGAGCTGGCCATCGCCTATCTCGGCCGCCATGATCTGGCGCACGTTGATCCGCACGACATCGGCTTCGATGCCCTGGGCCGTGGTGTGGTGGAAGGCAAGGCACCCAACAAGGCGGCGGAAGGGGATGGCAAGCGCAGCAATCCTTGCGCGCCGCAGGCAGTGCCGGCCTCGAAGCTGGTTTCCACCGGCTACTTGCGCCACAAGGTGGCCGACAACGTGGTCATCCTGCCCGGCAACGAGCTGGCACTGGTGAGCGACAATGCCGATGCCGCCATGGCGCACGTGCAGGCGCTGACGGAAAAAGGTGCAGGCTCGGAGGAGAATGCCGCGGCAGAAGCCGTGGGCATGGCGGAAGAAAGGGCCGGCCTGCTGACCCCGGGG
>JALSGQ010000144.1 GCA_026982665.1 Hyphomicrobiales bacterium | reverse complement strand
TTCAAGTCTGTAACTATAATAGTTCATGAGAAATATGTTTTTGAACCATTTTTTGCCAAACGAAAAACGCAGTTTTGAGAAAAACGACTTTTTGTCCGACACTAGGTATCAATACGTTTTACTTCATTACAAACTGAATCATTTTCATCTGCAGCTGTTAGAAGGTTTCACTCCATTAATCCCATCGATCCAGAGGCATATGTAGTGCCTTTTTTTTTCATTCGGGCATACATAAGGTGTTTTTTTCAGCAATAATCTCATTCTGCATGCACACTTTGACTGGCCGCATAGCGGCATTTGCTCGCTTGTTCTCTCTGGTTTTATTCCAACTCGTTAAACAACATTCACGCCACATACTGACTGAAGTGACGGCATTTCTCTTGTAACAACCTCAGTCTTCGCTCTGAAGTCGACAACACTGAATTCACAGAACCTGTCCCTTCAGAGTTCGCACCGATGCTGCCCACTCAGCAGGCAACACACGCTCACCGACTGTCGCACGATCATTTAGCATCATCAGATTTTCGTTTCTGCGCCTCTTCCAGCATTTCTGTATCGCTCTGCGGTAGTGGTTGCGTCTCGAACACTTTTTTCACCGAATAGAGTTCTTTTTACTTTCGAACGATCCATTTTGTTAACGAAAACGAACGTCGAAGCAGCGCGAACGCGTCTCGATAACTGACGGCATCCATCTTGTATCCAGTCACGTGACGGCATTTGACCAATCGCGCAGCACAGTTTGAATCTCGGTCACGGTTGCGAGCAAATAAGGCAGTTTCCGACCTCCGGATTTTGCCGAATTACAGGCGAGTGCCTACGCGAAGTTGTGAATGAACGACATAGTAAAGTAGGGGAGATAATTCCGAACATTTTGATACCTTGCATGCCAGGCTTCGATCGGACGAAGACCGCGTAACTAAGAGCCAAACTTTACGCTTTTTTCACCAAATTTTCTTTGTTTTTCGATCGGAGCAACGTAGTAGTCGAAGAAAAACAGCTTTATTTGACATTTAGACATCAGATTTTTACAAATGACGGTTGAAATCTGAAAATAGACATGCTGAAGTATTCAAAACGACCACTAACTCAAAATCGACATGGTCGACCAAAAATGACTTTTTCTGATCGTAGAGCCGTGCCGTGTCCCCCCTTAAAAAACAAG
>JALSGQ010000143.1 GCA_026982665.1 Hyphomicrobiales bacterium | reverse complement strand
GGCGCAATGCCTCCAGCAAGCCACCGGCAGCGGAATAAGCCACGCTGCGTGGCCTTGACGCAGACAGGCCGGATTCTTGCATTGCCTGTGTCTCAAGGTTATCTGCCCCGCGGGAGTATGCCGGCTCGTTTATCCGGAGCTGCGCAGAAACCCGGGGCTTTTTCATTGGGCAACATGGAACTGCATCATGACCGATCGCATCAGGCGCATTGCCGTTTTCATTGATGGCGGGTTCTTTCTGAAGCGGTTGCCGAAGCTGGATATCCCCGAGGTTCAGCTTGCATGAACACATCGATGCTCTCTATAGCATTCTCGGCAACGAGGCGGATTGCCTGGAACACAGGCCCTTGCAGGATTGAACCATGCAATATCTCTCCACCCGCGGCGGAGATGCCGGAAAGAGCTTCGAGGACGTGCTGCTGGCCGGGCTGGCAGCGGATGGCGGGCTGTTTGTGCCTGCCGAGTGGCCATGCTTCTCCAAGGGGGAATGGCGCAGCCTGCAGAACCATTCCTGGGCCGGCGTGGCAGCGATGGTGATGAAGCCCTTCGTTGGCGACTTCCTCACCGGACAGGAGTTGCATGCGCTGGTGGAGGATGCGCAGGAGACCTTCAGCCACGCCGCCACCACGCCGTTGAAGCAGCTCGATGACACGCTGTTTCTGCTGGAGCTGTTCCACGGGCCGACGCTGGCCTTCAAGGACGTGGCCATGCAGATTTTGGCGCGGATGATGGACATCGCGCTGATGCGCCGCGGCGAAACGGTTACCATCGTCGGTGCCACGTCGGGCGATACCGGCTCGGCGGCCATCGAGGCCTTCCGCCACTCCAGCCGGGTGCGCATCTTCATCCTGCATCCGCACGAGCGCGTCTCGCCCATCCAGCGGCGGCAGATGACCACCGTCGATGCGCCGAACGTCTTCAACCTCGCCATTGAGGGCGACTTCGACGACTGCCAGGCGCTGGTGAAGCAGATGTTCAACGATGCGCCGTTCAGAAACCGCATGAAGCTGGCGGGGGTGAACTCCATCAACTGGGGGCGGATTCTCGCACAGGTCATCTATTACGCCACCTCGGCGCTGGCGCTGGGCGCGCCGGATCGCTCGCTGTGCTACGTGGTGCCGACGGGCAACTTCGGCGACATCTTCGCCGGCTACGTGGCGCGGCAGATGGGCCTGCCCATCGACCGGCTGGTAGTGGCCACCAACCTCAACGACATCCTGCACCGGGCGCTGACCACGGGGCGCTACGAGGTGGCGGAAAAGGTGCTGCCCACCTCCAGCCCCAGCATGGACATCCAGGTGTCCTCCAACTTCGAGCGGCTGCTGTTCGATGCCGTGGAGCGCGATGCGGCGGCGCTGAAGGGGCTGATGGACCAGCTGGCGCAATCCGGCGGCTTCACCATTCCGGAAACGGCGCAGGCATGGATGCGCCAGCTCTTCGCCTCGGGCCGCGCCAGCGAGGAGGATGTACGCGAGACCATCCGCCGGGTGCATGAACAGACCGGCGAGGTGGTGGACCCGCACACGGCAGTGGCCCTGCACGTGGCGCAGGCACACATCGGCCATGCGCACACGGTGGTGTCGCTGGCCACCGCGCACCCGGCCAAGTTCCCCGATGCGGTGCAGGCCGCCTGCGGTGTTTCCCCTGCCTTGCCCCCGCACATGCGGCATATCATGGAAGCGGAAGAGCACTTTACCGTGCTGCCGGCAGAGCTGGAGGCGGTGGAGGGCTTCATCGCGAGCCACGTGGAGGGCTGACGAGATGCAACGGGAAGACGTGCGCATCAGCACGCTTGACAACGGGCTGACCGTCATCACCCACCGGCTGGCGCACCTTGAGACGGTGGCGCTGGGGTTGTGGGCGCAGGCCGGCGCGCGGGACGAGACGGCGGAGCAGTCCGGCATTGCGCATTTCCTCGAGCACATGGCCTTCAAGGGCACGAAGCGGCGCACGGCCTACGAGATTGCCGCCGCCATCGAGGACCGCGGTGGCGACCTGAATGCCGCCACCACCCCGGAGCACACCGGCTACACGGCGCATGTGCTGAAGGACGACTGGAAGCTGGCACTGGACGTGATTGCCGACATTGTCTGCGATCCGGTGTTCGACGCGCGGGAGATGGAGCGCGAGCGCGGCGTCATCCTGCAGGAGATTGCCGCCTCGCGCGATGACCCGGTGGACGTGGTGTTCGAGCAGGCTGATGCGGTGGCCTTCGCCGGGCATCCGCTGGGCAGGCCGGTGCTGGGCAACCCGGAGGTCATCATGCGGCTTTCGCCGGCAGATCTGGCAGCTTTTCGCCAGCAGCACTACGGGGCGCGGCGCATGGTGCTGGCAGCAGCCGGGAACCTGCACCACGATGCCCTGCTGCAGGAGGCGGAAAAGCTGCTGGGACAGCTGCCGGAGGGAGTGCCGGCCAGCCGGGAAAAGCCGGTGTTTCATGCCGGGCAGGTGGTCAGCACGCGGGCGCAGGACCAGGCGCACATCGTGCTGGCGTGGCCGTTTCCGGGTTACCTGGACGATGCCATCTGGCCGGCACAGGTGGCCAGCGCGGTGCTGGGCGGCGGCATGTCCTCGCGCCTGTTCCAGGAACTGCGGGAAAAGCGCGGGCTGTGTTACGACACCTATGCCTACCAGTCGAGCCAGGCCGATGGCGGCGCGCTGTATCTGTATGCCGCCACCGCGCCGGAGAAGGCGGAAGAGGCGCAGGAGCTGATGCTGAAGGTGGCGCGCTCGCTGGCCGAGGGACCGACGGAGGCAGAGCTTTCCCGCGCGCGGGCGCAGGCGAAAGCCGGGCTGGTGATGAGCCTTGAGAGCGCCACGGCGCGGGCCGGGCAACTGGCACGGCAGTTCTTCGCCTGGGGCGAGGTGCGGCCCGTGCGCAGCATCGAGGAGCGCATCAACGCCATCACGGCGGATGACGTGGTGGCGCTGGCGGCGCGCACCTTCAGCACCGAGCACGTGCAGTCGCTGGTGTTGCCGGAGGAAGAGCGCACAGCACCGGCTGCGCCGCGGGCGATCACGCTGCATTGAGGAGGTGCCGCGCAATGCCTGCCGCTGCCCGACAGATGAATGCTCCCGCGCCGCTGCTGCATGTGCATGAAGTGGCAGCGGGATATGGGGCGGGGCAGGTGCTGTTCGGCCCGTCGCTGCAGATTGCGCCGGGGCAGGCCGTGTCGCTGCTGGGGCGCAACGGCATGGGCAAGACGACGCTGGTGAAGTGCATCTTCGGCCTGCTGCCGCTGATGGATGGGCGCATCGTGTTCGATGGCGCGGACATCAGCCGCTGGCCGGCGGCAAGGCGGGCGCGGGCCGGGCTGGGGCTGGTGCCGGAAGGGCGGCAGATCTTCCCCGGCCTGACGGTGGAGGAGAACCTGCTGGCCTTCGCCCGGCCTGTTGCCGGCGGCTGGACATGGGAGCGGGTGCAGGCACTGTTTCCGGAATTGCAGGCGCGCAGGCATGCGGCAGGCGCGCTGCTCTCCGGCGGCGAACAGCAGATGCTGGCCATTGGCCGGGCGCTGATGACCAATCCGCGCCTGCTGGTGCTGGACGAGGCCACGGAGGGCTTGAGCCCCCGCCTGCGCCAGCGCATCTGGCAGGCGCTGGCGGAAATCCGCGCGCATGGCGTGGCGCTGCTGGTGATAGACAAGCATCTGGATGCCCTGCTGCACCTGTGCGATGAGCACCACATCATGGTGAAGGGGCGCATCGCCTGGTCCGGCGACAGCAAGGCCCTTGCCGCCGATGCCACCTTGCGCCAGAAGTTTCTGGGAGTCTGAACCACGGGCTGCGGGAAGCCGTGCAGCGGCGCACCATACCTGCTGCATGCAGCAGGGCGCGCTCTTGCGTGGCAGCTGCCGGCACGGGGCGGCTGATGGCCGCGGCCTGCAGACGAGCTGCCCGCAGCCAGTGGAGCAACAAGGACAAGAAGGCGCATCATGCCCACGCCACGGCGCATCGAGAAATTCACCCGCGTTGCCGCGTTGCGCGATCTGGCCGCCGCGGTGGTGCTGGAAGACATTCACGACCCGCACAATGCCGCCGCATCCTTTCGCAGCTGCGATGCCTTCGGCATTCAGAACGTGCACCTGGTCTTTCAGGAGGAAAAGCCCTTCAACCCCAGGCGCACGGGCAAGAAGACCTCCGGCCACACCAACAAGTGGCTGGACTTCCACATCCACCACGGCACGCAACAGGCCATTGCCGCACTGAAGGCGCAGGGCTTCACCCTCATCGCCACCAGGGTTGACCCGGCGGCATGCCCCCTGCCATCGCTGGACCTTGCCGGCATTCCCCGCCCCGCCTTCATCTTCGGCAACGAGCATCGCGGCATCTCGGAGGAGATGGCACAAGGGGCGGATCACCTGGTGTATCTGCCCATGCTGGGGCTGGCGGAAAGCTTCAACCTTTCCGTTTCCGTGGCACTGACGCTGGCCGAATACTTCAGCCAGAAGCGCCTGGGCCGCAGCGCCGTGCCGCCGCAGCACGTTCCGGCCCCGGCCAATGCTCCCGCAGAGCCGACAGCGCTTGATGCACCGCATGCCGCCCTGCTGCGCCGCTGGCTGAAGCTGGAGGACTGAGCAGTCATCGAAACGGCAACGGCATCCCAACAACAGCATTCAACAACACCACCGGAGCCTGCCCATGCCCTACTGTTACGACTGGCCCCGTGCAGCCGTTACGGCAGATGTCTGTGCGCTTTCGCTGGCACCAGACGGCACATGGCACGTGCTGCTCATCCGCCGCGCCCATGAGCCTTTCAAGGGGCAGTGGGCGCTGCCCGGCGGCTTCCTGGAGGTGGATGCGGAAGACCTGCAAACCACCGCCCGGCGTGAGCTGCGGGAGGAAACCGGCCTTGCCGCGCCTGCCGACATGCCATTGGTGGGCATCTACTCCCGCCCCGGGCGCGACCCGCGCGGGCATACGGTAACCGGCGTGTGGCTGGCGCTGTTCGACTGGCCACCGCCACCGCCGCAGGCGGATGACGATGCTGCCGAGGCCCGCTGGATGCCTGCCAACGAAGCCGGGCCGCTGGCCTTCGATCATCAGGACGTGCTGGCCGATGCCCTTGCCCTGGCCCGGCGGCTGCGGACCGATGGCGGTGATGGTTAACCAGCCGCCAATGGTGGGATTAACCTTTTCTTTGCAATTGGCTGGAGCCAAGGCGTTAAAAAACATATAACGCCCTCAACGAACACGGCACGCAACACCACGATGACAGGGAGCAACACCGTGGAAGACGTTCTGCACAGGGATGACTTCGATGAACAGGCCGAGGCGCTGATGAAGGAGCGTGAAGCTCGCAACGCCGCGCTGCGCCACATCATCGATGCCTGGGACGAGGCGCTGCTTTCCGGCGTGCATCCCGAGCAGATGGCCTCCGCCATGCTCTATGCCGCCATCTCCGAGATGGTGGGTGCGCATGGCGAGGAGAAGGTGGCGGAGATGATCGCCTCCCTGCCGGAGCGCATCCGCCACGGGGAATACACGCTCTACGAAACCTGTCATTGAGGCTTGCGCACAGCACACAGACGACGACGAAGCTCCGACACTCACTTGCACGCACACACTCTCTCACTTGCACACACACCTTGCACACTGCACACACCGCCTTCAGCGCCCCGGCCCACCAGCCGGGGCCTTTTTCTTGGGTGGTCGAAGTGGTGCGCGAGCAGGGAATCCATCATGCACGCCCCCTTGTGCGAATGCCGGAGGATGAAGAGAGAGGCAGCCACAAACACTCTTGGTCCAGCGAAAGTCAAAACACGCGAATGCGTGCTCCCCGTGTGTTCCACCTGCTCAAGCGCCGGAGGATGAAGAGAGAAGCGGCCACAAACGCCCTACGTCTGCGAAAGTCAAAACACGCGAATGCGTGTTTCCATGTGCTCTGTCTGCTCAAGCGCCGGAGGATGAAGAGAGAAGCAGCCACAAACGCCCTACGTCTGCGAAAGTCAAAGCACACGAATGCATGTTTCCATGTGCTCTGTCTGCTCAAGCGCCGGAGGATGAAGAGAGAAGCAGCCACAAACGCCCTACGTCTGCGAAAGTCAAAGCACACGAAGTGTGTGGTGGGCCCGGCAGGACTCGAACCTGCAACCTATCGGTTATGAGCCGACAGCTCTGACCAATTGAGCTACGGGCCCGGTGTTTCATGAGCGTTCATCAGGCAGTGCGGGGTGTTTTGCCCCTGGCGTGGTGGCCGTGGCGAAAGCCGCTTGCAGCTGCCTGACTGCCACAATTTGCACATGCTGCGGCGGCACACCTATAGCAGACTGAGTGTGCCGTTGCCAGCGGCGGGATGGGCAGAAACGGGAGGAACGTCCATGCGCGGAATGCATTCATGGCCGGGTTTCGGTGGCAGGGCAGAACGCATCGTCATGCTGTCATTGTGGGTGGTGCTGGCCGCTGCGTGGTGGCAGCCCGTGGCCTGGGCACAGGGCCTGGGCGAGGCATTCCGCTTCACCATGCAGGGAGAGGGCGTGGTGCGCGCGGTGCCGGACATGGCCGTGGTTACGCTGAGCGTGCAGACGCGGGAGAAGTCTGCCGCGCAGGCACTGGCACGCAACAGCACCGCCATGCGCAAGGTATTTGCCGTGCTGCAGGAGCGCTTCGGCATTGCCGAAAGGGACATGGCAAGCAGCGGGCTTTCGATTGCGCCGGTGTATCACGCGCCGCGCGATGAACAGGGCAGGCCACAGGGGCCGCCGCAGGTGGTGGCGCATGAGGTCGTCAACCGGCTGACGGTGCGGGTGCGGGCGCTGGAGAAGCTGGGGGCGCTGATCGATGCCGTGGTGCAGGAAGGGGCGAACCGGCTGGATGGCATTGCTTTCGGCTTCACGGATCGCCGCAAGCTGCTGGACGAGGCGCGGCGCAAGGCGGTGGCGGATGCCCGCGCGAAGGCGCGCCTGTATGCCGAAGCACTGGGGCTGGTGCTGGGGCCGGTGGTGGATGTGCGTGAAGCCGGCGTGCGCCCGGTGCCAGTGCGCCGCGCCCCCCTTGCCGCGAGGATGGTGGCGGCGGATGCCGCTGCGCCCACGCCGGTGGCGCGTGGCGAGCAGGAGGTGCGCGTGCAGGCAAGCATCACCTGGCAGGCCCAGCAATTGCCCCCTGGTGCCGTGCAGCCGAAAGCGCAGCCGGAGCAAGAAGGCCGCTGAATGCCTGCCGAAGGGTGCAACGGCAGGCTGCGCTGCATCGGGGTTGTGGGTGATTGTGCGGGCCTGCGGCCTTGCCCCCTGTTCTCCGGCACTCCGGCCAGCTCAGGCTGCCTTGCTTTCTTCCAGCACGCCGAGGATCTCGTCCAGCAGGCTTTCCGGCCCGCCGATGCGGAAGTTTTCCGGGTCCAGCCAATCCTCGTCCATCACCTCGATGGCCAGCTCCAGCCACGGGCGGGCCTCGTCCAGTGTCCTGACCATGCCCACCTTCAGCCCGGCCTCGCCCCGGTAGTCGCGGATTTCCTCCAGGATGCAGCGCGCCTGATCCACCGAGCAGCACTTGCGGGCCTGTCCTGATTCGGTCTCGACGAACTCCGCACCGGCTTCCAGCACCTGCCGCGTGGCCTCGCGGATGATGAACTCCTCCTCCATCTCGCCGGCTTCCAGCGTGGCCTTGATGAACTTGCGCCGCGTGGTCATGCGCACGCATTCCTCCACCATGTTGGGCAGGGTGCGCTGGTCATTGCTGATGAACTGCCGCCAGGGCACGATCATGTTCACTTCCGAGGCCCCCTCGAAGAAGGCGATCTCGGCCTCTGCCGCCACGTAGTCCACCTTCGAGCGGCCGCGCGGCCAGTTGGCAACGGTGGAAACCGCCACCGGCGAGCGCTTGCCCAGCAGCTCGCGGGCCAGCATCACGAACTTCGGCGGCACGCACAGGGCGGCAACAGGGCCATGCGGCGTTTCGGCCTTTTCGCACAGGCGCCTGATGTCATCCTCCGTGGTGTCGGCTGCCAGGTGCGTCAGCTCCAGCACCTCCAGTGTCCTGGCCGCCAGCTCCTGCCGAGTGTCGAACGCCATGCTCCGCCTCCGTCAATGATCCCATGCACGTTTCGCAATCCGTCGATGCGTTCATGATTTCGGCCGCCACGCGGCGCAAGTCAAGCATGCTCATCCCGCTCTCCGGCAAAGGCGGCCAGAGGGGGCAAGCGGTGCAAAAGGAAGGATCCGGCAACTTTCCGGCAATGCATGCAGCATTTGACAGCGGCAGGCCTGCCGGTCATGCTGTGCTGCCACAACAATAACTTCCTGGTGGAAATCCGTATCATGCCCGCGTCAATACCTGCGCTTCTGCTCGTCAACCTCGGCACGCCGGATGCACCCACGCCAGCAGCGGTGCGCCGTTACCTGCGCGAGTTCCTGTCCGATCCACGGGTGGTGGAGGTGCCAAGGCTCATCTGGCTGCCGCTGCTGCATGGCGTCATCCTGCCATTCCGCGCGAAGCGCTCGGCCCATGCCTACCAGCAGATATGGGATCGCGAGCATGACTGCTCGCCGCTGCTTGCCATCACCCGTGCGCAGGCGCAAGGGCTGCAGCAGCGGCTGGGTGATGGCGCGCGGGTGGATTTCGCCATGCGCTACGGAAACCCGGCGCTGGGCGAGCGGCTGCGGGCGCTGCATGAGGCGGGGCATGAACGTATCGTCATCCTGCCGCTGTATCCGCAATATTCCGGCTCCACCGTGGCCAGCGTGGTGGACGAAGTGGCGCGGGTGCTGGGAAGCATGCGGCACCAGCCGGCGGTGCGCATCGCAGCGCCGTATTACGACGAGCCCTTCTACATCGAGGCGCTGAAAAGACGGGCGGAGGCACACCTTGCATCACTGGAGTGGGTGCCGGAGGTGATCCTGCTTTCCTACCACGGCGTGCCGAAGGCCTTCGTGGACAGGGGAGACCCCTATGCCGCGCATTGCGAGGCCACCACAGCGGCGCTGCGTCGTGCCATGGGCATGGATGCCACGCGCATGCCAATGAGCTATCAGTCGCGCCTGGGCAGAGCGGAATGGCTGCAGCCCTACACGGAAGACACCATCCGCAAGCTGGCCGAACAGGGCGTGAAGAAGCTGGCGGTGATGACACCGGCCTTTGCCGCCGACTGCCTGGAAACCCTGGAGGAAATCGCCATTGGCGGTGCGGAGACGTTCCGTGCGCATGGTGGCGAGCAGTTCACCCTCATCCCGTGCCTCAATGCATCCGGGCCGGGGCTGGGCATGCTGGAAGCGCTGGCGCGGCGGGAGCTTGCGGGCTGGCTGCCAGCGGCCGGCGCAAAGAGAAACGAAACCGAAGGAAATGAACGGGCGGGGGGGCAGCGCAGCGAATGACCGACACCTGCTCTGCCTGCCACAGGACCTTGGGGAAAAGCAGCAGGATTGTTCCGGGAGTCCGGCATGTCTGTTGATGATCCAGCGAGCAGTGAAGGTGGTGGAGGCGCATGCGTGGCACGGGCGCTGGCGCAGGCCGGTGTGCGAGAGGTCTTCTGCGTGCCCGGCGAGAGCTACCTTCCCCTGCTGGCAGCGCTGCCGGATGCTGGCGTGCGCATCATCACCTGCCGGCACGAGGGCACGGCAGCCATGGCGGCTGAGGCCATGGGCCGGCTCAGGGGCGGCATGCCGGGGGTATGCCTGGTTACACGCGCACCGGGGGCGGCCAATGCCATGGCCGGGGTGGTGGTGGCGCAGCAGGACGCCACGCCGCTCCTGGTGATTGCCGGGCAGGTGGCGCGGGGGCAGCGCCATGCCGGCGTGTTCCAGGATGCCGACCTGACGGAAATGTTCCGCCCCTTGTGCAAGCACGTGGAGGAGGTGTGCGAACCCGCGGCATTGCCGGCAGCCGTGCGCCGCGCCTGCCACATGGCGCAGGCAGGCGTGCCGGGGCCGGTGTTCCTGTCGTTGCCGGAAGATGTGCTGACGGCAGCGGCCGGGGATGACTGCATGCCCTGCGATCGCTTCATGATGGCGGAGGAAGCGGGCACGGATGCATCCCTGAAGCCCTCTGCGGCTCCGCATCCTGCCCCTTGCGAGGTGCGGCGCGTGGCGGAGCTGCTGGCCGCCAGCGAGCGGCCGCTGCTGATAGCCGGTGGCGGACCGCACCTGTGGACAGTGCAGGCACGGGAGCGGCTGCACGAGCTGGGGATGCGGCTGCATGTGCCGCTCATCAGCGCCTTTCGCCGCCAGGGGCTGGTGGATGCCACGCACGAGGCCTGTGCCGGCACGCTGGGGTTCGGCACCAGTCCGGCACTGCTGCAGGCGCTGCGCGAAGCCGACATGCTGTTGCTGCTCGGCGCGCGGCCGCGTGGTGTAACGCTGCAGGTGCTGGGCGCGCAGCTGGACCTGTTGCGCCCGCCCATGCCGGTGGCGCACGTGTGCATGGATGCGGCCGAGTGCGGACGGGCCGTGCATGCCGATGTGTCCGTGTGCGCCACGCCACAGGCGTTTCTGGAGGCGCTGCCGGTGGAGGACATGTTGCAGCGCTCAGGCCCCCGGCTTGCACGGCGCCAGCAATGGATGGCGGAACTGCACGCGGCACAGCTGGCGTGGTCGGATCCTTCAAGCATGACGATGCCGGGGACCCTGGACATGGCGCAGGTGTGGGGCTGGCTGCGCCAGCATCTGCCGGCGGATGCCATCATCTGCAGTGGTGCAGGCAATTATGCGCTATGGCTGCATCGCTTCTTTCACCACCGCGACCTGTTTGGCCAGCTGGCACCGGTTTCCGGCAGCATGGGCTATGGTCTGCCGGCGGCGCTGGCGGCAAAGCTGCGGTTTGCCGACCGCACGGTGGTGGCAGTGGCGGGAGACGGCTGCTTCCAGATGAGCATGCAGGACTTCGCCACCGCCGCGCAATACGGCCTGGGCATCATCGTGCTGGTGGTGGACAATGGCCAGCTTGGCACCATTCGCGGGCATCAGCTCAGGCGCTTTCCTGCCGCCGACTGCGCCACCACCCTGCAAAACCCGCGTTTCGACCGGTTTGCCGAAGCCTGCGGCGGCTTCGGAGCACAGGTATCGCGCACGGAAGAGTTTGCCGACGCCTTCCGCGAAGCAGAACGGCACGCACGGCAAGGCAGGCCGGCATTGTTGCACCTGCCTGTTTCGCCCCAGGCCATTGCACCGGGGCTGAATGCCCCGGCCTGAAAAAAGGACCGCGGACAACAGACGCGACGGCATGGCGGCCAGGCAATGGCTGCCTCCGGTCAGGCATTGCGCAAGGGAAAGCGGGCGATGGGGCGGAACGGCTCCTCCGCCGAAGGCTGAGCGAACACGCACAGATCACGCAGGCGCACCGGTTCGGCCAGGTATTCCATGCCCCATTCCAGCACCTTCTGCCGCCACGGCTCGATTTCATGCGGGGCAAGGATGGATGTCAGGGTCATGTGAAAGACGTAGTCTTCCCCCACGTAGGGATAGCCCCAGGTAAAGACATTGCCCTTCTGCCGCCTGCTGATACCCTTGCTGAAGATGGCGTCCTGCTCCTCTTCCGTCAGCGGCTGGCGGAAGGGGTCGAGATCGCGCACGCAAGTGAAGGCCAGGGCGTCCACGGCCGGGTTGGGCATGCTCTGCTGCAGGGTGAGGAAGCTGCCCAGCGCCTTGGGCACCAGCAGGCCAAGCTCCAGCGCCTCCTGCTCCGCCGCCAGCTGCTCCACCGCCTGCAGCAGTTCATCCGGCGTGCGGCCCGTGCGCAGGCGGAAGGGGGCCTTCAGCGTGGCATGAAAGCCGTAGCGCTTCGGCGTGCGCAGCATGCCGGTGGGCAACGGCCAGCAGTCCGCCACCGGTGCGCGGGTTTCGGTATCCAGTCCCATCCAGCGGCGGCCGAACTCGGCCAGCGGCTCGTCCGGGCGCGGGCTGAAGTAGATGGCGTATCTGTGCATTGGTGTGGTCATGGCGCGCATTCTCTTGCCGCAAGCGGGTGCGCAAGGCAAGGGCCAGGGGCTGCTGTTCCGGTGGCCGGATGCCGCAGAGCGTGAAGCTTTCCTGCCACATGACGCTGACGTAACACAATTTGGCCGTGTTTTGCCGCTTCCCATGTCATTGCATGCGCCGGAACGGCGCGAACAATGACATGCGGTGGCCTGGCGAGGCGGTATCTCGCGCCACTGCAAGCGACAGGAAACAATCTGATGAAGGGAGACGTCGAGATGACCGGGGGAAAGAGCAACATGTTGCGCAAGCTGACGATGGTTTCGCTGGTGGCCCTGCTGCCGCTGGGGCTGGCTGCCTGTGGTGAAGATACGGCCAAGCAGGCGAAGGAGAAGATGAGCCAGGCTGCCGAGGCTGCCAAGGAGGCTGCCGGCAGTGCGATGGACAAGGCCAGGGAGGCTGCAGGCTCTGCCGTCGAGGCCGCCAAGGATGCTGCAGCCGGCGCAATGAACAAGGCTGGCGAAGCCGCAGGCGCTGCCACCGAAGCCGCCAAGGACGCCGCAGCCGGCGCAATGAACAAGGCCGGTGAAGCCGCAGGCGCTGCCACCGAAGCCGCCAAGGACGCCGCAGCCGGCGCGATGGACAAGGCCGGTGAAGCCGCAGGCGCTGCCACCGAAGCCGCCAAGGACGCCGCCGCTGGTGCGGCCGAGAAGGCCGGGCAGGCTGCAGGCACTGCCACCGAGGCCGCCAGGGATGCCGCAGCCGGTAGCGCGGAAAAGACTGGCGGCATGATGGATGCCGCCAAGGAAAAGGCGGGCCAGATGATGGAGCAGGCCAAGGAGGCAGCCAGGGAAAAGGCCGGTGAAATGCTGGAAGGTGCCAAGGAGAAGGCGGGCGAAATGCTGAAGAACATGCTGCCCGGCGGCGGCAACCAGTAATCGGCCCGCGGATATCGTGTCTTCAAGGGGAGCGGACTGCCTGTTCGCTCCCCTTTTTCGCTTCATACATATTCATAAAATGCAAATGAAATATTTCTCAGTCCATATACGATGTTTCGCATGTAAAAAATCGTGAAAATCTCAGCAGCAATACAATGAATGCTTTCTGACCACCCTTTCGTTGCATGAAAATGCCTTCCGTTGCTTTCCTTGATTTCGCTTGAGCCAATATCCATAAGAGAAGCATCAAGTGGCGGACGATTCGCGCTGTCGCCATGTCGTTGCCCACGACATGAACGAAACCAACGGAACGAGCCAAGGGAGTGCAATACGCATGACGAAGAAGACTGGGGGCATGATGAACAGGACGAACTTGAAGTTGCCGCGGATGGCCGTGCTGGCTGCCGCGCTGATGATGACCACCGCGCCGGCCATTGCGGCGGAGACGACGGAAACCCCGCGCCAGCAGGTGGAATCGATGCGTGATGCACAGCATCCGGCGCGTTTTCTCAGCGGCTTTTTCACCGCCGCCATCGATGCAATGAACCATGCCGCACGCAGCACCAGCGACACGCTGCATCACAACACCGGCAACGTGATGGACACGGTGGCCAAGGCGCGTGGCTTCGTGCGTGATACGGTATCCGGCGTGCTGGGCAATGCACGCAAGGCAACCGGCATGGTGGGCGACATGATGCCGTTTACCGAGCATCATCACTACGAAGCCGGCGCAGCACCGCAGAAGAAGGCCACCAACTGAAGGCCCGAGCACGACTGCACATCAGTCGAATGTGAGAAAAAGTCTTCCAGCCCTGCTCAGCAGGCCGGAAATACTTTTCTTCAGGACACGATGCGTGCAATGCCCGCCCGTTGCCGGGGCGGGCATTGCTGTTGTGGCATGCATGCCCTTCAGATGACCATTCCAACGCCATCGCGGCGGAAGTCGCCAGCGGCGGCCAGCATCCCGCCTGCCATGCGCGCAACGGCGTGTACCCCGCCGAAGAACATGCTGGGGCGGTTCCACACGCGATGACCGGGGAAAGCCTGCAACAGGGCCTGCAGCTGAGCATCGGGCAAGCCCGGCTCCACCTCCAGCGCACCTTCTTCCACGTGCAGGCGCGCAGCCTTCACCACCTGCTCCAGTGATGAATCCGCCGCCTCATCATCCATCAACAGCCGCGCCAGCACCAGCAGCAGGGCAGAGCGAATGCGGTTGGAGCCGCCGCTGCCCAGGGCCAGGTGCGCACCATTCGCCAGTTGCGCAATGGTCGGGGCCATCATGGAGGACAGGCGCACGTTGGGGGGAAAGTGCAACGCACCTTGCGGGTTGACGTCCTCCTCTCCCAGCATGTTGTTGGGCATGAAGCCGAAATCCCCCAGCATATGCCCGTTGCCCTCGCCGTTGCTGATGGTCATGGCGCAGGTGATGCCGTCATGATCGATGACGGAAATGTGGGTGGTGCCACGCCAGGCGCGGGGCAGATGTGCCACCAGCCGTGTCAGATCATGGGCATTGGCACGGCGCAGTGCATCGGCATGATCCAGCGCACACGCGCAGGCCAGCGGCAGGTTGCGTCGCCATGCTTGCACATGCCCTGCCAGCCACCCCAGGGCCAGCGCGATGAGCACTCCGGAGGCGGCAGGAGGCGGGTTCAGCCAGATGCGGGCATCGCCGCCGTGCAGGGAGATCTGCAGCGGTGCGCGCCAGCATACGGCGTGTTCCTTCAGGTCGTCTTCCTGCAGATGACCACCGCTGGCAGGCCCCGCCGCCTGCAACAGGACGGGCCAGACCTCGTTTCGCCATGCCTGCACGCCGCCTGATGCGACCATCCGCCAGAAACGTGCCTGTCCGGGGTTGGCGAGCGTCTCTCCCTCCCGCAACAGCCGGCCGGCAGGGGCGAACAGGCCCCGGGCAGCCTTCGTGTGCGTTACGATGGGCGCGATGATGCGCAGCAACGAGGCCTGAAAGGCACTCACCGCATGGCCGCGCCCGGCCACTTCGATTGCCGGCGCGAACAGCGCCTGCCACGGCAGGCGGCCATGCCGCTGATGCAGCTCTGCCAGTCCCTCGATGAAGTTGCTGGGGGCCACCGTGCCGGGGCCTATGTGAAACACCTGCGTGGTATCGCCAAAGTCGGCTTCCGCTGCCTCCACCACTGCATCGGCATTGCATTGACGAGGCGTCTGGCAGAAGAAGTCGCACAACTGCGGTGCGGCATCCGCCCCCGCCTGCACCATGGCGAAACCGCCGCCGGCCGGCCCAGCCAGCACCGGCTCCACCACGCAGGCCATGGCAGCGGCGGCAATGGCGGCATCCACGGCGTTGCCGCCGCTGCGCAGCATCTCCTCGGCGGCGCGGGCGGTCAGCGCATGGCCGCAGGCAATGGCACCATGTTGCGCTGTTTCAGGCATGCTGCAGGATTCTCCGCCTGGAAGCCAGCCCTGGCAAGATTCCTCGCCACATCTCAGGGAGCGCTGCGGATGATGACTTCATCCTCGCCCTGGTCGATGTCCAGCCCGTGCCCGCACTCCTGCAGCAGCAGCAGCGTCAGGTAGGGCTGCACCGTATGCGCGTCGATGGCAGAAGGCGGCGTGGTGCCGGTCAGCACATTGGCGGTCTTCTCCGGCAGGGCAGCGCGCGGACCACGGGCGGTTATCAGCAGGGCATCGCCTTGCGTCTCCACGCTGATCTCGCCACCGCGCGGGATGCATCCGATGCCGATGAGCAGCAGGTTCAGCAGCAGCTTCACCACCGGCTTCGGCCTGTTTTCCCGCGGGGCCTGCCAGTTCAGCTTCACGCGCCTGTCCTCGGCCAGCAGGTCGGTGGCCAGGTCCTGCGCATCGCCCAGCGATATCTCCGCCCCCATGGAACCGGCTGCACCGAAGGCCAGGCGGGCAAAGGCCAGCTTGCGCGCCGCCTGCCGGGCGGAGTTGCCGACAAGCTCCAGTGCCACCTGCCTCATCTCCTCGTCATCGCTGGTGGAAAGCACCTCCAGCCCGTTGGAGATGGCACCGATGGGCGAAATCAGGTCATGGCAGATGCGGCTGCCGATGAGCGAGGCGAGGTCGAGGTCTCGCAGGCGGTCATCTTGCATGGGGCATGCTCCCTGCCGTTGGGTGAGGCCCCGCGGGGCATTGCGAATCGTTGCATCAGGCTGTCCTTTCCCTCATACATGCGGCAGACGATCACTGCAAAGGGGTGCCCTGATGACGAATTTACCAGAACCACTGCTTGTCATGGCGCGGCTGGCACATGGTGCGGGACGCATCATCCTGGATGTGCAGGCGCGCGGCATGCAGGTGCGGCAGAAGGCCGATACATCACCGGTAACGCAGGCTGATGAGCAGGCGGAGGCCTTCATCGAGGCCGGGTTGAACGATGCGTTTCCCGGCGTGCCGGTGATAGGCGAGGAGCTGGTGGCAGCAGGGCGCGCGCCGCTGCCCGGACAGCGCTTCTTCCTGGTGGATCCGCTGGACGGCACCAAGGAATTCGTGGCCGGGCGCGATTCCTTCTCCACCAACATTGCGCTGGCGGAAGATGGCAAGGTGGTGGCCGGAGTCATCTGTGCGCCGGCGCAAGGTGCGATGTTTGTTGGTGGGGCGGCATGGGGCCTGTGGCACGCCAGCGGCATGGACATGCATGGCGTGTTCGATGCCGGCTGGCTGCAGCCCTTTCAGGTGGAAAACGATGCGCCACGGCGGGCGCAGACGGCGGTGCTGTCGTTCTCGCACATGGACGAGGCCACGCAGGCGTGGCTGGATGAGCGCGGCATGAAGGTGGCAGACCGCACCGGCTCGGCATGGAAGTTCTGCCGGCTGCTGCAGGGCGCGGCTGACGTGTATCCGCGCCTGGGCAATACCTGGGAGTGGGACACGGCCGCCGGACAGGCGCTGCTGGAGGCCGCCGGCGGGCAGGTGCTGCTGCCGGATGAATCCGGGCCGCTGAGCTACGGGCACCACGAGCGCAATTTTCTCAACCCCGGGTTCATAGCCTGTGCGCCGGGCGTGCGGCTGAACGAGGAAGCATGAAGAAGCGCCTGACATGGCAGGCAGCATTGCTGGCGCTGGCAGTGCCGATGCTGCTGGCAGTGGCATTGCCGCAGGTGCCGGGCGTTTTCCCGTTGTCCAGCAGGGCTGCGCAGGCAGAGCCAGCCTTGCAGCAGCGCTTTCAGCAGTGGCTGGAGCAGGAGATATGGCCGCAGGCGCGCAAGGCGGGCATATCACGCGCGGTGTTCGAGCGCGCGCTGCGGCCGGTGCGGCTGAACCTGAAGCTGCCGGACCTGGTCCTGCCCGGCAGGCCGGCCATTCCGCCGGAACAACAGCAGGCGGAGTTTGCATCACCTGCCCGCTATTTTCGCGAAAGCTCGCTGAAGGTGCACACCCGGCGCGGACAGGCATTGCTGAAGCGCCATGCGGCCCTGCTGCAGCGCGTGGAACAGCGCTTCGGCGTGCCGGGGGCGGTGGTGCTGGCCATCTGGGCGCGGGAGTCGAACTACGGGCGGGCGGCCATTCCGCATGATGCACTGTCCATCCTGGCCACGCAGGCATACCTGGGACGGCGCAGGCAGATGTTCCGGCGCGAGCTGCTGGCGGCGCTGCAGATGCTGCAACGCGGCATGGCGCGCCGCGACATGCTCAAGAGCTCCTGGGCCGGGGCGCTGGGCCAGCCGCAGATGATGCCCTCGGTTTACCTGCGCGACGCGGTGGACTTCGATGGCGATGGTCGGCGCGACATCTGGCGCTCGGTGCCCGATGTGCTGGCTTCCATCGCCAACCACCTGCGTGCAGGAGGCTGGCGGCGGGGCTTGCATTGGGGCGTGGAGGTGAAACTGCCGCGCTCCGTGCCGTGTCATCTGGAAGGGCCGGACCAGGGGCGCACGCTGGCGCAGTGGATGAAAGCGGGAATACGCCCTTTGCGCGGCGAGTTTCCGGCCCACTGGAAGCGCCAGAAGGCGTTGTTCCTGCTCACTCCGGCGGGACGCCTTGGCCCGGCCTTCCTGGTTTCTGCCAACTTCTACGCGCTGAAGGAATACAACTACAGCGACCTGTATGCGCTGTATATCGGCCATCTGGCCGATCGCATCAGTGGCCGCGTCAATGGTCCGTTCCGCACCAGGTGGCAGGAGGCCGGCAGACTCACGCGTGCAGACGTCGCCTGCATGCAGCGGCAGTTGCAGCGCATGGGGCATGACGTGGGCGGGGTGGACGGACTGGCCGGGTTCAGGACGCGCCGTTCCATTGGCCGGTTCGAGGAATCACGCCGCATGCAGCCTTCGTGCTTTCCCACCCCGGCGCTGCGGCGCGCCCTGTGTGCCCGGCGTGGCGATGATGGGCGATGATGGCAGCGGTGGTTAAGAAGCCACTAACACTTTTGTCGCAAAATCCCCGAAACGGTCCGGATATGGCCGCACGGCGGCCAACACCGTGCCATGCGCGCGGGCCATTGAGCGTATTCCGGAGCAAGGCAACAAGCCAGGGAGAGAAAAGGCCATGAGAATGCAGGCTCTGCTGAAGGCGGGAGTGATGGCGGCCATGCTGGCGGCGGGCGGCATGGCCGTGGCGCAGGATGCGGCAGCGCCTGCCGCGCCGGTGCAGGTGAAGCCGACGGCGGCCCAGCCGGACAGGGGGCTGCGCGGCGAAACCTTCAGCGCCGACGAGATCGTGCAGGCCGGGCACAAGTTCTTCGGCACCACCACGCGCGGGCTGGCGCGGGCGGTGGAGTCGGTATTTCGCGCACATGGCCGGCCCACGGGCTACGTGCTGGGCGAGGAAGCTTCCGGCGGGTTCGTTGCCGGGCTGCGCTATGGCGAGGGCATTCTCTACATGAAGAACGGCCTGCGCCAGAAAATCTTCTGGCAGGGACCGACCATCGGCTTCGATGCCGGCGGCGAGGGCTCCAAGGTGCTGATGCTGGTCTACAACTTGGACACGCCGCGCGCCATCTTCGGCCGCTGGCCCGGCTTCAACGGCTCGGCCTACGTGGTGGCCGGGCTGGGCGTGAGCGCCTATGGCGATGAGCGCATCGTGCTCATTCCCATCCGCACCGGCGTGGGCGCACGGTTGGGGGTGAACATCGGCTACCTGAAGATAACGGCGCGGCCGACGTGGAACCCGTTCTGAGCAGCATGTGCCGGGCAAGGGGGCACATTTTCCCCTGCCGGTGGATTGCAAGGCGAATGAAAGAGACAAGGCTGCCATCCCCGGGATGGCAGCCTGTTCCTTGAGACATCCTGGCAATGCCGGTTGTCCGTTCAGGCGGAAATGCGCCGTTTCTCCGCCTCCTCGGCCTTGGAGGCATCGCCTGAAACGTCAGCGGCCGTGGAGGCAGCGGCCAGCTCCGCCTCGCGCGCGGCGAGCTTGACGGACAGCTCGGTGATGCGCTCCTGCATTTTCATCTTCTCCTGCAGGAAGCGGTTGTGCTCGCGGTTCAGCCGCTCTTCCATCTCGCGCAGGGCGTCATCGCGCTGCATGAGCTGGCGTTGCAGCTCCTCGTTCTGCCGGCTCAGCTGCCGCTGCGCCTGCAGGGCATTGCGCCGCTGTGCATCCGTCTCCTTCAGCTGCAGCTGCAGCTTCTCCAGCTTGCGCTGCGCCTTGTCCAGTGCATCAGCGCGCAGGAACAGCTCATGTTGCAGCTTTTCCAGCTCCTGCTTGCGCTCCTGCAACCGCAGCTCCAGCTCCGAGCGCCAGGTGTAGAAGCGTTCGGCCTTGTTGCGGGCATCGTTCATTTCTTCCTGCAGCGCGGTAATCTGCCGCCCCAGCGCCACGATGGACTGCTCGTGGGCCTTGATTTTCCGGCGTGCCGCGGCCAGCTCCTCTTCCAGGAAACCGGCGCGATTGATGGCGCGGGAGGCCTCGGCCTCCTTGCGGGCGGCAAACGTGCGCGCTTCTTCCAGCGTTCTTTCCAGCCGCCGCATCATCATCATGTGCTCGGCCTGCAGGCGGCTGTTCTCGGTGCGCAATTGCAGCAGTTCATCAGGCTTGCGCTGCCGGGCGGCGCGCCAGGCTTCCACCTGCCTGCGGGTGATGCGGCTGAAGTGCCACAGCACCATCAGCACCAGCAACAGCGCACTGGCACCCAGAATGCCATACAGAACAATTTCCACCGGGGTGAGGCCCATTTTCCTGCCCTGCTCCCACTTCGTTACGGACTGCCACGGTTGCAAAAACGCCCCATGCAGCCCCCTTGCCCCGTGCTGCCGGCAATATGGGCGCAAACGATGCGGCTTGGCAATGGCGTGGTGAAGAAATGACTAACGCGCATCCCTGCACCCAGCCACTTCCGTTCACCACGTCTGCACCGCCAGCCACGATCGGGCTGATGGTTTCGCCTCCTTGCAGGCGTGTGCCCATGCCTGCTGCCGGGCGGCTCAGTCGCCCAGGAAGCTGCGCAGCTTGCGCGAGCGGGAGGGGTGCTTGAGCTTGCGCAGGGCCTTGGCCTCGATCTGACGGATACGCTCGCGCGTAACGTTGAACTGCTGGCCCACTTCCTCCAGCGTGTGGTCGGTGTTCATGCCGATGCCGAAGCGCATGCGCAGCACGCGCTCCTCGCGCGGGGTGAGAGAGGCGAGCACGCGCGTCGTCGTCTCCCGCAGGCTGGCCTGAATGGCGGCATCCACCGGCAGGATGGCGTTCTTGTCCTCGATGAAGTCGCCAAGGCTGCTGTCTTCCTCATCACCCACCGGCGTTTCCAGCGAGATGGGCTCCTTGGCGATCTTCATCACCTTGCGCACCTTCTCCAGCGGCATGGACAGGCGCTCGGCAATCTCTTCCGGTGTCGGCTCGCGGCCGATCTCGTGCATGATCTGGCGCTGGGCGCGGACGATCTTGTTGATGGTCTCGATCATGTGCACCGGAATGCGGATGGTGCGCGCCTGGTCCGCAATGGAGCGGGTAATCGCCTGGCGAATCCACCACGTGGCGTAGGTGGAGAACTTGTAGCCGCGGCGATACTCGAACTTGTCCACCGCCTTCATCAGGCCGATGTTGCCCTCCTGGATGAGGTCGAGGAACTGCAGGCCACGGTTGGTGTATTTCTTGGCGATGGAGATCACCAGCCGGAGGTTGGCCTCCACCATTTCCTTCTTGGCCCGCGCCGCCTCGCGCTCGCCCTTCTGGATGCGCCGCACGATGCGCCGGAATTCCTCGATGGGCAGGCCAACGGCGGAAGCAATCTCGTGAATTTCGCCGCGAATGCGCTGGATGGTGTCGCGATCCTTCTGCACGAAGGACTTCCATGCCGGCGAGGACAGCTTGGCGATGTTGTTCAGCCAGTTGGGATCCAGCTCGTAGCCGCGATACTTCTCCAGGAACTCCTGGCGCGAGACGCCGTGGCTCTCGGCCAGGCGCAGCAGCTGGCCTTCCAGCGAATTGAGCTGGCGGCTCAGGTGGTAATGCTGCTCCAGCAACTGCTCGATACGGGCGTTGTTCAGGTGCAGCGCCTTCACGTCCGCCACGATCTTGTTGCGCAGCGTCTTTGCCCGCCTGGCCTGGGAGTCGGTCAGCCGCTTGCCTTCCGCGATCTCCTGTTCCTGCAGCTTGCGCAGGCTCTTGTAGTTCTTGTAGATGCGGTCCAGCATCTCGATGATGCGCGGCTTCAGCTCCGACTCCATCGCCGCCATGGATGGCGCATTGTCGTCATCGTAATCATCGCCGTCGTCATCATCGGCATCTTCGGCACCGGCCTTGCCATCAACGGCGGGAGCACCGGCAGCGGCATCGCTGCCCTCCTCTTCCGGCACCGGGCTGGCATACATGGACTCGAGATCGACGATATCCCGCAGGTTGATCTTCTCGTCGTTCAGCTCCTCGCGCCACAGGATGATGGCCTGGAACGTCAGCGGGCTTTCGCACAGCCCCTGGATCATCGCCTCGCGCCCGGCCTCGATGCGCTTGGCAATGGCAATCTCGCCCTCGCGCGAGAGCAGCTCCACCGACCCCATGTCGCGCAGGTACATGCGCACCGGGTCATCGGTGCGCTCCACCACCGAGCCGGAAGAGGCCCGCTTTGCCTTTTCCGGCACCCCGGCACCACTTACCTGGGCGACGGCGTCCTCCACGTCCTCTTCGCTGTCCACCACGTTGATGCCCATTTCCGTCAGCATCGCCATGGTGTCCTCTATCTGCTCCGGCGACACTTCATCGGAGGGCAGCACCTCGTTGAGCTCGTCCAGCGTTACATAGCCGCGCTTCTTCGCGACGCGGATCATCTTCTTCACCGCCGCGTCGTTCATGTCGAGGATGGGGCGATCCGCCTCTTCCGCCGTTGCCTCGGCAGCCATTTTCGTGTCGCTGTCCCTTGCCATGATTGCCCGCCTGTTTGCCCTGTAGTTGCACCCTGTTCAGCCGCCGGCCCTGCTGCCATGCAGGGCCATCAACGTCATCTCGTCCATGTCCTGCCCGCACGCGCAAGGCGCACGGCTTTCGCCGTTTCCGGCGCTCATCCACCGCACCTCATCCGCCGCGACGCCAATCTAGAACGCAAATGTTAATCGAAGATTCACCACGTTCACGCCTGCCGCCCGATGCTGCCGCACGATCCACTCCAGCCATGCGCACAAACACAACATGCCGCCCGCTCCAGCAAGAGCGGCGGCTGCCCTGCAACTTCCCAATTCCCGCACATGAACCGGTGCTCGCCCGTTCGGACATCACCGCCATGCGCCATGTCAGTCCTCGTCCATGCGACCACAGGCATCAAGCTCCTGCCGCAGCCGCTGCATGTATTCCAGGTTTTCCGCCGTCGGTGCCTGCTCGAAGGCCCGCTCGGCCAGCGCCAGATCTGCCTGCAACTGACGCCGCTGCCGCATCTCCTCCAGCCGACGTATGAAGGCTGCTGCCGCTTCCGCCTGTGGCAGCCGCACCAGCTCCGCCAGCCGCGCCGGCACCTGCGACGTTGCCAGCTGCCCGGCCACGCGCCCGGCAGGCCTGCCCTGCAGATGGGCAAGCAGCGCCCGGGTGTCAAGCGCTGGCGCTTGCGGCGAATCAGCTTCCTGCAATGTGGTGCAGATGTCTAGAATCTCTCGCAACAGAGAGTCAAGCGCCTGAGACGAAAAGGAAAAGTCGGCCAGCGCCTCGGCCACCTCCGACACGATGTCCGGCCGCAGCAGCAGCAGGCGCAACAGGTCCTGTTCGGCCAGCGGCCCCAGCACGTCGGCATTGCCGGCAGAGCGCCTGAGCCGCACCGAGGGCGGCAGCACGCCCGCCATGCCTGCGCCGCCCCACTGCCCGCCCTGCCGCTGCCGCCCGTTGCGCATTGCACTGCCAGCACGCCCCTGTCCGCCCCGTGGCCAACGCCCGGCCGAGCGCCCTCCCGCTGCGCCCTGCCCTGCCTTCCTGCCAGTGCCATGCATGGGCGGGCGGCCGAACAGCGCACGCAGCCGGTCGCGCAGCTCGTCGCGATAATATTGCCGCACGGTGGCATCCGTGATGCGCGCGGCCAGCTCCTCCAGCCGCATCTGCAAGGCGGCGCGCTCCTCCGGCGTGCGCAGCGGCTGCTCGCTGCTTACCTGGCGGAACAGGAAGTCGACGAGTGGCTCCGCCTGCTCCAGCTGCCGGGCAAAGGCTTCCGGCCCGTGCAGGCGCAGCATGTCATCCGGGTCCATTCCCTCCGGCAGGAAGACGAAACGCAGCGAGTGCCCGGGCTCAAGCTGCGGCAGTGCCACCTCCAGCGCCCGCCATGCCGCCTTCTGCCCTGCTGCATCGCCATCGAAACACAGCACCGGCTGGGCACACACCCGCCACAGCAGGGCCAGTTGCGCCTGCGTCAAGGCCGTGCCCAGCGGCGCGACGGCATGGGGGAAGCCTGCCTGGTGCAGGGCCACGACATCCATGTAGCCCTCCACCACGATGATGCTGTCGCGCTCGAAGGCGGACTTTCGCGCCTGGTCGAGGTTGTAGAGCACGTGCGACTTGTGAAACACCGGCGTTTCCGGCGAATTCAGATACTTCGCCCGGGCCTCGCCCAGCGCCCGCCCGCCAAAGGCGATCACCCTTCCCTTCACGTCGCGGATGGGGAACATCAGCCGGTTGCGAAAGCGATCATAGGGCTTGCCGCCACCTTCCGGCACCGCCACCAGCCCGGCCTCGGCCATCAGCGCCACATCCACGCCCTGCCCTTGCAGGTGCCGCAGCAGGGTATCGCGCGCATCCGGTGCCGCGCCGATGCGGAAACGCTCGATCACCGCATCATCCAGCCCCCGCTGCTCGCGCGCGTAGGCCAGCGCCGCGTGCCCTGCCGATGTCTGCAGCTGGCGCTGGTAGAAGGCGGCTGCCTCTTCCAGCACCTCCATCAGGCCCAGGCGCTTCTGCTCGCGCTGCTGCTGCTTCGGGTCGGGTTTCGGCAGCTCCAGCCCGGCCTCGGAAGCCAGTTGCGCCACCGCCTCGGCAAAGTTCAGCCCCTCCTTCTCCACGAGGAAGCGGAAATGATCTCCCTTCGCGTGGCAGCCGAAGCAGTAATAGAAGCCCTTGCGGTCATCGACATGGAAGGAGGGTGTCTTTTCGTGATGAAACGGGCAGCAGGCCCAGTAATCACCACGGCTGGGCTGGGAGCGCTTCCTGTCCCACTGCACGTGCCGCCCCACCACCTGCGAAATGGGCAGGCGGGCGCGTATCTCGTCCAGGAAGGAGTCGGGGAAGCGCATGACGGTTTCTGTCCGGCTTGCTGCGCGCACCACATGGCGCGCTGTCTGGCCCGCATTGTGCCGGCTGGCGACAAGCGTGGCAAACGCCAGCCACGATATTGTGGACAGGGCGTGGAGAAGCCGCTGCACGCAGCGCCAGTTCGCCGCCTGCGTCCCGTCAGCCGCCCAGCTTCTCCTTCACCAGCCGCGAGGCCTTCGCCATGTCCATCTGCCCGGCGTAACGCTCCTTCAGCGCGCCCATCACCCGGCCCATGTCCTTCAGCCCCGTGGCCTCCAGGTCGGCAATCACCGCATCCACCGCGGTGGCGATTTCCTCTTCCGACATCTGGCGCGGCAGGAACTCCTCGATAATGGCGATTTCCTCGCGCTCCTGCGCCGCCAGGTCAGGCCGCCCGCCCTTCTCGTAAACCTCGGCCGACTCGCGGCGCTGCTTCACCATCTTCATCAGCAGCGCCTGCAGGTCGGCTTCTGTCGGCGCATCATCCTTGCCGGTGCCGCGCGACTGGATCTCCCGATCCTTGATGGCGGCGGCTATCAGCCGCAAGGTGCCCATGCGCCGCTTGTCCTGCGAGCGTATGGCCAGTTTCAGCTCTTCCTCGATGCGATGCCGCAGATCTTCCGCCATGACTGGTCCTTCCCGGAAAGCTCCCCTCCCATGCCGGCACACCCTTGCGCCAGCGCGCACAAAGAGATACTCCTGCCGCCGAGCACTTTCAACCGGCATTGCCACCAGCTGCGAGAGAAGCCATGAGCAACGCCCCTGCCCCGTGGACGGAAGAAAAACCCACCGCCGTGCTGGTGCTGGACAACGGCACGGTGATTTACGGACGGGGGGTTGGTGCCACCGGCTCGGCGGAGGCGGAAGTGTGCTTCAACACCGCCATGACGGGTTACCAGGAAATCCTCACCGACCCGTCCTATGCCGAGCAGATCGTTACCTTCACCTTCCCCCACATCGGCAACGTCGGCACCAACCCGGAAGATGACGAAACCTCCAACCCCGACATGCCCATCCGCGTGCGCGGCTGCGTGCTGCACACGGACATCACCGCGCCGTCGAACTGGCGCGCCACCCAGCATTTCGACGAATGGCTGAAAGAGCATGGCATCATCGGCATCTGCGGGGTGGACACCCGTGCGCTCACCGCCTTCATTCGCGAAAACGGCATGCCCAATGCCGTCATCGCCCATGACCCGGAAGGCAACTTCGACATCGAGGCGCTGAAGAAGCGCGCGCGCGAATGGTCCGGCATCGTCGGTGCCGACCTCGCCAGCCAGGTGAGCACGCGCAAGACCTACGAGTGGACGCAAGGCACGTGGGACTGGCCGCAGGGCTTCCGCAACAACGTTGAGGCGCGCTTTCACGTGGTGGCCATCGACTACGGCATCAAGAAGAACATCCTGCGCTGCCTCGTGGACGTGGGCTGCAAGGTAACGGTGGTGCCCGCCGATACCTCGGCGGAAGACATCCTGGCCATGAACCCGGACGGCATCTTCCTCTCCAACGGCCCCGGCGACCCGGCGGCCACCGCGCAACATGCCGGAGCGCACATCCGCAAGCTGGTGGACTCCGGCAAGCCCGTGTTCGGCATCTGCCTCGGCCACCAGATGCTGGCGCTGGCGCTGGGCGGAAAGACGCGCAAGATGAAGCAGGGGCACCACGGTGCCAACCACCCGGTGAAGGACTTCACCACAAGGAAGGTGGAGATCACCTCCATGAACCACGGCTTCACCGTCGATGCCGCCTCGCTGCCGGAGGACATGGTGGAGGAAACCCACGTCTCGCTGTTCGACGGCACCAACTGCGGCATTGCGCTCATCAATCAGCCGGTCTTCTCCGTGCAGCACCACCCGGAGGCCTCGCCGGGCCCGCAGGACTCCCACTACCTCTTCCGCCGCTTCGCCGACGCCATGGCCCGACAGCACAACACCTGAGCCCATCCAGCCGCATGCCAGCCTTGCGCCTGCAAAAACCCCTCTTGCGCTTTTGCGCGCCTGAACCTATAGAAAGGCCATTCCAGCCGCGCCCCCATCGTCTAGCGGTCTAGGACGCCGGCCTCTCACGCCGGAAACAGGGGTTCGAGTCCCCTTGGGGGCGCCAGCCACGGTCGTGGCCATTACTTTTTCAGACGTAGGGCGTTTCAGGCCGCCTCTCTCTTCATCCTCCGACGCCGATGATCGCGGCACCGCTTGAGCTTGATGCTCGTGTGTCTTTACTTTTTCTGACGTAGGACGTTCCGGGCTGCTTCTCTCTTCATCCTCCGACGCCGATGTTCGCGGCACTGCCCGTGCTCAAGGTCGTGGCCGTTACCCTTTCAGATGCAGGGAAAGGCCGGGCAAACGCGCCACAACCTCCAGCTCCAGGGACGGCAGCATGATCATCAAGGTGAAAAATGCTGTCAGGCAGAGCGGCGGGGAGGATCCGACTCGCAGATGAAATCCACGAACAGGCCGTTGAGCGAGGCAATGGCCACGGCC
>JALSGQ010000142.1 GCA_026982665.1 Hyphomicrobiales bacterium | reverse complement strand
CCTCCAGCTCCAGGGACGGCAGCATGATCATCAAGGTGAAAAATGCTGTCAGGCAGAGCGGCGGGGAGGATCCGACTCGCAGATGAAATCCACGAACAGGCCGTTGAGCGAGGCAATGGCCACGGCCTGTGCATTGCTCTGCACGCCCAGCTTGCGGCGCACGGCGTTCATGTGATGGGTTACCGTGCGCTCCGACAGCCCCAGAATCACCGCTGTTTCCCAATAGCTCTTGCCGCAGGCGCACCAGTAGAGGCACTCGAGCTCGCGCCGGCTTAGCTGCGCTTCCGCTGCTTCTGTCTGCCGGTGCCGGGCGGCATGTTCCAGAAAGCGCTCGAAGAAGCGGGTCATGAACAGGTGCAATGCCGGCATCCGCTGCTTCAGGGCCGCTTCATCCTCGTGCAATGCCAAGGCCAGGGCAAAGCTTCCATGAGGGCCATGCAGCGGAAAGGCAAAACCCTTCACCACCTCCAGCGGCAGGCTGCCGGCAAGCTCTTGCAGGTGCGCGCATTCCGACAAGGGCCGGGGCCGCACGCAGCCGTGCCCCAGCCGCAACATCTGCTGCAGGGTTGGCAGATGCTCGCGCTCCAGCCGCGCCGCGGCCTCCCCCGTGAAAGTATGCGCCAGCCACAGCGTCTGCCCGGCGAGCTGTCCGCCGGCAAGGTGCATGTAGAGGATGCCATGCAGGCAAAAACGCCGCGCAAGGGCCGTCAGCAACTTGCGCCCCCCAGAGCTGGCATCCAGCCGGCTGCTGCCCGCCGGCATTTGCGCCCCGTTTTCCATGTTCAGCCGCCTTTCCCGATATTCTCCCCGCCCCGGCCGGGAAGACGGTGCTTCTGCCTGCCATGCCAGCCGGAGCCAATGGCTGCCGGCCGTGATGATGTCGAGCGCATGGCAACACGTGCACGCACAGAGCCGCACCTTTCATCCTGCCATTCACGCAGGCACGCCCGGCAGTATGCCGCTGCCTCCCGGAATGACGCTGGCTGCCCGCCCCCTCCCTGGCGATACAGCACCTCGTGTTGTTCATTCCCGCCAGTTCCGCGCATGCGCCCGCACACCATGCTGAAGCGCCAACCTTGCGGCAACCTTGCCGCACGCGGAACCGTCGAAAATGACATGGCGCGGCCCTGCAACCATGCCGAAAACCGAAATGACACCGCATGATGACAGCAACCGAACGACAAGAGTGGCTGTCATGACATGCTGCCAAAAATGCAAAACGATGGTGATACGCCCACATGGGCGTGCTGGCCGGATCAAGTATGAAATCAGCATACGAAAAGTTTACGCATACGGCAAGAAAGATCGAATCAAGGAAAGAAAATTGCAACCCAACACACGTATTGCTGGAATATCCCGCAACGGCAATGCGTGCAGACGCAATTTCTCGGGATCGCGATTTTCTTAATGCATCCTTTACTTGTCGGATGCTTCCATATTGAGCGTTCGTCAAGCCTTCTTTTGCCACCACATGCCGCAAAATCGTGCATTTCCATGCAACGGGATTGCGAATCAGCAGCATGCGCCGCGCACCGAGCAAATCCACATCCGCCCCGCCTTCGCATCAGGCAGGCTGCCGACCACAGGCCGCCCATGCCGTGCCGCAGGGGCGCAACCGGCGCAAGGCAACGCGCCGGCGCACGCGCCTGCGTTCCGGCAAGCTGTGCACGCTGCGCGGGCAGTTCATTGCCGATTGCCTGATCCACGACCGTTCCGCCCTTGGCGTGCGGGTACGCATGGCCGGGCGCATGGCGCTGCCGGAGCACGTGAAGTTCTTCGATGACGAATTGTGCACCCTGCATGTCGCCCGCGTGGTGTGGCGGCAAGAGAATGTCGCCGGGCTGCAATTCATCGGCGCACCATGCGACGAACACACGGCGCGGCGCGAGGTGGCGGCGCTGAAGGGCAAGTATTATGCCGTGCGCAACAGCCGCTGATGCACCTCGCTTGCCTGTTGCCACGGAAGCATGCAGGCACGCGGCATGCCTCTGCCCTGGCCCCTTTCCCATCACGCGCGGCAGCCCGGCTTCAACCTGCCACCCCTTGCCGCCGCAGGTTCATCACGTAATGGATGATCTCGGCCACTGCCGCATAGAACTCCGGCGGGATCATCTGATCCACCTCCACCTGCTTGTGCAGCGCCCGTGCCAATGAGCGGTTCTCGACGATCGGCACGTCGTTTTCCCGCGCAATCTCCCTGATCTTGAGCGCAATGAGGTTCTGCCCCTTGGCCACCACCACCGGTGCGGCATCGCGCTCGCCGTCATAGCGCAGTGCCACCGCGTAATGGGTGGGGTTGGTGATCACCACCGTGGCCTTCGGAACTGCCGCCAGCATGGAGCGCCGCAACCGATCACGCGCCAGCGACAGCCGCCGCGCCTTGACGATGGGGTCGCCATCCAGCTGCTTGTGCTCGTCCTTCACCTCCTGCCGGGTCATGCGCAGGTTCATCCACCAGTGGCGGCGCGACCAGGCGACATCGGCCAGCGCCAGCACCACCGCCGCCAGCACCACCGCGGAAAGCAGCTTCAGCGACAACGACAGCAGCACCGCCGGCAGGGCGCGCGGGTCCTGCAGCACGGTGTTCATCACGTGCCCGGTTTCCGAGCGCAGCAGCACCGCAACGATGATGCTGATGGCGGTGAACTTGAAGCACGCCTTGGCAAACTCCACCCACCCCTGTGCGCCGAACAGCCGCTTCGCCCCCTTCTTCAGCGACAGCCGCGAAAGCTCCGGCTTCACCCTTTTCGGTGCCAGGCGGGGCGGATTCTGTGCCACCGAGGCCACCACCGCCGCTACCACGAAAACGGCGAACAGGGGCACGAGAAAGGCGAGCATCAACCGGCCTGTCTGCTGCAACAGGTGCAGGGCGGCGGAACCGCTGTCCAGCCGCCAGGCATGCGGCTGTTCCAGCAGTGCTGCCAGCCCCTGGGTCATCTGCAGGGACTTCGGCCCCAGCATGAAGGCGGCAATGATGAGCATGGCCATGACAGAGGCCAGCAGCGCCGGCTCGCGCGAGAAGGGCACGTTGCCCTTGCGCAGGGCGTCGGAGATCTTCTTCTCGCTGGGGTCTTCGGTCTTGCTGTCCTTGTCCGGTTCATCCGCCATGCGCCCGCCTCACCCACCTGCAGCAACAATGTGCGATGCCGAGAGTCATTCGCTGCGTTGAAACCGAAAACATCAGGCATCGTCGTCGGCATGGATGACGATTTCGCCATCCTGCGCCATCTGCAACGCGATGGCGGCAATCTGCCGCCGGGCTTCCAGTGTTTCCTCTTCCGGTGGCGCAACACCGCCGGAAAGCTCGGCTTCCACCATCTTGCGCATGCGCCCGCCGAGCGCGGCCAGCACCATGTCCACCAGCTCCTGTGGCGCGCCGTGCAGCGCCTTCACGGTCAGCTCCGTGGGCACGCGGTCGAACAGCAGCAGGCGGTCCTGCTCGGAGAGCCGGACGATGTCCTCGAAGGAAAACAGCATGCGGGCAATCTCTCTTGCCTCCTCCGGGCGCACCGCCTTCAGCTGCTGCAGGAAGCGCTCTGCCTCCTCCCTGTCCATGCGGTTGACGATCTCGGCAATGCGGGCGCGTGCTTCGGCATTGCGCCCGGCTGATGCGTTGTCGATCCAGCCAATGCGGATCTGCTGTTCCACCAGCAGGGTCATCTCCTCGGCCACCGGCCGCATGTCCAGCAGGCGCATGAGGATGTCGTTGCGCAAGTGCAGCTCCAGCCGCTGCATCACCCGCGCGCTCAGCTCCGAATCGATGCGCGTGAAGATGAAGGCCACCACCTGCGGATGCTCGCTCTCGGCCAACGGCAACAGCACTTCCTCGCTGGCAAAGCGCTCATCGTCCCACACCGGCGGCAGCTCTTCCGCTTCTTCCGGTTCGCTCAGCCGCTGCAGGTCTTCCGCGCCCAGCACCTCTTCCAGCAGGGCGGCGGGCGGGCGCAAATCTCCCACCGTGCGCAGCCGCTCGATGAACTGCCGGGCAAAGTCCTCCACCACGGCTTCCAGCTCAAGAGAACGCACCTGCGCGGGGTCGAGCTGCAATTCGCGGATACGGGCGAAATCCTCCGGCGTGAAATGCTGCGCCAGCCGCTCCAGCAGCGGGGCGTCCAGCACGTTGAGGATGGCAGCGGCCTTGAACGGGCCGGGAGGTGATTGTGGCATGTCAGCGTGCGATGGCATGGCAGCGTGCGCGCTGCGCGTGGCGTGCACCCGCTGCGTTGCATGCTCGTTCAGGGCCGCCCCTGCCGCCTGCCCGATGCCGCCTGCTGGCGCTTGCGTGGCTGCCTTCATGGCGCTTCACCGCAACTGTTCATTCATCTCGTCCGGCTTTTTCCGGCGCTTTCGGCTCATCCGGGCATCCGGCACATTTGCTGTTCCACCTGCCGGTTCCGTCAGCACATGTCGCGCCGGGGAGAGACGATTTCCGTCAGCGATATGCCGAAACGCTCACCGTCTCCTTCCAGCAACACCACCTCGCCGCGCGCCACCAGCCGGCCATTGACCACCACATCCACCGGATCCCCCACCTTGTGATCCAGCGGCACCACGGAGCCGGGGCCCAGCTGCATGAGCCGGGCGATGGACATGCGCGCCTCGCCCAGCACCGCCTGCAGGGTAACCGGAATGCGCATGACGATGTCGAGATCCGGCGCATTTGCCGTCATGCCGGCGGCTGCCGCGGTGGCTGCCGTGCCCATGGCCTCACCTGCCGCAGCCGCAGCGCCGCGCTGCAGGGCTTCCGGCGGAATGGCATCTCCCACCGTCTGCGCCGGCTGCGGATGCTCCTCCGGTGCCGGGTGTGGCGGCTGTGCCGATGGAGCTTCCTGCATCGCCGCCTGCTGCGCCCCCTCTGCCATCGCGCCCGAAGCCTGCTGGTGTGGTGCTCCTTCGGGGGTGAGGGGTGCTGCATCGGGTGCCGTGTTCACCTGCCCGTTCGCCGGATCGCCTGCCGCATCGTTCGCCTGCCCGCTCAAGTGTTCGTTCATGGCTGCATACCCCTGTTGCCCGTGATCATGGCCTGTGCCAGCTCTTCCGCCGCATCCACCGGCTGGCGCAGGCGCAGCACGAAGCGCCCGTCAGCCTGCCCCAGCTCGGCATGGAACAGCGGCTCGCCATTGCATTCCAGCCGCACCGGCGCGCCTTCGCGCGTGCGCAGCTCCAGCACCTGCCCCACCTGCAGCCGCGCCACATCCGCCAGCAGCATTTCCCCACCATCGAGCACGGCGCGGCAGGCAACCTCGGAGGTGCGCAGGCGGCTGTCCAGCTCCTGCGCCCAGGGGCCGGAAGGCGTGGCGTCATCTCCATCCTGTTCGCCGGAAGCGGAGTCGGGCAGCTCCAGCGGGCAGGCCTTCAGGCTGGCGGCAATGCCCGGTGGCAGCACCACCTGCAACGTGCCGCGACGCTCGCCCGCCTGCAGGCGGATGCGCGCCGTCAGCACCGGGCGCTGCTCCAGCGCCAGTTCCTCCACCTCGTTGCCGGGGCGGATTTCGCTCAGGGAAATGTCCAGCTCGGTGCTGGGGGCGAAGGCCTGTTGCAGGCAGCCGGCCAGTTCCGCCGCCGCCTGCCCGGCCAGCACCTGGTCGAAATATCCCCACTGCGAACGCTGGACGATCTCGCGCTCATCCGGCCTGCCGCCCAGCACCGCCTCGATGAACAGATGCACCGCCCCGGCATCCAGCCCGATGCAGCTGAGCGTGTTGTGATGCTTCACCGTGCACAGCGCCACCAGCCAGCCGGAGGCACGCAGGCCCAGCTCCTGTGCGGGACTCACCTGCACTTCCGTCAGCGAGGTGTCGAAGGAGACATCACCCAGTTCATGCAGCCGGTCGCGCAGGTTCTGGCAGGCCTGCGCCAGGATGGCGCGCAGCAGCCGCAGCTTCTCCGCCGGAAGGTGGGCGGAGGCAGAGATGAGCAACTCATCGCCACGCTGCGCCACATCCGCCTGATCTGCCGCCGATGGTGCCGCCGCTTCCTGCATGTGCATTGCCTCCTGCATGCCGTGCGCTGCCCATCCGCCGCCCCTGGAGGGCCTTCTGCCGCGCCGAGCAGCACTCCACGCTGCCTCACGCCACCTGCTTCACTGCCCGCTTCACGCCGCCTGCTTCTCCTGGCCGCCACCGGGGTTGAGCATCTCGTTCTCCACCGTGTCGATGGCCGGGCGGTCATGCGAGGCAATGGTCTTGCGCCCGAACTCCACTGCCACCTGCGGCATGGCTCCATTCATGAAGGCCAGCAGCGTCTGCTTGACGATGATGAACTGGCGCAGGTTGTGCTCGCGCACCTTCTTGATCTTGCCGGCAATGGGGCCGACCACGGCATAGGAGAGGAAGATGCCGGCAAAGGTGCCCACCAGGGCCGCGCCAATGAGCTGCCCCAGCACCTCCGGCGACTCGTCCAGCGCGCCCATGGCCTTGATCACGCCCAGCACCGCCGCCACGATGCCCAGCGCAGGCAGCGCCTCCGACACCGTTACCATCGCGTGCACCGGCTCCAGCGCCTCGTGGCGGATGGTTTCGATCTCCTCGTCCATCAGTGCCTCCACCTCGTGCGTCTTGGCGTTGCCCATCAGGATCAGCCGCACGTAGTCGCAGATGAAGGTGGTCAGCTCCTTGTTCTTCAGCACGTTCTCGTATTGCTTGAACAGTTCCGATTCTTCCGGGTTGTCGATGTGCTCCTCCACCTCGCCGCGCGACTTGCTGCGCACCTCGCGCATCAGCGCAAACAGCAGGCCCAGCACGTCCAGGTGATCACGTTCGCCCGGCGTCTTGCCCTTGAAGGCCTCCATCAGCGCCTTGCCGGTATCCTTCACCGTCTTCATGGGATTGCCGATGAGAAAGGTGCCGAAGGCCGAACCGCCGATGATGACGAATTCCCACGGCTGCACCAGCACGGCAACCTTGCCGCCCATCGCCGCATAACCGCCGATGACGCAGCCCAGCGTAACCAGAAGGCCCAGCAGAATGCCCACGATGCCTGCTCCCCGTGCTGATGCAGCCCATGCACCGCGGCCTGCGGCTTGTGCTGCCGTTGCCGCGCGCCTGCCCTTGCCGGAGGCCTCCTGCCCCCATGCATTCGTGCAGCCGTGCAACGCAGCCTCTCAGCCCAGCCTTGCGCGAAGCTGGCGCAAGCCACGGGCAAGGTGCCCCTGCCACCATGGCCGGGCACCTGATGCAGATGATGCAGCAGAACCGGGCCACACGAGCCGTGGGCGGCCCACCTGCCGGGAGCCGGGCAATGCTGACGACGCTGGCGGATTATCAACTCATCGCTGCCGATATCGATGCCTCGCTGCGCCGCGTGGAGCAGCAGCCGCAGGTGCAGCGGGAGGTGGAATACTACCTGGAGAACATCGGCAAGGTGAAAGGCATCGATGACTTCCTCGCCGATGAGCGCCTGTTCAACTTCGCCATGAAGGCCTCCGGCCTGGCCGACATGGCCTATGCCAAGGCCTTCATGCGCAAGGTGCTGCAGGAGGGAATCGAATCGCCGGACAGCTTCGCCAACCAACTCACCGACACCCGCTTTCGCGACTTCGCCCGGCGCTTCAATTTTCACTCCTTCGGCGCTGCCGCCACCACGTTCGAGCGTGCCCGTGGCGAGGTGGTGCGGGATTACGTGCGCATCACGCTGGAAGAGCAGGCCGGCGAGCGCAACGAGGGGGTGCGGCTGGCGCTGTATTTCCAGCGCAAGGCTCCCGGCATACGCACCGGGTATGACGTGCTGGCAGACCCGGCGCTGATGAAGGTGGCAGAGACGGTGCTGGGCTATTCCCTCACCCGCGGAGACATAGACCGCCACGCCAGGGCGGTGGAGAAGGCGCTGGACATTGCCCGCCTGCAGCAGCCCGGCGTGCTGGAAAAGACGCTGTCGCGCTTTGCCGCCATGTGGGAGCTGAATGCGCCCGCCGGCCCTTCCGCCTTCGGCGGCAGCGGTGCGCAGGCGGCCGGTGCATTGCTGGTGCAGCCGCTTTCCGCCGGAGTGAGCCAGGATGTGCTGATGACCCTGCAGACGCTGAAGATCACCGGACGCTGAGCGCAGGCATTGCATGCCGGCAGGGGAGAATATCTGCCAGCCGCACGTGCTGCATGACGGAAACGGATGGACGATGGACAATCCCCCGGGATGCAGATGAGGGAGCTGATGGCATGAAGGTGGTCATGCACGTGGCGCTGGGCGGGCAGCTGGCAATGCGCGAGCAGCTGGCCGCCGTGGCCAACAACGTCGCCAACATCACCACGCCGGGCTTTCGTGCCGAGGGCAGCCGCTTTGCCGCGCTCGTTTCACGCCAGCAGCCGGTGCCGGTAAGCTTCGTCAGTGGTGGCGAAAGCTACATCGACACCCGCCCCGGCGCACTGAAGCAGACCGGCAACCCGCTGGACGTGGCGGTGCGCGGCAATGCCTGGCTGGCGCTGCAGGGGCCGGGGGATGCCATCATCTACACCCGTGATGGCCGCCTGCGCATGCTGCCCACCGGAGAGCTGGTGTCTGCCGCCACCGGCTGGCCGGTGCTGGACGTGGGGGGCGCACCCATCACGCTGAAGCCCGGTGGCGGGCCGCCGCGCATTGCCGCTGACGGCATGATCACGCAGGGAGAGAACCAGATAGGCGCCATTGGCCTGTTCCGCATCGACGAGAACGCGCGGCTGACACGCCATGGCACCTCCGGCGTCATCCCCGACCGCGAGCCGGAGCCGGTGGTGGATTTCCGCGATGCCGGCATCGTGCAGGGCTTCGTGGAAACATCCAATGTCAATGGTGCCCTGGAGATGGCACATCTCATCCGCATCACCAGCAGCCTGCGGCAGCTCTCCACGGCACTGGACGAAAGCGAACGCACCATGCTTGACGCCATCCGCACCCTTGGCGGCAGCGGTGGCGGGGCGTGATGCCGGTCGTGGCCGGGCAGAAGCTGGATGACGGGCCGCTGGGGCGGCTGGGCCTTGCCGCGCGGCGGCTGCGGCATGATGCCTCGCTGCTGCGCTGTGGCGGCAGGGTGGTGGAGGTGTCCCCCGCCATCTGCCGCGTGCGGGGGCTGTCGCGCATTGCAGCGCTGGGCGATTGCATCACCATCGGCCACATGTCCGGACAACAGCGGCTGGCGCAGGTGGTGCACGTGGGCAATGACGGCATCCTGGCCAAGCCCTTCGATGCCGAGCCTGACATCCGGCTGGACATGCCGGCGTGGCACTTGGGCCCGCTTCGCCTGCGCCCGGACGAAAGCTGGAAAGGGCGCATCATGAACGCGCTGGGAGAGCCGGCCGATGGCGGCCCACCACTGCCGCCGGGGCCGCTGGCGCTGCCCGTTGACCGCCCACCGCCACGAGCGCTGCGCCGCCAGCCGGTAAACCGCCCCATGCGCACCGGCGTGCGCGCGGTGGACATCTTCACCCCCATCTGCGCCGGGCAGCGGCTGGGCATCTTTGCCGGCTCCGGCGTGGGCAAGTCCACCTTCCTGGCCATGCTCACCCGCGCCGCCGACTTCGACACCGTCGTCTTCGCCCTCATCGGCGAGCGTGGGCGCGAGGTGCGGGAGTTCGTGGAAGAAACGCTGAACGAGCAGCAGCGCCGCCGTTCCATCGGCGTCGTCGCCACCGGCGATGAAAGCCCGATGATGCGCCGCCTGGCGCTGAAGACGGCACTGACCATTGCCGAATACTTCCGCGACCGCGGCGAGAACGTGTTGCTGGTGGCCGATTCCATCACCCGCCACGCCCACGCCAGCCGCGACGTGCTGCTGGCTGCCGGCGAGGCACCGGTGGCGCGAGGTTTTCCACCCGGCGTGTTTGCCGAGCTGCCGCGCCTGCTGGAGCGCGCCGGGCCGGGCGAGGTGGGGGGCGGTTCGATTACCGGCTTCTTCTCCGTGCTGGTGGATGGCGATGATCACAACGACCCGGTGGCCGACAGCATTCGCGGCATCCTGGATGGCCACATCGTGCTGGACCGCGAAATTGCCGAGCAGGGGCGGTATCCGGCCGTCAACGTGCTGGCTTCCGTATCGCGGCTGGCACGCCATGCATGGACGGCGGAACAGGAGAAGCTGGTGCTGATGCTGCGTGCGCTCATCGCCCGCTTCGAGGACACGCGCGACCTGCGGTTGCTGGGCGGCTACCGCCCCGGCGCGGACGAGGAGCTGGACCGCGCCGTGCAATGGGTGCCGCAGATATACGAGGTGCTGAAGCAGACGCCGGACGAAACAGCGGCAGAAGCGCAGCAGGATGCCTTCGCCGTGCTGGCCACCACCCTGAAGGCATTGGCCGGGGGCTGACCCTGCTGCGGCATCCTGCGACACGGCAGCACCACCAGCCGTTCCCTGCCCATGCCTTCCGGCTTTTGCCGCCCGGGCTTTCGCCCCCTGCCCACGCATGCCCGTTTTTCGGGGCGCGGTGCCTCAGTGTGGGCGGCGCAGCAGGGGTTTCTGCGGTTTGGCGTCCGGCTGGCGCAGATACAGCGGCTCTGGCGGCTCCGTCGGCACCGGCTCCACCGGCGCATGCAGCGCCACCACCTCCGCCGTGGGCAGCGGATCGGCATCAATGGCCACGCGCCCGGTGGCCTCGTCCGCCAGCAGTGCCGCGCCGCTGCCCACCAGCAGGCACGGCCCCGGCGGCAGGTGTGCTGCCGCCTGATCCACCGGGGTGAGCAGCGCCTCGGTCAGCGGCTGCATGCCGGCATCGAACACCTGCAGATACAGCTCCTGGCGCCGTGCATCGATCACCGCCGCAATGGGCAAACGCTCCGGGTTGTGGCCGACATTGCGGGCAATGGCCTCCAGCGTGGTGATGCCGGTGATGGGAATCTCCAGCGTCGAGGCCAGCGCACGGGCAAACGACAGGCCAATGCGCACACCGGTAAAGCTGCCCGGCCCGCGGGTGATGGCTATCATCGCCAGCGTGGCATAGGGATCGCCGGCGTCCATCATCACCGCATCCACCATGTCCGGCAGCACTTCCGCCTGGCCGCGCTCCATGATCTCGCGGCGATAGCTCAGCACCTCGCCGCTGGCGCGGTTCACCAAGGCCACCGAACAGGCCTGCAGGGAGGTATCCATCCCAAGCACCAGCATCGTTGCAATTCCCTCCCCGCTGCCACCGCGCTTGTGCGGCTGGCGCTCTCAGCCGTCTTCCACCTGCTTGCGCGCGCGGCCCTTGCACACCGCATCATTCACTTTCCGCAGATGCATCCTGCGGGCAATCAGCGCTCGCGCGGCAACCTACAGGATTTCCGCCAGCTCCTCAAACGCCGGGCGCGGGCTGCGGTCGAACAGCGAGGCCGGGTCGCCATGCCCCAGCGCGCAGATGAAGTTGGACTTCCACTTCGGCCGGTCGGCGAAGAACTCCGCATCCACTCCGGCGTTGTCAAAGCCCGACATCGGTCCGCAATCCAGCCCCAGCGCCCGCGCCGCGATGATGAAATAAGCCGCCTGCAGCGTGCCGTTGCGAAAGGCCGTGGCCTCTATCAGCGGCTCGTTGCCAACGAACCAGCTGCGCGCATCCGTGTGCGGAAAGTATTTCGGCAGCCGCTCGTAGAACTCCAGGTCATGCGCGAAAATGGCCACCACCGGCGCACTCATGGCCTTTTCCACGTTGCCTTCCATCAGGTGCGGCTTCAGCCGCTCCTTGGCCTCCTGCGTCTTGAGAAACAGGATACGGATGGGCTGGCAGTTGGCCGAGGTGGGGCCCATCTTCATCAGGTCAACGATCTGGCGCAGGCATTCGTCGGAAACCGGCTCATCACGCCAGCCATTGTAGCTGCGTGCCTCCAGAAAGATCTGCCGCAACGCCTTCTCGTCAACGGGCTTGCCACATGCCTCCCAGCCCATGTTTCCCTCCTGCCGTTCCTTCTCTCCCTGCCGGTGTGCTCTCCCTGCCGGTGTGCCGGCCACTGCTGCCCGCCACCGGCATCATCCGGCCATGACAGGCCACAGCGGCAGTGCCGCCAGCCACCAGCGCCGATGTCCTGCACGCCCCTTGCAGCCTCCACTCTCGCAACAAGCGGGGCGCAGGCCCGCCTCAGACCTGCTGCACTTCCTGCACCTGCGGCACGAAATGGCGAAGCAGGTTCTCCACCCCCTGCTTCAGCGTCGCCGTCGATGACGGGCATCCGGAACAGGCACCCACCATCTGCAGATACACGACGCCGTCCTTGAACCCCTGGAAGGTGATGTCGCCGCCATCCTGCGCCACCGCCGGACGCACGCGCGTGTCCAGCACCTCCTTGATGCGCTGCACCACCTCCGCATCCTTCTCGTCATAGAACTCCGAGGCCTCGGCAGCCGCGCCCTCGATCACCGGATCGCCGGAAAGATAGTGCTCCATGATGGCACCCAGCACCGCCGGCTTCAGCAGCGCCCAGTCGGCATCTTCCGCCTTGCTCACCGATATGAAGTCCGAGCCCAGGAACACGCCGCGCACGCCATCAACGGCAAACAGCCGCTTCGCCAGCGGCGACGCCTCGGCCTCCTCCACGCTCTTGAAGTCGCGCGGCGGGCCGCTCACCACCTTCTCGCCAGGCAGGAACTTCAGGGTATTCGGGTTGGGTGTCGCTTCCGTCTGGATAAGCATGTCAAGCTGCCTCTTGCTGGCATTCAGATGATCTCGCGCCGCTTCGCCCCTGCATGAAGAGCATCTAGGCCCCACACGAACCGTTGGCAAGCACCACCAGCTCATGCGTGGCAAAGCAATGCATCAGGGACGCAAGCACGCCCTGCCGACAAGCCTGCTTGCCGCTGCATCCTGCCACATGGCAAGCCGCTTTTCACCCTACGGGCAGCGGATAGCGGCCAGCGCCCCACCCGGAGGGCAATGCATGACACGGCCTTGAGATGCACTGGCCTTTCCGGTATAAGACACACGCTCGCAGCCTGAGCCTGGCAGCTGCTTCTGCCGGGTTGCAGACATTGCCGGGAACCATCCAGGCAGCCACATCACCTGCCGCCCACCGGCACAGGC
>JALSGQ010000141.1 GCA_026982665.1 Hyphomicrobiales bacterium | reverse complement strand
GGCGCGCTGGCCGGAGCGCTGCTGATGTTCTCTTGGGGCAGCGGGGCATCGCTGAAGGTCATCACCGCCTTCATGGGCGCGCTGCCGGACATTTCCCGCGCCATGGTGCCGGAGGCATTGCAGGCGTTGCAGACCGGCGGCGGTGCAGCAGCCTTGAGCGGCATCATGCAGCTGGTGCCGAGCAAGCTGTTCAGCGCCCTGGCGCCCCATGCCGGGCTTCCGCTGGCCGATTACATGGCGTGGTTCACGCTGGCGCAGGTGCTGTGGCTGGGGCTGGCGGCTGCAGGTTCGCTGTTGGTGGGCTGGCTGTGGCACAAGGTGCTGCCGCGACTTTCCGTCTTCTGGCCGTGGCTGGCCTTCTGGGTGGCATATCTGGCCTTGTGGTTCTGGCGGCTTCCCGCTTGAATGGGCAGCAGTTGATTCGCAAGCCCGGAGCGACGCATGAGCAATGACACCTCCACCGACGTGCTGGCGCTGGCGCAGGCGCTCATCCGCTGTCCGTCGGTAACGCCGAAGGATGCCGGAGCGCAGGACGTGTTGCGGCAAGCGCTGCAGCCGGCGGGTTTCACCTGCCATGACCTGCCCTTTGCCGAGCCGGGCACGGAGGAGGTGCGCAACCTCTTCGCCCGCATCGGCGAGGACGGCCCGCACCTGTGCTTCGCCGGGCACACCGACGTGGTGCCGCCGGGCGATGAATCCGACTGGCTGCATCCGCCCTTTGCCGCGGTAGTGGAAGGCGGCGTGCTCTATGGACGCGGCGCCTGCGACATGAAAGGCGCGGTGGCTGCCTTCGCGGCAGCGGCGCTGGACTGGGTGGCGGAGCATCGCGCCGCTGGCAGGCCGTTGCCCGGCTCGCTGTCCTTCCTCATCACCGGCGACGAGGAAGGCCCGGCCATCAACGGCACGCGCAAGGTGCTGGGCTGGATGCAGGAGCATGGCCACGTGCCCGATGCCTGCATTGTCGGCGAGCCGTCCTGCAGCGAGGAGCTGGGCGATACCATCAAGAACGGGCGGCGCGGCTCGCTCAACCTGTTCATCGAGGCGCAGGGCGTGCAGGGACATACGGCCTATCCGGAGAAGGCCGTCAACCCGGTGCACGGGCTGGCGCGGCTGGTGGATCGCATGGCCTCCGCCCGGCTGGATGAAGGCACGCAGTTCTTTCAGCCCACCACCGTGCAGTTCTCCACCTTCGATGTCGGCAACCCGGCCACCAACGTCATCCCGGAGCGGGCGAAGGCCACCTGCAACATCCGCTTCAACACCGAGCACACGCCCAAGAGCCTGCAACGCTGGGCGCAGATGCTGGCCGAGGAGGTGCAGCACGAAACCGGCGTGCGCTTTTTCATGGAAATGGTGGTCTCCGGCGAGAGCTTCATCACCGAGGGCGGCACGCTCATCGAGGTCATGCAGCAGGCCATTGCCGAGGAAACGGGGCTGACGCCCGAGCTTTCCACCGGCGGCGGCACGTCGGACGCGCGCTTCATCAAGGACTATTGCCCGGTCGCCGAGTTCGGCCTGGTGAATGCCACCATCCACCAGGTGAACGAGCGCGTGCTGGTGGAGGACCTGAAGCGCCTGCAACGCATCTATCGCCGCATGATCGAGCTGTTCTTC
>JALSGQ010000140.1 GCA_026982665.1 Hyphomicrobiales bacterium | reverse complement strand
TTCTCCGCCTGTATCAGCAGCTGCTCGTTGCCGGCCTCGTCCCTGCGCCAGCGATACACCGCCGCCGGGCAGTAGCGCTGTTCCGGCCCGCCGAACAGCCGCCGGTTGAGCCTGCGCATGGCGTCCATGCTGCTGATTTTCAGGTGCGCCGGTTGCCCGCGCCGGTGGGATACGCCAGCCAACGCCAGCGAGCTGTCGCGGTCGAACACCAGCCGTCCGTCAGGCTTTGGCGAGCGCACGGCCTTTTCCCGCTTCAGGGGGCGCAGCGTGGCATGATCCGGCAGGTCATGGCGCAGGGCAGGCAGCAGCCGCTGGCCCAGCAGCCGCGCTCCCCACAGGTCGATGGCGGCAACGGCCAGCGCCGCCGCAAGGCCCAGGCGGCTCCATGCCGGCTTGATGTTGGCGGCCTGCTCCAGTTCCTGCCAGAAGCGGCTGGCCCGCACCCGCGCCACGTAACGGGCAAGCCGCGAGCCTGCCTCGCCCTGCGCCAGCGCCGTGGCCAGCACCTCGCCCGCCAGCCGTCCCGATTCCAGCGCCGCATGCACGCCCTGCAGCCGCGCCGCATTGACCATGCCGAAGGCATCTCCCGCCAGCAGACCGCCGGGGAAGGCCAGCGCCTCGGCATCGCGCACATCGGCCATGGCCAAGGTGCGCGCGCCGTATCCGATGCGCTCGGCCCCTTCCAGCATCGGCGCGATCTCCGGATGGATTTTCAACCGCTGCATCTCGGCAAAGGGTGAGAGCCAGGCATCGCGCCAGTCCATGTGTGTTACCAGCCCCACCGCGATGTGCCGGGCATCCTGATGATACAGGAAACCACCGCCCGCCGCCCGCCCCAGCAGCGGCCAGCCCAGCGTGTGCAGCACGTGTCCGGCATGCGCGGCATCATCTTGCGGCAGCCGCCACAGCTCCTTCACGCCCAGTGCATGATGCACCGGATGCCGAAACAGCCGCAGCCGCCGCGCCACCGCTTGCGTGATGCTGCCGCGTGCCCCTTCCGCCAGCACCGTGAAGCGCGCTGCAATCTCCACGCCCGGTTCGTATTGCGGCCCCGGTGTGCCGTCTGCCTGCAATCCGGCCTCTCCGGCCACCACGCCACGCAGCACCCCTGCATCATCGATGATGGGTTCGCTGGCGGCAAAGCCGTGGAAGATGTCAACGCCAGCCTCTTCCGCCTTTCGCGTCAGATACTGCACCAGCGCAGAGAGCGGCCCCACCAGCTGCCCCTCGTGATGCATCATTGGCGGCAGCAGGGCAGGGGGAATGTCAAGGCGTCGCCGCGCGGTGAGGAAGCTCAGTGTTTCCTGCCGCACGCGGGTTTGCAGGGGGAAGTCGGCATCCTGGTGCCAGCCCGGCAGCAGCGCATCGAGCGGGGCGGGATCGATGATGGCACCGGAGAGCGTGTGCAGCCCCGGCCCTGCAGCCTTTTCCAGCACGCAGATGGCGGGCGGCCGGCCACCCTGCCGTGCTTCCTGCGCCAGCGCCAGAGCGCAAGCCAGCCCCGCCGGCCCGCCACCGATGATGAGCACGTCATATTCAAGCCGTTCCCGCTGCATGATGCCCTTGCGCATAGCGGAAAGGCGCGGCCTCCGCCAGAGCGTTGTCGCCACCGCCCGCCCGGCAGCGGGATGCCGGCAGACGAGATGTCAGGCCCCGGCGCTGAAGCCATGCTGGCGCACCGTCCTGCGGGCTTCGATTGCCGGAGCAGGTTTTTCGGGTGCTCACAGGCCTTCCGGCACTTGCACGTGCTTCTCCAGGTTGCCGAAGCGGGTGAAGGATTCGGTGAACTGCACCTCCACCTTGCCCACCGGGCCGTGGCGCTGCTTGGCGATGATGACCTCGGCAATGCCGTGCACTTCCTCCATCTGGGCAATCCAGTCGGCATATTTCTCCGATCCCGCCGGTGGCTCCTTCTGCTTCAGGTAGTATTCCTCGCGGAAGATGAACAGCACCACGTCGGCATCCTGCTCGATGGAGCCGGATTCGCGCAGGTCGGAAAGCTGCGGGCGCTTGTCCTCGCGCGCCTCCACCTGGCGCGAGAGCTGCGACAGCGCCAGTATGGGCACGTTCAGTTCCTTGGCCAGCGCCTTCAGGCTGGTGGTGATCTCGGTCAGCTCCTGCACGCGGTTTTCCTGCGCCCGGCGGGAGGAGCCGGAGAGCAGCTGCAGGTAGTCCACCACGATCATGTCCAGCCCGTGTTGGCGCTTGATGCGCCGGGCACGCGCCGCCAGCTGGTTCACCGTCAGCCCGCCGGTATCGTCGATGAACAGCGGCACCCGGTCGATCTGCGCCGCCACCTCCTGCAGGCGCTGAAAGTCGTCCGGCGAGATCTCGCCCTTGCGGATCATGTTGGAGGGGATTTCGGCCTCCGCCGAGATGATGCGGGTGGCCAGCTGTTCGGCGGACATTTCCAGCGAGAAGAAGGCAACGATGCCACCTTCCGCCGGCTTCACGTTGCCTTCTGCATCGGCTTCTCCGGGCCTGTAGGATTTGGCCACGTGATAGGCCATCGATGTCGCCAGTGCCGTCTTGCCCATGCCGGGGCGGCCGGCAAGGATGATGAGGTCGGAGGGCTGCAGCCCGCCCATCATGCGGTCGAGGTCGTCAAGCCCCGTGGCCAGGCCGGACAGCCCGCCATCGCGCGCATAGGCCGCCGCCGCCATTTCCAGCGACTGCTTCAGCGCCTCCGAGAAGCCGACAAAGCCCTGCCCGAAGCGCGCCTCTTCCGCCACCTCGTAAAGCTGCTTTTCCGTCTCCTCGATGATTTCGTTGACGCTGCGTTCGGCATCGGGCGTTCTGGCCTCCACCACCAGCTCGGAGCCGATCTCCATCAGCCAGCGCCGCCGGGCGAGGTCATAGATCTCCCGCGCATAGTCATCCGCCGCCGACATTGGTGCCGCATGCGCCACCAGCTGCCCCAGGTATTTTGCCGCGCCGCCCAGCTCTTCCAGCCCCGGAATCTCCTCCGCGTAAGGCAGCAGGGTAACGGCGGTAACCGCATGGCCACGGCCGATCATCCGCGCCATGAGCTGGTAGAGCTCCGCATGCACGCCCTCGGAGAAATGCTCCGGCTTCAGGTATGCCCCCACCTTGTCGAAGATGGCATTGTGGTTGAGAATCGCGCCCAGCAGCGCCATCTCCGCCTCCGGGTTGTAGGGGGCGCTCATTTCCTTGATGTCTTCGATGCTTTTCGGCAGCGCTTCGGCCATGATGTCGTCTCTTCCGCAAGAAGCCAGATGCTGATGCATGTCTTTCTACGCCTGGCCATCGCCGGCAGGCAGCCTTGAAGATGCATACCTGTTCAACACCACAGAATCATGGTGAAAACCTGCAAATCATGGCCGCGGTGCCCTTGACTCGCAAAAACGGCGGCGGAAGCGCGTGCAAGCGCCTCGCGCCGCCAAGGCTTGCAGGCATGGGCAGGCCGGCGTGATTCGGCAAGGCTGCCCGATGTCTGCCGCCGGTTGAGCGATGGTGGCAGGGTGGTGGCGGCAAGGTGGTGATGGCAGGGGCTGTTGCTACTTCTGCTGCTCCTGCTGCCCCTGCTCTTGCGCCTGTTCCCGTGGTGGCAGCAGCTCCTGCGGCTTGCCGTCCGGCGCATGCCAGTGCAGCACCTTGCGCCAGCGGTGGTTGCCTTCCTGCTGCGCCGCCGGGCGCGCCGGCTGCAGCCCGTAGTGCGCAGCCAGCCGCTCCAGCGCAATGCGCAGCACCAGCCGGGCAGAGCGCCGCGGCCAGTTCAGCGTCCTCTCCGCCGCCTCGATACCCTGCTCCAGGCAGCACACGGCCAGCACCACGTCGGCAAGGTCGGCACCAATGGCCTCCAGCGCCTGCTGCACCTGCTCGCGCGCCAGCATTACCCGCTCGGTGAAGGGAAACGGATCGCGTGGCGCACCTCGCAATCGGCCACGGTCGCTGGCGGAAAGTGCCGCATCCCAGTTGGCGGTAATGCCCGGCTGGCGACAGGCGATCTCGTATTGCTGCCGCAGCCGTTCGCCCGCCGCCACGTGATGCGGCTCCAGGTATGGTCGGCCGTTGGCATCCTTGCGCCGCGCCAGCCACATCAGCGGATTTTCCCGCAGGTTCACCTCCAGCTCGCGCAGCCGCCCGCTTTCGGCATCACGCACCAGCACCCGCGTGGTTTCGCGCTTGTCGGCAGTCCCCGTGGTGGTTGATTCCCTGCATGCAGGGCGAGTCTGCCGGGAACGGGAGCGCTTCTTTTCCTTGCCGCTGGCAGGTTGCCTGCTGGCTGCGTGATCTCCACAGGCATCTGCCGAAGCCGGTTCTTCGGTGGTGTTGTCCGCGCAACCTCTGCCGGCATTGCGCAACACCGGCACCCCCAGCCGCAACAGGCGCAGCCCCTTGGGCGAAAGCTGCCAGCGCAGCGGGTCATCTTCCCGCGGGGTGATGATTCCTTCCCTTTGCAGCAGCGCCACCAGCTGGGCGCAGACATCGCGCTGCACCTTCGCCCCCGCTTGCGTGGGACAGAACAGTTTCCACACCCGCCCGTGGCTCAGTTGCTCCTGTGCCAGCCAGCCGCTGCATTGTGCCAGCGCTTGTATGAGCGCTGCAATCTCGCGCTGCTGCTGCACGCTCATGCTGCGTGCCCTGGTTTCCGGTGCAACACGGTGTCTGCCGTTGGCGAATGGGTGATGGCACTGAAGCGCAGGGTTGTTGCGCCACTGGATATTGGTGTTCTGGCGTGCAATGGTCCGTGGCATGCGTTGCCCCTCCTTGTTGCATGAGTGAACGTGCGCACTATAGAACAATAGTAGAACATTTTGAAGGGGAGATTTGTATCGAAAGTTGTGGTGCTGCTGGAACATTCCCTCTGCAGGGCGGGCCGCGCGACAGGGGAGGAGGATGAAGATAAATGTAAATATTTGAACATAACCTATTTTTTGGAACGATTCCCAAGGGTGTGCCTCGTGCCATGCTGCTCCGAGGCATGATAGGAACATTATAGCGACACGATAGGAATAAAATGATTGACGAGCGGCGCGCTGTGGTGTATAAGCCCTGTCAGCATCCCACAGTGGGCCCGCACCTGGGGGCCACATCTGAGGTTCGCAATGCCGCGCAAGCCATTCCTTGGCGCGCGGCTTTCTTGTTCGGCATGTGGGCATGGTTGCATGATTCCGAAGCGAGAGGCCCAACGTCTGCGCCGCCTGCTGCAGCGTCGGCTGAAACAATTCGAAGGCCGCCTGCGCGGCACGCAGCAGGACGATGCCGCACCCGCTCCCACCGAGCTGGAGCGCGAGGCCAAGGCCCTGATGGCGCTGATGAAGGCGCTTGCCACCGCCGCCGAGATGGAACGGAACAGCACCGCACAACAGCAACGCGATGATGCCAGTGAAGCCGACGCCGCCCTCAGACGCCGCCTTGCGCAACAGCTTGAAGCGCTGTGTGCGCCAACACGGCCCCCGTGCCGTGGCGGCGGCGCTGGATGAGCAGGCGCTGCACTGGCTGCTGGGCAACTGGCCGTTCGCCGCGCGCGATGAGCAGTTGCCGCCGGATTTCCACTTTCCCCGCGCCGCCGCCCGCTGGCATGTGTGGCTGTTCATGGCCGGGCGCGGCGCCGGCAAGACGCGCGCCGGGGCTGAATGGGTGAAGATGCAGATCCTGCGCGCCGCTGCTGCTCGCCAGCCGTTGCGCATCGCCCTGGTGGCGCCGACGCTGCACGATGCCCGCACGGTGATGCTGGAGGGCGATTCCGGCCTGTTGTCGCTTCGCTGGCCAGCGCACATGCAGCCCTTGCATGAGCCTTCCCGCCGGCAGGTGCGCTGGCCCGGCGGCGGCCTCGCGCAGCTGTTCTCGGCAGATGAGCCGGACAGCCTGCGCGGGCCGCAATTTCACCTCGCCTGGTGCGACGAGATCGCCCGCTGGAAGAAGGGTGAGCAGGTCTGGGACATGCTGATGATGGCGCTGCGGCTGGGCGAGCATCCGCGGGTGCTGGCCACCACCACGCCAGCCCCGGTGCCGTTGCTGAAGCGCCTGCTGAGCGATGAAGACACCTGGCTTTCCCGTGCCCGCACGGCGGACAACGCCGCCAATCTCGGTGCCGGCTTTCTTGCCGCCATGCAGGCGCGCTACGGCGGCACCCGGCTGGGTCGGCAGGAGCTGGAAGGCGTCTTCATCGAGGACGACGCCAACGCCCTGTTCAGCCGTGCCGCCATCGATGCCGCGCGCATCGCGCCGGATAACGTGCCGCCGTTGATGCGCGTGGTGGTGGCGGTGGATCCGCCAGCCACGGCGGGCGAGGAATCCTGTTGCGGCATCATCGTCGCCGGACGCGCCGAAAGCGGCCACTTCTACGTGCTTCAGGACGCCAGCCTGCCGCGCGCCCGCCCGCTGCAATGGGCTGCCGCGGTGATCGCCGCCATGCGCCGGCACCAGGCAGACCGCATCATCGCCGAGGTCAACCAGGGCGGCGACATGGTGGCGGAGCTGATCCGCCAGGTGGATGCCGATGCCCCGGTGCACACCGTGCGCGCCAGCCGCGGCAAGCAGGCCCGCGCCGAGCCGGTGGCGGCTCTGTATGAGCAGGGCAGGGTGCATCACGCTGGCAGCTTCCCGGCGCTGGAAGACGAGCTGTGCAGCCTCGAGCACCTGCTCGCCACCGGCCACAGCCCCGACCGCGCCGATGCCCTGGTGTGGGCCATCACCGCCCTGATGCAGCGCACCGGCAACCCACAG
>JALSGQ010000139.1 GCA_026982665.1 Hyphomicrobiales bacterium | reverse complement strand
CGCCTTGCCCTCGTCCGCCAGAACCTTCGTGATCGCCGCCGTCAGCGTCGTCTTGCCGTGGTCAACGTGGCCGATCGTGCCAATGTTCACGTGCGGCTTCGTGCGTTCAAACTTCTCCTTGGACATCGTTCCGTCTCCGTCTTTCTTCGGGTTGTTCCGTTCTGTTTTCAGGCCACCTTGGCGATGATCTCGTCAGCCACGTTCTTCGGCACCGGTGCGTAGTGATCGAAGATCATGGTGAAGTTGGCGCGCCCCTGCGACATGGAACGCAGCGTGTCCACGTAGCCGAACATGTTGGCCAGCGGCACCATGGCAGTGATCACCACCGCGTTGCCACGCCGGTCGGTGCCTGCAATCTGGCCACGCCGGGAGTTGAGATCGCCCATGATGGAACCCTGGTATTCCTCCGGCGTGGTAACCTCCACCTTCATGATCGGCTCCAGGAGCTGGGCTCCAGCCTTGGCCAGCGCCTCGCGCATGGCCTGGCGCCCGGCAATCTCGAAGGCCACGGCAGAGGAGTCCACCTCGTGGTATGCGCCGTCCTTCAGGTTCACCTTCACGTCCACCACCGGGAAACCGGCAATGACGCCAGAAGACATGACCGACTGCACGCCCTTGTCCACCGCCGGGATGTATTCCTTCGGCACGTTGCCGCCAACGACGGTGCTCTCGAACTCGTAGCCGGCTCCCGGCTCGTTCGGCTCCACCTCCATGATGACGCGGGCGAACTGGCCGGCACCACCGGTCTGCTTCTTGTGGGTGTAATCCACTTCAGCCTTCTTCGTGATGGTCTCACGATAGGCCACCTGCGGTGCACCCACCTGCACATCCAGCCCGTGCGAGCGCTTGAGGATGTCCACCTTGATGTCCAGGTGCAGCTCGCCCATGCCGGCGATGATGGTCTGCCCCGACTCCTCGTTGGTGTAGACACGGAAGGACGGATCTTCCTTCGCCAGCTTCTGCAGGGCGACCGCCAGCTTCTCCTGGTCGGCCTTGGTGGCAGGCTCCACCGCCTTCTCGATCACCGGCTCGGGGAACTCCATCTTCTCCAGGATGATGGGCTTGGACACGTCGCACAGGGTATCGCCCGTGCGGGTATCCTTCAGCCCCACCAGAGCCATGATGTCGCCCGCAAAGGCCTCGTCGATCTCCTCGCGCTCGTTGGCGTGCATCAGCACCATGCGGCCCACGCGCTCGGTCTTGCCGGTGGTGGAGTTGAGCACCGTGGTGCCCTTCTTCACCTTGCCGGAATAGACGCGCACGAAGGTGAGCGTGCCATACGGATCTTCCATGATCTTGAACGCCAGCATGGCCAGCGGCTCGTCATCGGACGGCTTGCGCTCGTCCTCCTCGTCGGTCTTCGGGTTGGTGCCCTTCACCGGCGGCAGGTCCACCGGAGAAGGCAGGTAGTCCACCACCGCATCCAGCAGCGGCTGCACGCCCTTGTTCTTGAAGGCCGAGCCGCACAGCACCGGGAAGAACTCGTTGGAAAGCGTGCCCTTGCGCAGCAGCTCGCGAATCTTGTCCTCGGAGATCTCCTCGCCGGAGAGATAGGCCTCCATCGCCTCCTCATCCAGCTCGACGATGGTCTCGATCATCTCCGTGCGCAGCTCTTCGGCCTTGTCCTTCAGCTCCGCCGGGATCTCCTCCTCGTGGAACTTCGCGCCCAGCGTTTCCTCGTCCCAGACGATGGCGACCATGCGCACGAGGTCAACCACACCCTTGAATTCGTCCTCGGCACCGATGGGAATCTGAATGGGCACGGCACGCGCACCAAGGCGCTCCTTGATGGAATCCAGCGAGGCGTAGAAATCGGCACCGATCTTGTCCATCTTGTTGACGAAGACGATGCGCGGCACCTGATACTTGTCGCCCTGCCGCCACACGGTTTCCGTCTGCGGCTCGACACCGGCGTTGGCGTCCAGCACCGTTACCGCGCCGTCGAGCACGCGCAGCGAGCGCTCCACCTCGATGGTGAAGTCCACGTGGCCCGGCGTGTCGATGATGTTCAGCCGCCTGTTGCGCCAGAAGGTGGTGGTGGCGGCCGACGTGATGGTGATGCCGCGCTCCTGCTCCTGCTCCATGAAGTCCATCGTCGCGGCACCGTCGTGCACCTCGCCGATCTTGTAGGACTTGCCGGTATAATACAGGATGCGCTCGGTTACCGTCGTCTTGCCGGCATCGATGTGGGCCATGATGCCGAAGTTGCGGTAATCCTCTATCTTCACCTTGCGGGGCATTGCCTTGCTCCGAATCTCTCGTTTCGTGTTCCGTTCAGCCGGGCATTACCAGCGATAATGCGAGAAGGCGCGGTTGGCCTCGGCCATGCGGTGCGTGTCGTCCTTCTTCTTCACCGCCGCACCGCGCCCGGCCGCGGCGTCCATCAGCTCGCCGGCAAGGCGCTCCATCATGGTGCGCTCGCTGCGCGCCCGGGCAGCGCCGATCATCCAGCGAATGGCCAGCGTCTGACGGCGCTCGGGACGCACCTCCACCGGCACCTGGTAGGTGGCACCACCCACGCGGCGGGAGCGCACCTCCACCTGCGGCTTCACGTTGTCCAGCGCCTCGTGAAAGACCTCAACCGGGTCCTTGCGCAGCTTCTGCTCGATGACATCGAGCGCCCCATAGACGATCTTCTCTGCCACCGACTTCTTGCCGTCATACATCAGGCAGTTGATGAACTTCGACAGCACCAGATCACCAAACTTGGGATCCGGGTTGATCTCGCGTTTCTCGGCGCGACGGCGACGCGGCATTGCACCTGTTCCCTGACTTGTTGCCTCATCACGAGCCGGAGCAGCTCCGGCACACCTGTTGCATTCCAATCATCCTGCCACATGCCGCCGGATCAACCGACAGCAGGACAGCCATGCCAGATCCACGGATCACTTCGGGCGCTTGGCACCATACTTCGAGCGGCGCTGACGGCGCCCCTCGACACCCTGCGCATCCAGCACGCCGCGAATGATGTGATAGCGCACGCCCGGCAGGTCCTTCACGCGACCACCACGGATGAGCACCACGGAGTGCTCCTGCAGGTTATGCCCCTCACCCGGGATGTAGCTGGTAACCTCGAAGCCGTTGGTAAGGCGCACGCGCGCCACCTTGCGCTGGGCCGAGTTCGGCTTCTTCGGCGAGCTGACGTAAACGCGCGTGCACACACCACGCTTCTGCGGGCACGCCTGCAGCGCCGGCACCTTGTTGCGCTTCACCGGACGCTTGCGCGGCTTGCGAATGAGCTGATTGATCGTCGGCATGATTGCTCCCGCCCTGCCTTTGCTTCATCCAACACGCCATCGACCCACCACGAGCCAACAGCCAAAAAAACATCAAAAAGCCGCCGCGCCTGCCGCCGTGCGATACTCCGCTGGCGCAAGCGTGCAGCAAGGCTGCCCGGCAACACCAGCAAGACCGAGTGCCGAACAACCTGTCATCCAGAGGACCACATGCAAAGTGCACATGGTCATGAGTGCATGCTGTATGATCTGCAAGGAGCGCGCCGCGACACCAGGCAGCAGCCTGATGGATTCGCGCCTCGCCCACCAGCGTCATGAGCTTTAGCCGTGGCCGCCGCCCCCGTCAACCCCCGGCATGCGCACTGGCACTGCAACAGTCATGCGCGTGGCGCATTGCAGTTCTGCGACGGCAGATCGATGCTGCCGCTCGGGACTTTGGGAAGCACGCAGGCCGGGCATGGCCTTGGCTGCCGGGAGCGCGCGTCTTCAGTGCCAGTTTCATGCACCAGAATGTCGTGGCAGTTCGCGGCGATGCCGGAGACGCTCGCATCAGGGCTGCTCGTCCAGCTGACGGCATCTGCCCCCGAGCATCGGCAGTTCACGAGAAACGCGGGGCTTTCTCCAGGTTCTCAGGCCTGATGGCAGCAACAGCGCTCATCGGCGTCAGGACGAATACATCGAGCGGAACCTTGCCTCATGCCCGCCTTCCCGCTTCTCGGCATCAGGGCTGGCCTGTTCGGCAGCCATGGCATTCGTCTCCGCATGCGGCATGCCGGCAGCCACTTCCGCCACCTCCACCAATGCCACATCCCGTTCTTCCAGCTGCAGCAGGGTGCCGCGCAGCCCCTCGGCCAGCTCCTTCTCATCTGCCGAATGCAGGATGACGATGCCCTCGGCCAGCGGCAGGGCGCTGTCATCTTCGTGCAACGGATAGCGCGGCAGGCCTTCATGCAGCAGGACGAGGTCGTAATTCTCGCGCAGCGCCGTCAGCAGTTCGCGCATCATCTCGCCATGCAAGGCTCCTTCGGGCACTGCGGCATTTCCGGCCCGCACCATGTGCAGGCGGGGTTCCCTGGCATCAGCGGCGACAATGTCGGCAAAGCCGGCTGCCCCCTGCAACAGGTCGGCAAGCCCCGGCGACTTCGACGAACCTGGCAGCAGGTAATCCTGCTCTGCCACGTCCACCAGCATCACGCGATGATCCCCGGCCAGCGCACGCGCACCATGCAGAATTGCATCGGCATCCTGCCGCGCCAGCAGCCCCAGCGACGCAAGGGCCACCACCTGCCTGCCGGACTCTTGATGCCACTTGCGCACCCACCCCGCCATGCGCTGTGCCGCATGCACAATGGTGCCTGATTCCGGGGCTTCTTCAACGGCCTGTGCACCAGCTTCTGCCGGTTGCTCGCCAGCCGAGGAGATCTCTTCCACACGCGCCTGATCGCGCTGCCCGCCGGCAACCGCGGACGATTGCGCTTGCCCGGCAGCGGTGGCAGCAACACCCCCCACTGCCCCGATCTGCAGGACGCGCTGCATCGCCCCATCGACAGCCCCATCGACGTGCAGAGGCGCATCAGGCACACCCCTGCCCGGTGTCTTGCGACTGCCACCATCCTTTTCCTGCCCGGTTGCAGGAGATGCTGTTGGCACCCGAGGCAGATCATCCTTCGATTGCAGCATTCCGGCATTCGCCTGCGGTGCATGCGGCTCATCTGCTGCATGCCGGGCAGCGGATGCCGCCGATCCAGCCAAGGCCGCGGCTTGCGCCGGCACGCCCTGCCCTGCCTCCGCAGCAGGGGCGAAACCGGAAGCTGCTGCAGACGGAGCATGCTGTTCCGCCGCCCACATGCCGCCAGCCGCAACGGCAGCAGCAGGCACAGCGGCAGCAGGCTGGCGCACGCTGCCCATCTCGGCCCGGCGCACCGCCGCCATCACCTCGAGAATGAAGGCAAGCCCCAGGCCCAGCACCAGCCCGGCCAGCGTCGCCAGCAGCATGATGGGCCCCGGCTTGGGGAAGGATGGTGCCGCCGGCGGCATGGCGCGGGCGATGATGCTGGCCATGCCGGGCAGTGCCTGCTCATCGTCGCGCGTCATGGCGTCGGTATAGCGCGCCAGGAAGCTCTCCAGCAGCGAGCGCTGGGCCTTCGCCTCGCGCTCCAGCTCGCGCAGTTTCACTTCGTCCAGCGACGCGGCGGAGACCTTCTTCTTCATCTGCTGCAGGCGCGCGCGCAGCTCGGCCTCGCGTGCAGCGGCAATCCTGGCCTGCTCTTCCAGCGATTCGGCAATCTTGCGTGCTTCCGCGTCGATCTGGCGCTTCAGGTCGGCCAGCTCCTTGCGCACTGCCCTCACCCGTGGATGATTGTCCAGATAGATGGTGGAAAGCTCCGCCAGCCGGCGGCGAATCTGCACCTGCTGCTCGCGCAGGCGCTGGATGAGGCGCGAGTTGAGCACATCTGCCGACTGCTCCACCCGCCCCTGCCGCAGCAGCCGCCGGATGGCCTTCGCCTTGGCCTCGGCCTGCGAGCGCTCGGCCGCCACGCGCACGATTTGCGCACTCAGCTCGCTGAGCTCCTGGTTCTGAAGGCGCGCCTGCACGCCCTGGAACAATCCGGCGCGGGCGCGGTGGCTTTCCACCGCCTTCTCTGCTTCCACCACCTTCGCCCGCAGCTTCTCGATCTGCTGCTTCAGCCACTGGCGCGCCTCGCTGGTGCGCTGCAGGCGGCGGGAGCGCGTCTGCTCCACGTAGAGCTCGGCCAGCGTATTGGCCACTGCCGCTGCCGTCTTCGGAGAGGACGAATCGAACTCGATGACTATCACCTTGGTGTTGGGCAGGCTGTAGACCTTCAACCGCTTCTCCCAGACGGCCAGCGCCCGCTGCTCCGGCGTCAGCCTGCGCGGATCGACGGAGAAGCCCAGCGCGATCTTCAGCCGCCCCAGCGTGCCGATACCCCGCTTCAGCGGATCGAACTCCGGCGTGCCGATGAGATCAAGCCGGCGCAGCACCTTCAGCGCCATGTCCTGCGAGCGAATGACCTCCACCTGGCTGCGCACGTCCCGGTCGGTGATCTGCCGTGGCTGGGCTGCAATACCATCGCTCACACCAGCGCGCGTGTAGGGCGTCTCCTCGTATTCCACCAGCACCTGCGAGGCGGCAGTATAGACAGGGGAAGACAGCATGATGACAGCCGCGCCCAGCGCCGCAAACAGCAGCGTGGACAACAGGATGAGCATCTTGCGGCGCAGCAACATCCCGCGCAGCACTTCACCCAGCGCCACCGCACCGATGCCGCCATCCGCGCCATCCGCCATCATGGCGTCATTGCCCTGCGATCTCATGCTGCCCTGCTCCCAGCTCCGGCATCGAAAGTGATGATCCATTGCAGGCAGGCTGCCATCAGCGCGGCCAGGCAGACCTGCTCCACCATTGTCCGGCAGCATGCCGTTTCATGGTAAGCAAAGGGTTAATGCGGCACCTCTCCTTCAGACGCATCGCCGCAACGACAGGAAAATGAACCGGCATGTGCCCACCTGCCATCGCCCTCTCGCCACGACGGCGCATGAGAATTGCACCGCAGGTTGCATTACAAGAATGCCAGTGGTATCAGGGTATTTATCCACTGACGTGGAAGCGGGGCTATACTTTGCAATGAAGTTGGCGCATCATTGCAGTGTGGTGATTCATCAACCGGATGATTCTCCGCCTTATGTGCGGTTGTTCATGTGTTTGAAGGAGTGATTGCTGGCCATGCCGGGGGACAAAGCAGACAGGCTGGCGTTCGATGATGACAACGTGGAGCCGCTCCACAAGCCTGCCGCGCAGGATGCTGCACAGGCAGGGCCGAAGGTCGTCATGGGGCCACCACCTGATGAAGAAGTTACGCTGTATCGCATTTCCGGTTACGTGAAATGGTTCGATACCGCGCGTGGCTATGGCTTCCTGGTGCCGGACAATGGCATGAAGCGCGACGTGCTGCTGCATCTGAGCTGCCTGCGCCGCAGTGGCCATGACGCACCACCGGAAGGTGCCTACGTGGAATGCGACGTGGCACGGCGCGACAAGGGTTATCAGGCCGTGCGCATCATCCGCCTGGATACTTCCACGGCCCTTCCACAAAAACGCCCGCCGCGACTGGCTGACGTGGAAGTGCGCCCCGAATCCGACTGGGTGCCGGCACGGGTGAAATGGTTCAACCGGCCGAAAGGCTTCGGCTTCCTGCTGGCCGATGGCGTGGACGAAGACATCTTCCTGCACATGAAAGTCCTGCGCCGTGCCGGGCTGGAGGAGCCGGAACCGGGTGATGAACTGATGGTGCGCTACGGCCGCGGCCCGAAAGGCCTGATTGCGGCAGAAGTCAAGCGCTCCGCTGCTGCCAGCCGAGACTGAGCCGGAAAAAGGCTTGTCGCATGCACGCGCAGCACAGGGGAAGGAATGGCGTACTCTGTGTGGCGAGCATCATTTCCTGCTGGCAATGCTTCCCTGGTGCCACCTTGTCTTTCGCAGAAGTGCCCTGTTGCCTTTCCCTGGCAACGTCCCGCGGTTGCTCTCGATTCCGGCAAACAGCAGCCCATCCGGTCATCCGGAAACAAGGTGCCTGCAGCAGAAGAAAACGAGTGAAAACTGCGGCGGGCTGACTTCGAGCTCCTGTCGGTGCCTGTCGCCAGGCATCTCGCCTGTCCCGCCGCCTGACGCGCAGCCAATACCGACAACCGGCACATGCCCTCTCATGCGCTGTGCCGCGATATGCACACTGCCTGTCTTCGCCCCATCCCCGGCACACATTACGCATGCATTTTCAGCCACCGTCTGCCAACGGAATGGTCGCTTCCCGGCCTGTTCCCGGGAGGCAGGGCAGATATTCAAAACGCAACACATTCAATCGCTTAAATGATACATTTCAACCAAACAGGAAATTCCATTTCCCATTCATTGGGCCTGGGCGCAAAAACGCCACCCTGCGCTGCCACCGACTGTTTAAGGAGATGTCGACCTCACCACCATTTGCGCCATCATCACTCCCCTTGCCAGCCACAACCACAAGCAACATGGTGTGGCAACGCCAGTCATGCCACATCTGCCTTTGTCGGCACACCACTCACACCAACCATGCCCCCGTTCTGCCTCCACGATGACTTGCCCGGGGCTTGCGCATCCGCCATTCTGTCGGGCGCAGGAATCAGCGACATGCGCCAGCATGGGTTGTGCCAAGGGTTGTGCC